>CAYTTZ010000017.1:0-25849 GCA_964440945.1 uncultured Woeseiaceae bacterium
CAACGAACCAGTGCCAGAATGCAGGCATCAGATGTTCTCCCGCTCGTTATTAGAAATAGGGTGGTCTTCTTCCAGCGGCAGGGCCGCGGAAGCATCAAACTCCGCCTTGCGTCGGCTGCTCCAGGCCCATACCCAGATTCCAATGAAGGCGAAAAATATGACGGCGGTAAGAATGCCGCGAAGGTCGTTGACGTCCATCAGGGCCTACCTCCTGTCGCGGCGGTTGGTGCCCAGCTCTTGCAGGTAGGCGATCATCGCTTCCATCTCTGAGCGACCCCGCACCGCGGCCGCTGCGCCGGCGATCTGCTCTTCGGTATAGGGATCACCGAGGAATCGCAGCGCTTTCAGCTTGGTCGTTATCAAGTCCGGGTCGACTGTGTTTTCCAGCAGCCACGGGTAGCCCGGCATGTTCGATTCAGGCACCAGTGCGCGAGGATCAGTCAGATGCAGGCGGTGCCAGTCGTCGCTGTAGCGACCTCCAACGCGTGCGAGATCGGGGCCGGTGCGCTTGGAGCCAAACTGGAAGGGCCGATCGTAGACCGTCTCACCGGCCGTCGTGAATGGACCGTAGCGTTCCGTTTCGCTGCGAAACGGGCGAATCATCTGCGAGTGGCAGTTGTAGCAACCCTCGCGGACATAGATATCGCGGCCGGCCAGCCTCAACGGGCTGTAAGGCTCGATGCCCTCCGCCGGTTCGTTCGCATCGGCGCTGAACATCAGTGGCACAATCTCGACCAGACCACCGATACTGATCGCGATAACAATCAGCACCATCATCAGGTTCAGGCTCTTTTCAATCGTCTCGTGACGCATTACTTAGGCTCCCTCTTACGCCGGATCCAGTACCGCGACGGGCACCGGTTTCTTGTCGCTTACGGTCTTCCAGACGTTGTAAGCCATGATCAGCATTCCGCCAAGGAACAGCAGGCCGCCAAGGAGTCGGAAATAGTGGTAGGGATGTACGGCCTTGAGCGACTCGACGAACGAGTAGGTCAGGGTGCCGTCGTCATTGACGGCGCGCCACATCAGGCCTTCCGTCACGCCGGCGATCCACATCGATACCGCGTACAGCACAACACCAATAGTCGACGTCCAGAAATGCACATCGATCAATCTCGTGCTGTACATGCCGTCACGGTTATAGAGCCGCGGAAAGAGCGAATACAACGAGCCGATCGTCATCATGGCTACCCAGCCTAGGGCACCAGAGTGA
The DNA here is from genome assembly GCA_964440945.1 of uncultured Woeseiaceae bacterium. GTDB lineage: Bacteria > Pseudomonadota > Gammaproteobacteria > Steroidobacterales > Woeseiaceae > UBA1847. Next base: position 1,214 of record CAYTTZ010000017.1, read on the forward strand.
ACGTGACCGATCGTCCAGTTCGTATAGTGTGACAGCGCGTTGACCGTCTTGATTGACATCATCGGCCCTTCGAAAGTCGACATGCCGTAGAACGACAATGCAACGATCATGAACTTCAGGACCGGGTCGGAACGCAACTTATGCCAGGCGCCGGACAGTGTCATGACGCCGTTGATCATGCCGCCCCAGGACGGTGCCAGCAGAATGATTGAGAACACCATGCCCAGCGTCTGTGCCCAATCCGGTAGCGACGTGTAGTGCAGGTGGTGAGGACCAGCCCACATGTAGATTGCGATCAGCGACCAGAAGTGTATGACCGACAGTCGATACGAATACACCGGTCTGCCCGCCTGTTTGGGCACGAAGTAATACATCATGCCGAGGAAGCCGGCCGTCAGGAAGAACCCGACTGCGTTATGGCCGTACCACCACTGCATCATGCCATCGACTACACCGGTGTAGATGCTGTAGGACTTGAACAGCGAAACCGGGAGCGCCAGGTTGTTGAAGATATGCAGCACGGCAATCGTGATGATGAACGCGCCGTAGAACCAGTTGGCGACGTAAATGTGTTTCACACGACGTTTCGCGATCGTGGTGAAGAAAACGATGGCGAAGGCCACCCAGACGACCGCGATCAACAGGTCGATAGGCCATTCCAGTTCAGCGTATTCTTTGGACTGGGTGATTCCAAGTGGCAGTGTGATGGCGGCGAGCACGATAATCAGCTGCCAGCCCCAGAACGTGAACGCGGCCAGCTTGTCGAATGCCAGCCGCACATGGCAGGTTCGCTGCACCACGTAGTACGCTGTTCCGAATAGCGCTGACCCGCCAAAAGCGAAAATAACTGCGTTGGTGTGCAGTGGCCGCAGCCGGCTGTAGGTCAGGAAAGGCACATCGAAGTTGAGTTGTGGCCAGATCAGCTGCGCGGCAAGTAGTACGCCGACCAGCATGCCGACGATACCCCAGACCACGACCATGAGCGAAAACTGGCGCACTACCGTGTCGTTGTAAGAAGCTGCTTTGTCCAACGTAAGGACCCCTTATAGATGCGTTATAGATGCGTTTGGGATTTAAGGTAGCGGCGAGGCGCGGCCAGGATGCCTGCCGGCCACCGATTCGATACCCACAAAACCGCCCGCCCAGCTGCCTCGTGCTGGTGTCGCAGCGTAGCAAGGTGGTCTCTTGCAACGTATAGGGGACGATACGTATGGCACTGATAACGAAACAAATGTCCTGATAAGCGGCCGGAAAGACCTATAATCAGGAGCCGTTTGCTTGCTGAAAAAGTCCATGAAGAAAATTCCGCTGCCGGCCGGTATCGTTAGCGAAATATTGAATGCCTCGCCGGACGCGACGATTATTTCGGATGCGCGAGGGCAAATTCTGCTTGCCAATCAGGCGGCGGAGAAGCTGTTCGGCTATGACGCCGATGAGCTGATTGGCGAGCCGGTGGAGATCCTGGTCCCGGATCAGCAGCGCGCGCAGCATCAGGGCCTGCGCGATTCCTACCACAATGCCCCGAGGGGCCGGCCGATGGTCTCTGGCCTGGAAATCTATGGCCGCCACAAGGATGGTCACTCGTTTCGGGCCGAAGTGGGCCTGAGTCCCATCGAAACCGACGACGGACTCGTCGTGACGAGCACAATTCGAGCAACTCGAACGACTCAGGACTCCGAAGCGTACTTCCGCCAGCTGCTGGAATCGGCTCCGGATGCCATGATCATCATTGATGAGAACGGCAAGATTGCGGTCGTCAACGCGCAGGCGGAGGCGATGTTCGGCTATCGGCGTGACGACATGCTGGGGCAGGCGATTGAAATGCTGTTGCCCCAGCGCATTCGAGATCGGCACCACTCGCACCGACAGACCTTCATAGCAGACCCGAAATTGCGGCCCATGGGGGAGGGCTTCGAACTCGTTGCAAAGCGCAATGATAATAGTGAGTTTCCGGTTGAGATAAGCCTGAGCCCGGTAATGACCGATGGCCGTCGCTTCGTTTCCAGCGTCATACGCGACGTGACCGAACGCAAGCGCATGGAGGACGAAATCGTTGCCGCACGTCAGGAAGCGGAACGAGCCAATAAGGCCAATAGCGCGTTTCTGGCTGCGGCCAGTCATGATCTTCGCCAGCCGGTGCAGGCGCTAAGCCTGCTGAACGGTGCGCTGCGGCGTACCGTGAGCGACGAACGTGCCCTCGAAATGATCGACTATCAACAACACTCATTGACGGCGATGACCAATCTGCTCAATTCCCTGCTGGACATCAGTCGGCTTGACGCAGGTGCGGTTGCGCCGGACCTCGAGGAGTTCCCGATACGGCGACTTATTGACCGTCTGTCCGACGAGTCTGCGCGGCAGGCGCAGCACCACGGCCTGGAGTTTTCGTCATCGTCGACCGACGGATTCGTCAATAGCGACCCGAATCTGTTGGCCGAGGTTATACAAAACCTCGTGTCCAACGCGATTCGCTATACCGAAAAAGGGCGGGTCACGCTTCGGTGTGTCGAGAAAGACGGCAATTGCCGGGTCGAAGTGATTGATACGGGCATTGGTATCGAAAAGGATCAGCTCGAGGCGATCTTCAGTGAGTTCCATCAATGCAAAACGCCGGGCGCGAGCAAGGAGGGCTTCGGTCTTGGGCTGGCTATCGTAAAGCGCCTGGGCGATCTGCTGCAGCTGCACATCGAGGTTACGTCGGATGTTGGCAAGGGGTCGTGCTTCAGTGTCGAGCTACCGTTGATCGCGAACGCTGTCGAGGAAAACGCCGAAGCGGTCGTTGCTTCGACCGAAGTCGATACGCCCGCCGCTGGCCTGATTATCCTGATCGAGGATGACGTCAATGTTGCCAATGCCTGGGGCCTGTTGCTCGAGGCGGAGGGTTTTCGCGTCGCGTCCGCGGTATCGGCGACCGAAACGAAGGCACTGATCAGGCATTTGGACGAAGTACCGAAGCTACTGATTTCCGACTTTCACTTGCTGGATGGATCAACGGGTGTCGAGGCAGTCAGCGCCATTCGAGAGTTTTTCGAGATGGAGATTCCGGCATTCATAGTCAGCGGCGATACATCCAAAGTCGTCAAAGATGCACGAATGCTCGACAACTGCACGCTGATGAGCAAGCCGGTCGACACGAACAGGTTGCTGTTGGCCGCGCGCGAAGCGATTCGTATCGGCGAAGTGCCGCAAGACTAGCAGTGGTATCAGCAAGGCCTGCAGCCGCAACTTGCCGTCAGGTGAGGTAACGAATCCAGCTGGCAGGAGACTTCGCCAGTGCTACGCCAACGACATATGCGTAGGCGGATACAGCGGCAACGAAGGCGAGTGCACGGATTCGCAACGTTGGTCCGCGCCGAATAGCGACACTCCCCAGCAGTATATAAAGTACCAAGCCAGCAAACTTCGCGACCAGCCAGCTTTGTGAAAGCGGGTTGAGCGAAATAGTGAGCAGCATCGCTACACCAGAAAACAGAAAAGCCGTATCCACCACATGTGGAGCAATGCGGGTAATGGGTTGCTGCAACTTGTCCGAGCCCGTAAGCATCCAGTAGCCACGCAATAGAAAGCCAACGATGGTGATGACAGCCAAAAGTGTGTGCAATTGTCTCAGTAGCAGGTAAGTCACGGCAGGGAGATCATGTCACACGGTGCGATGTCGGGGGCCATGCACGGTGCCGCGCCGGAGCCTGTGATGCTCCGGCGAATCGATCCTGGTAGGAATCAAGCGGCTTCGTGACTGTGCAGGTTGACGGGTGTCTGAAACCAGTCAGGTTTGATGATTAACAGATCGCACGGCAGGTGTTCCAGCGTGCGTTCCGCTGTTGCGCCGATAAACAGGCGTTTCCAGCGATTCCTCGCGACGGCCCCCATCACCACGACATCGGCCTTCAGCTGCTCTGCAATCAACGGCAACTCTTCGTGCGTCAGGCCGGCAACCAAGTGTGCTTTGCCGTCCTCAATCTTGTGGAAATCGGTGATCTCCTTGAATCGCTTCTGATGATCCTCGTGCATCTGCTGTTCGATCTCATCGAAGGGCAGGGACACCGGGATGTAGGCGTTTGCCGTGGCGGTTGCTACGGCGATTCGCGGATCATAGGAATGGAAGGCATGCAGGTCGCCGTCGGTTTTGCCGGACAGTGACTTGCTGATGTGCAGGATTTCATCGTCAAGGGCAGCAGGTTTGTCATGCTGGTGCATGGGGTCTATTGCTGCGACGAACACCGGTGCCGCCGCAAGTTCCTGTGGCTTGACCAGCCACAGTGGCAGCGGGCAGGTTCGAATCAGGTTCCAGTCCGTGTTGGTCAGCAGCACCCTGGCGACTGCAGAATGGTGGTGCGTGTCTTTCACCACCAGGTCGGCCTTACTGTCCAGCGCCGACCTGACGATAGCCTCGTAAAGCGGGTGGCCCCATCGTGCCGAGGTCTTTACCACGATGCCGCCGGCACGCAGCGGCTCGGCGAGCGTCTCGAGGTACTTCTCATGGCCCTGAATGACTTCGTCGCGGGCTTTCTCCAGCGACGGCGAATCGAACAGCCGGTCGCCGCTCAAGTATTCATTGTAATAACAGACGAGTAGTTCGAGCTCGGCGCCACATCGTTTGGCCAGCCAAGCGGCACGGTTCATCGCCGGTTGCTCGGTTGCCGTAGGATCGATGACGGCGAGTATCTTCTCTATTTCTTTCATTGTCGTACCTGACGCGTCATTTGCAGGGTTGTCCCGCTTTCCCCCTGAGCATACGCGGGGCGGTTTTGCTTTCCATAAGTCGACATCCCTAGCGGCTATCGGTTACTACTTATTTCTTCGTAGGTGGATTTACTAATTTCGCAGCAGCGCGCTTTGGTATTACATGAACACGGTCCTGACTAAAGGAGACGTCATGTCGGCCGCATCACATGAAGCGTTGCGTGCAGAGCTAAACCAGAAGAAGGAAGAGCTGGCTGCGCGTCTGGCGAAGATCACGGCAAATCTCCGGCGTGGTTACGAAGCGGATTCCAAAGAGCGCGCCAAGCAGCAGGAAGACAATGAGGTCGTCGATGCGCTGGGCAATGAGGCGCGAACAGAGATTGTCAAGATTTCAGCGGCGCTAAAAAGAATGGACACCGGCGACTTTGGCATCTGTATCGAGTGCGCTTTGCCTATCGATGAAGGGCGCCTGAAAGCCTATCCGTACGCGGATGAATGCATCGAGTGCGCGGAGTTTGATGAGCGACGTCGGGCACGCCCGTAGTCCCTAAGGTCGAATATAACCTCAGGCCGTCATATGCATCTTGACGAGATCAGCCAGTGATCTTGCCTGCATCTTCTCCATCACCCGGGCGCGGTGAATCTCAACGGTCCGTTGACTGACGCCCAGTTCATAAGCGATTACCTTGTTTGGTTTGCCCGTGACGACGAGGTCGAAAACTTCGCGCTCACGATTCGTCAGCCTGTCGAGGCGACCGGCGACTTCTGCATGGTGCTGTTGCGCAACCCGGCGCTCTTCGTCCGTTGCCAGGGCTTCGCGAATACGGTCCAGCAGCTCCTGGTCCCGAAACGGTTTCTGGATGAAGTCGACCGCACCTTTTTGCATCGCGTCGACAGCCATCGGAACATCGCCGTGGCCCGTGATGAAGATGATGGGCAGCGTGTTACCGCGCTTGATCAGTTCTTCCTGCAACTCCAGACCGCCCAGGCCGGGCATACGAATATCGAGCACGAGGCATCCCGGCCGCTGATCGGTCATCTTCTCGAGGAATTCGTCGCCAGAGCCGAAAATTTCGTGGTCCAGGTTGACGGAATCCATCAGGGCCTGCATGGCGAATCGGATCGCCGCGTCGTCATCGACAATAAAAACTGTCGGTGTTGGTTCGTTTTGTGTCGTCATGTGCGGTGATTGGACCAGAAAGAGCTTCGTTTTGCGAGCGTTTGCATTGAATCGAGGCCCGGTCGCGCCGGGCACACGGGCAATTCGGCTAGTCCAGCCGTTTTGTGAATCGCGTTACGGCGATGATCATCGCGACCAGCGTGAAGCCAACCAGGTACAAAAGATCGGGCAGCATCTCGCCGAGCCCCGCCTCGCGGAGCATGATGCCGCGCGTGAGCCGGATGAAGTGTGTGTTTGGCAGCACCTCGCCAATATACTGGGCGAAGCTTGGCATCCCATCGAACGGGAACATGAAGCCCGACAGCAGGATGGAAGGCAGAAGGATGAAGACCATCATCTGCATGGCTTGAAACTGGGTTTTCGCGGCGGTCGAAATCAGCAGCCCAAGAGCGAGATTGGCCGCTATGAAGGCCGTCGCGGCGAGGTAAAGCTCGATGATGCTACCGCGCACCGGCACATCGAACAGCAGCCTGCCGACGCCGAGGATCAGTGCGAGCTGCAGCAGGCCTATAACAATATAAGGAATCACTTTGCCGACCATCAGTTCGGTCGAGCTTAGTGGCGTATTGATCAGCAGTTCCAGGTTGCCGCGCTCACGTTCGCGAACCAGCGCAACCGCCGTGAACAGGATCATTGTCATCGTGAGTATCACGCCCATCAGGCCCGGAATGATGTTGACCGGCGAACGGCGCTCGGGGTTGTAGTACGGACGGGTTTCGACAAGCTGCCACCTCGCAGCTGGCGGGGTGACGTCGAAGTCAAACGGTATGCTTCTCAGCTGGTTGGCGACGCCCAGAATGGTCGGGTCGGTGCCGTCGACGAGCAGCTGCACCGCGCTGCGCGAGCGCTGGGCAATGCGGCGATCAAAATCGGCCGGCAGGACAACGCCGATCGAGATTCGGCCGCTGCGCAGCAGGTCTTCGGCCACTGTCACGGTCTGCACGGATTCGACGATGTCGACAATCTGTGTTTGCCTGAGTTCGGCAATGAATTGTCGTGACAGGTGCGTCTGTGCCTGGTCGACGATGGCGGTCCTGAGGTTCCTGACGTCAGTGTTGATCGCGTAGCCGAACAGCAGCATCTGTAGCACCGGCATACCGACAACCATGGCGAAAGTGAGCCGGTCGCGGCGTAGCTGGCGCACCTCTTTTTTTACAATCGCCATGATACGTGACAGCGACATCATATCGACGATCCCTTCGGTTTCAGGGTAACGGCGACAAACACGTCTTCAAGCGTCGCCTGGCTGAGCTGCACTTTGGCCCGGATGTTTTGTGCCTCGAGTGCTGCCTCGACGCGCTGCAGCGGTCGTTCATAGCGTTCTGGAATGAGTACCCGGAGTCGCACGCCGAGCTGCGTTACGCTGGCTACCTCCTCGAGGTCGTGGATCGTCGTCTGTGCCTTGTAAGGGTCGTCGGCCGTCACCTCGATGACTTGCATACCGGTCGCCGCCTGCAGCTCCTGCGGTGTGCCATCGGCAACCTTGGCGCCGTGGTCGAGAATAGCGAGTCGATGGCAGCGCTCCGCTTCGTCCATATAGTGTGTCGACACAAGTATCGTCGTGCCGCCGCTGGCGAGGCGAAACAGGTTTTCCCAAAAATCGCGGCGACTCTGCGGGTCTACGGCGCTGGTCGGTTCATCGAGCAGCAGCAGCTCGGGGTGATGCAGCACCGCGCAGGCCAGCGCAAGCCGCTGGCGCTGCCCGCCGCTCAAAGTGCCGGCTAGCTGCGCTTTTTGTTGCAGAAGGTCGTAACGGTCAAGCAGCTCGCTAATGCGTTGCGCGCGGTCTGCAGCGGGATAGGAATATATTTCGGCAATGAACTGCAGATTCTCCATGACGGTTAGGTCGCCGAACAGCGAGAACCGTTGCGTCATGTAGCCGATCTTCGGTTTCAGCGCCCTCGTGTCGCCGGGCACAGCCGTATCGAGGACGAGCGCAGTTCCTTCCGTGGGCGTTAATAGTCCGCACAGCATGCGGATCGTCGTCGACTTGCCGGAGCCATTCGGCCCAAGGAAGCCGTAAATCTGTCCACGCGGCACGTTCAGATCGAGCGCACTTACCGCGCGCAAACTGCCGAAATCCTTGCTGAGACCGCGTGCTTCGATGGCGAACGCCGATGACATCATTCGCGTCCTGTAATGACGAATTCAACTTCGACGGGTACCCCATCAGGCAGCCGCTCCATTTCCTCGGCGATGTCGACTTTGGCGGCGTAGGAGACTCGGCCGCGATCGCGCTCGGTCAGGGCGTAATACGGCGTAAACGCGGGATCACTGGAGACCCACCTTACGCGACCGGCAATCGCCGCGGAGATGCCGTCGACGTAGATACGCGCTTCAGTGCCAGAACGTATGTGAACGCGCAGCGCTTCGGGGACATAGACGCGCGCGTAGGGCTGGCTCCCGCCCAGTACTACGACAACCGGCTGGCCCGGCGCCGGCCGCTCGCCGGGCTCCAGGATTCGACTATCCAGGATGCCATCGACGGGCGAAGTCAGCGTGTGCCGTTCGAGGTCAACCAGCGCGCTGTCGCGCACCGCGGCCGCCTGCGCTACGGCCTGCTCCGCCTGTTCGAGTTCCTCGACGGTAGTGCCTGCCAGGCGCTCCTCGAGCGCCGCGAGCGCCACGCGGTGATTCGCTGTCGCGGTATCCAGCGCCGCCTTCGTGCTGTCCAGGAGCTCGGCGGAGGCAAGACCTTTCTCGTGCACTTCACGGGTTCGCTTGAGTTCGCTTTGCCGAAACGCGAGTTCCTGCGCCGCGCCATCAACGTTGGCTCTTGCCGACGCTACCTGCTCCTTGCGGGGACCACGCACGAGCTCGCCAAGGCGTGCCTGGTGCTGGGATAATGACGCGTCTGCCTGAGCGAGTCGCGCAGTTGCGCGCCTGGCATCCTGCCGCACCAGCGCCTGGCCGGCGCCAACCGCATCGCCCTCGGCGCTGGTGATTTCAAGAATAGGTTCGGCGAACTCAGCCGTAAGTTCCAACCTGTCGGATGCGAGTTCGCCGACGACGCGATCGGGCTCCTCCGCGGATTCGCAGGCGCTGAGCAACGTCGCAAGCAGGATCGACGTCGTTACCGTTTGCATAAGCTTCATAACCAGACTCCGTTCAAGCCCTGATAGTGGCGAGAATCATTTCAAGCTGCGTTTCGATCAGTTTGTCAGTGTTGAGTGAGTGCCTCGAGAAAACGATCTTCCAGATCATCGATACCATCATCGGTGCGATAAAAAGCTGCGGGAGTTCGGTAACGTCGTTGCGACGAAATTCGCCGTGTTCGACACCGCGCTCAACAATCCGCGAGATCGCGCCGAGCCCCTTCGAGACGACGTTTTCCCAGTAATAGTCGACTAGGTCGGGATGCCTGTGGCCTTCGCTGATCAAGAGACGAATCACGATCGCGACCGGTGAGCCCGGCACGCGTTTCATGAAGCTGGCCAGCGGGCCGCGGATGAAGGCTTCGGAAGACAGTTCGGTCTCCTCGACGGCGAGCAGCAGGGAATCGAGACGAGCCATGACGACGCTCTTGATGACCGCCTTGAACAGTTCTTCCTTGGTCCTGAAATACAGGTACAGGAGTCCTTTGCTGACGCCGGCGCGCTTTGCCACGTCATCGACGCGCGCCCGGTCATAGCCTTTTTCAGCAAACACCTCGAAGGCGGCAGCGGCGATTTCCCCTGGCCGCTCCTGTTTGCGCCGCTGGAAGCGCGGTTCGCTCATTCCGATGCCTAAATGACTGTTTGGTCATTAATTATAGTTAATGACTGACAGGTCAGCAAGTACCAATGGCGCACCACGTCGCGTTTCCGCATAATCGCGCCCTATGTTCACCTACCTAGACCCGACCGTGCGCAAGCGCCTGGAAGAGCACGGCACCTTATTCCAGATCGACCGCGACGGCGCCAGGATTGCGGCCGACCGGCGACCGCCGGCCGGCACCGGAATCAGCGTGCTCGGGCCAATCCCGCTACCGCTCAAGCTGCAGGATCTCGAGATCGAGGTCGACTGGTATGCCTGTGTCAGGCGTACCGAGCTCGGCAAGATCGAGGAGATCGCCGATGAGCTGCGCGCGCAGCACGGTCAGGCATCGTTCGCGACGCTGGCCTCATCGATGGCGGTCAACAGCGTGCTGCTGATCGGCGACCCGGCAAACTGGAGTAATCCGCTGGTGCGGGTTCACTCGAGTTGCCTGACGGGTGATGTCTTTGGTTCCGAGCGCTGCGAATGCGGCCCGCAACTGGAGATGGCGCTGCAACGTATCCAGCAGGATGACCAGGGTGGCATGGTGATTTACATGTCCGGTCACGAAGGGAGAGGTATCGGTCTCTGGGCAAAGGCTGCGACCTATCTGCTGCAGGATGCCGGCGAGGACACCTACGAAGCGAATCGGTCACTTGGCTTGCCCGACGATTCCCGCGACTTCAGTGACGCCGGCTCACTACTCAGGTTCTTCCTGCAAGACAGCCCGTTTCGGCTGCTCACCAATAACCCGAAGAAGGTGAATGATCTTCAGGCGATGGGGCTCGAAGGCATTACACGCGTCAAACACGTGACCGGCGTCGGAGACAGGAACCGCCGCTACCTCACAGCGAAACAGGATTGGGGGCATGAGCTGTCGCCAGAGGATATCGGCTCAGAGTAACAGCGCCGGCTACTGGCGCCAGAGGCGAGGATTCCAGGGCTTTTCATTCGGATCGTTGCTACGAAATGGATTGATGTCGATGCCGCCGCGACGCTGATAACGCGCATGGATACTGAGTTTTTCCAGGCGGCATTGCGACATCAGGTCCAGGAACATCCTTTCCACGCAGGCTTCGTGAAAGTCGTTGTGTTGGCGGTAAGAAACGACGTAGCGCAACAGCGAGGCATGATCGATTTTTGGGCCGCGATAGCTGATCTGCAGGCTGCCAATATCCGGTTGCGCCGTAACCGGGCAAAGACTCCTCAATAGATGTGTGTGCAAGTCCTCGGTGACAACGCTATCGCCAGCGTTGCGCAGTAAGCCTGGGTTGACCTCCCAGTCCGAGCACGCGACGTCCATCGAATCCAGGCAAACGCCTGCGAGCCGCGACACGTGCAGCGCCTCTGTATCACTGATCGGCAAAACCCGGGCGATTACGTCGCTGCCGACGCATTCGCCCAGGCCGGTCGCGATGGCGTCAGCGACCTCGGCCGCCGACGAATACTGGCTCATTGCAAACGAATTCAGGTAGAGCTTTAGCGATTTTGACTCGACGATGCTGGCTGATGCTGCAGGCACGATGATTTGCGCCGTCGCAACTGCCGGCTGGCCGTTTCTGCCAAGCCAGGTAAGCTCCCAGGCATTCCAGATGTCTGCGCCGTCGAAGGGTAGTTTGCCCGTAAGGCCGAGCGGCTCGCGGGCGTCTGCGCGCGGAATCGAGTAAAGCAGTTCCGGTGCGTAGTTGTCCGGATACTCTGCTTGACGGCCCAGCGGTATTTTTCCTTGTTTCACGGATGATCGTCCTGATTGTGGGGCCGGCATTGCCAAATGACCCAAAGAGAGAGCACTATTTTGCACGAGGATACGCGGGATTTGCTGCAATCTTGTGTAAAATAGCGTTCCTTTTCGAACACCGGCGGCCCCCAACAACAATGCCCTCCAGGGCAACGATCATAACGGGCGCTCCAAATAGACGAGTTATTAGAATCCAATGAGTCCTGCAAACGATAGCAACGGTAACGAGCGCGGCTATATCATCCCTATTGGCGGCGCCGAAGAAAAACTCCACAACCCGGAGATCCTCGACCGCTTCGTCGACCTTTGTGGCGGCAAGCAGTCGCGGATCGCGATCATTCCGACTGCGTCGGAACTTGAAGATACGGGCCGCAACTATGAAAAATTGTTTCGCAAGCTGGGCGTCAAGCACGCACAGGTCTTGCAGTTCATAACGCGCGAAGACTGCCAGTCGGGCGCCGATGTGCAGTACATCGAAAAATGTGACGGCGTGTTCATGACTGGCGGTAACCAGCTCAGGCTTTCGACGACACTGGGTGGTACTGCCGTGGCACAATTGATTCGACGACGCAATGCCGACGGCATGCACGTGGCCGGGACGTCGGCCGGCGCCGCATTCATGCCCGAGCACATGATCGCCGGCGGCAGGGAAGGCAGTACTCCCATGGTGGATATGGTGACCATGGCTCCGGGGCTGGGACTCACCAATGCCTTCATAATCGATCAGCATTTTCGCGAGCGCGACCGACTGGGCCGCCTGTTGACGGCGCTGGCCTACAACCCGTTCGCCGTCGGCATCGGGCTCGACGAAGACACCGCGGCATTCATACGTCCTGGCGATGACCTGGAAGTTGTCGGTAGCGGCGGTATTACGATCATCGATCCGACCGATCTGAGTTATTCTTCCATGGATCAGGCTCGCCGTGGAGATCCTGTCAGTCTGATCGATGTGAAGCTGCACATACTCGTTGCTGGCGGGCGTTTCGATATCAAGTCCCGCGCGGCCTCCGCCAAATAACAAGAAGAACAGGCGTACGTCATGAAAATTGAAAGCACCAACGTATTCGTCGGGCCGAACATGTTTGCCCGCTTCCCGGTTATCCGGCACGTGCTGGACCTCGGCGAACTCGAGGAATGGCCGACCGTACGCCTGGGCAAGGACTTCGTCGACGCGTTGCTGACGCAGTTACCGGGGCTTCATGAACATGGCTGTTCGTACCGTGAGCCGGGTGGCTTCGTTCGCCGCATGACCGAAGACGAAGGTACCTGGCTGGGCCACGTCATGGAGCATGTCGCATTGGAGCTGCAGAACGTCGCGGGCTCGGACGTTACATTTGGCCGCACCCGCTCGATAGACGGCAGGCCGGGCTTTTACAACATGGTATTCCAGTACAAGGACGCCGCGGTTGGGCGCCGGGCCAGCAACCTGGCGCTGAATTTGTTGCACAACTTGCTACCGGACGAGATCAAACCCGATGATGCGCCGCCATCGGGTTGGAATTTTGACGATGAACGCGACAGCTATATTCGCTATGCACAGCGCCGCGAATTTGGTCCCAGCACGGGGTCGCTGGTCAGGGCAGCGGAGGAACGCAAGATCCCCTGGCTGCGTCTGAACAGCTACAGTCTCGTGCAGTTCGGCCAGGGACGCTACCAGCAGCGCATCCAGGCAACGACGACCGGGCGCACCAGCAATATTGCGGTGGAGCTCGCTTCCGACAAGGAAGAGACCAACGGGATCTTGCGGGATCTCGGTTTGCCGGTGCCGAAACAGGCCATGGTCCGCACACAGCGCGATGCCGTTCGCGCGGCGGAGCGCATCGGCTACCCGGTGGTGCTGAAGCCACTGTCCGGCAATCACGGCCGTGGTGTGTCCATTAACCTGCGCACCCCTGAAGAGATCGAGACCGGTTTTGCCAAAGCGAGTGAGCACGGCAGAACTGTCATCGTCGAGAGCTACATTGAGGGCATGGATCACCGCATTCTGGTGGTTAACGGCCAGCTGGTTGCGGCCGCAAAGCGCGTTCCCGGACACGTTGTGGGAGATGGCAAACAGACGATCGAGCGGCTCGTTGAGGTCGTCAACGAGGATCCGCGCCGCGGTGTCGGCCACGAGAAGGTGCTGACGCGTCTGGAGTTCGATCACCAGGCCGAGAGGCTGTTGGAGAAACTCGGCTACGACAAGGATACGGTGCCTGCCGACGGTGAGGTCGTATACCTGCGCTCGACCGCAAACCTCTCCACCGGGGGTACCGCCATTGACGTCACGGATATTATTCATCCTGACAATCGGGAGATGGCAATCCGCGCGATTCGTGCCATTGACCTTGACATTGGTGGTGTCGATTTCCTGACCAAAGACATAACAGAATCCTATCGGGACGCCGGCGGCGGCATTTGTGAAGTCAACGCAGGTCCGGGTTTTCGCATGCACGTTGCGCCCAGCGAGGGCACGCCGCGCGACGTCGCCGGACCTGTGATCGACATGCTTTTCCCGCCGGATAAGCCGAGTCGGATTCCTATCGCGGCGATAACAGGCACGAACGGTAAGACGACGACATCAAGAATGCTCGCGCACATCCTGAAAATGGCGGGCCGCACGGTGGGCCTGACGTCGACGGACGGCGTCTATATCGACGGCAAGCTCAGCGTTCCCGGCGATATGACCGGTCCGGTCTCGTCACAGATGATCCTGCGCGATCCGTCCGTCGACGCCGCGGTTATGGAAACGGCACGTGGCGGTATGCTGCGCAGCGGCCTGGGTTTCCAGGAATGCAACGTCGCGGCCTGTCTTAACGTGTCATCCGACCATCTCGGCTTGCGTGGCGTGAACACACTCGAAGATCTTGCCGAAGTGAAGCGCGTGCCGATTGAGATCGCGACCGACGCGGCCGTGCTGAATGCGGACGACGCGCTGTGTTTGCAGATGGCGGACTACACGGACGCGGCACGACTTTCGTATGTCACGACCAATCCCGGACACCCGCTGGTCAAGCAGCATATCCAGGCAGGTGGCCAGGCCTTCGTTCTCGAGCAAGGCATGAACGGACACCTGATCGCTATCTATGACAACGAAACGCACACGCCGTTGCTGTGGTCGCACCTCATTCCGGCAACCATAGAGGGGCGCGCGATGCACAACGTGCAGAACGCGATGTTTGCGGCGGCGCTGGCTTACAACATGGATATCAGTCTGGAGGACATTCGCCAGGGACTCAGAACTTTCGACTCGACCTTCTTCCAGGCGCCGGGCCGTACGAATATCTATAGCGAGCACCCATTCAAGGTCATTCTCGATTACGCACATAACCCGGCGGCCGTTGCTGCGATGTGCGGGCTGGTCGATCGATTCGATGTTGACGGGCGGCGCATCGTGGTGCTGTCTGCGCCCGGCGACCGTCGTGATGAAGATATTCGTGACATTGCAGAAACTGCAGCCGGACATTTCGACCACTTCATTTGTCGCTGCGATGACAATCGTCGCGGCCGTGGTCCGGACGAAGTAGCGGTCATGCTGAAAAACAAGCTGCTCGAGGCTGGTATATCGTCAGACCAGATCGAGGTTATTCCGGACGAACAGGAATCGACGCTACACGCGCTGGAGATGGCCGAAGCGGGTGACCTGGTGCTGATTCTCGGCGACAACACGACGCGTGCCTGGAAGCAGATCATTTATTTCAATTCAGGCGCCCACGCGACGGACCCCGTCAAGAAGAAGACGGTGGTCGCCGACTTGCAAGGCGGCGACAAATTCGAGCTTAATGAGGATCTCGAGATCATCAGCGACGAGCGCGGTGTACGCATCGCGCGCGACGAGGGCGACTGATGTCTTGTCCTCGCTTTGAACGTGGCCCTATAGGCACGACAAGTCAGTAGCGGCGCCAAATGAAATTCCTCGATGCTCGCAGACTGACAGGGCCCAGCCTGATGTTCGACGGCCCGGGTACCATCCTGGATGTCAGCTGCACACCGGAAGAGGCCAGGGCTTTACTGCCGGTTTGGTCAAATAATGTCGCGCGCATGCTCGAGGCGCTGGACTGGCCCGCCGCGCGAATGGCATCACGCGAAATGACGGGCGGCGTCAGCCTGGCTTTCTCGGCGCCGATCGATGCCCTTTATGCCGCGTCGGAAATCAACGAATGGGCCTGGGCGGCGAGCGCTTTCGAGCTGGGCGTGTGCGAAGAAGAACCGGACTTCGACGAGACTTTGGAAACGATTCGGACATCCGCTGCCGAGGAGGCCAACATTGAACTGATGTGGCTGATCGATGAAGCCACCGAGCGTGGCAAGACCCTGCTCTGGGATGACGACTTTGTCTCCGTCGGTCTGGGTCGTGGATCCGATACCTGGCCGGTCAGGGAGATCCCGGATGCCTTCGACTGGGAGCGGTTTCATGACGTGCCCATCGGTGTCGTAACCGGCACGAATGGCAAGACAACCACGGTTCGACTTGCGATGCATATATTGCGGGCGGCCGGCCGCAACGTCGGCTTGAGCTCAACCGACTGGATTGCCGTTAACGAGACCGTGCTTGATCGGGGCGACTGGTCGGGGCCCGGCGGCGCACGCACCGTGCTGCGTGAGAAGGACGTCGACGTTGCAATACTCGAGACGGCGCGAGGTGGCCTGCTGCGGCGTGGCCTGGGCGTTGAACGCGCCGATGCTGCGCTGATCACGAATATTAGTGAAGATCATCTCGGCGACTTCGGGTCGCAAGACCTGGACGAACTCCTGTCCATCAAATGGATAGTAAGTCGTGCCGTCGATCGCGAAGGTCGCCTCATTCTGAACGCTGACGATGTGCTGCTGCGCGCCCGGGCAAGCGATTATCCCGGCGAGCTTGTCTGGTTCAGTCTCGATGCCGGCAACGAGGCGATACGGCGGCACACCACGGCTGGCGGCGTCGCCTTCGTGCTGGATGGCGATACGCTGTTGCGTATTGAAGGAAACGTGCGCGAACCGATTTGTAAAAGCCGGGAAATACCCATTGCGCTTGGCGGCGCGGCGCGCCACAACGTCGCCAATGCCTTATCGGCGGCTGCGCTGACCTGGTGCCTTGGCGTTTCCACGGACGACATCGGCACCGGGCTGAAGACGATGATTCAGGATGAGAATCCCGGTCGCTGCAACCTCTATGATCTGAACGGCTTCAAGGTCCTGGTCGACTTCGCCCATAACCCTGCGGCCATGGCTGCGCTGTTCGACATGGCGCGCGCAATCCCCGCAAAACGCAGGGCGCTTTGCTTCGGCCAGGCCGGCGATCGCACCGATGCGCTGATACAGGAGCTGGCGCGCGATGCGTGGGCGATAGGGCTCGATCGCGTCGTGGTGTCTGAACTCGCTGCCTACCATCGTGGCCGCGAGCACGGTGAGGTGTTCGGTCTCATCCGTGACGAACTTGCAGAGGTGGGGGCGGATCCGTCACAGATCGTGCACTACGAAACGGAAATGGAGTCGTTCATGTCTGCCGTTGACTGGGCTCAGCCCGGCGACCTCGTAATCATGCTCGCGCTCGGCGGCGCGCTGCCTGTGCAGGAAAAGCTCAGGGAGCTGGGCGCCGAATAAACTCGATGATGTCATCCGCAATTTGCCGGGTCTTGCCAGCGGATAGCACGTCTCCGGCCAGCACATGGTGGCTCGGGTCGCCCGGGTCCTTGATTTCAACTACCGCTTTCTGCGGCGAAGCGGTGGCCTCGAAAACCGCCAATGCGGCGGCCGGTGATACGACCGTGTCCTGTTTCGAATAGAACATCAGAAACCGATGTGGGATGGCCGCCGGTAGCTGCCGGTTCGCGAGGTCGACCAGGCGCATCATCTCGACCGCCGCTGCCATTGGGTAGCTTGTCGACCAGTATCGCCCCTGTGCCTCGTTATGCGGCTGCCAGCTGCGCGTCTCGCCCGCCACGGCGCGGGCAATCAAAGGTCCTGCCGGCCGGGTGAGCCAGGCGGCCGCGGGGTCTCGGGGCGCGAAATTGGGCGATAACATGACCAAGGTATCGACAGCATCCATCGCGTCCTGGCCGAGCATCGCGGCGGCCAGCGTTGCACCGGTCGATGTGCCGACAACGACGACCTTCTCGCCAAGTCGCGACGCAATAGCCAGTGCTTCAGCGGCGTCGGCCAGCCAGTCTTCGGCACGCACTCCGGCGAGCCAATCGCGTTCCTGACCATGCCCGCGCAGCCGGGTCTCAAACAGGTTGGCGCCCAAGGCGTCTGCAACGTATTCCGCCAGCGGCGCGGTTTCCTGGCGCGTTGCCGAGAAGCCGTGCAAATAGAGTACTGAATACGATGTTTTCTGGCGCTCGCCGAACCAGTGGATGCGTTTCTCCGTCCCTGCGATGAGGCCGTGCTGGCTCGCGGCTTGCTGCTCACTCTCGACGAGCCAGCCCTCGAGATCATCGGGCAGCGCGATTGCCGTCGCGGATGACTCGAGTTTCGCCGGCGTAAGCAGCCAGAGCGCGGCGATGACGACCAGCAGGACGGCAACAAAAAGGCGGGACTTATTCAATACTCAGAATCTTGTTCCAGTGTTTCTTACTGACGGGCATGATCGACAGTCGGTTGCCCTTGCGTGTCAGGATCATGTCGTCGAGGCTTTTCTGCGCCTTGATTTCAGCGAGCGTGATATTCCGTTCCAACTTCCGTATGAACTCGACGTCGACAAGAATCCAACGGGGGTCTTCCTGCTTGCTCTTTGGATCGAAATACTTCGACTTCTTGTCGAACTGCGTGGGGTCCGGATACGGTTCGCTCACGACTCTTGCGATACCAACGACACCCGGTTCCTTGCAGTTCGAGTGATAGAAGAAGACCTCATCGCCGATCTCCATGTCATCCCGCATCATGTTTCGCGCCTGATAATTGCGAATACCATCCCACATGTCGCGGCCATCTCGTTGCAGGTCGTCGATGCTGTATGCATCGGGTTCGGACTTCATTAACCAGTATGTCATGTCGTGTTTCTACGGATTGACTCAAGACTAGAGGGCTGCGAAGTTTAGCATCTTTGACGCGCCCATTTCGCCGGCGCACGCTATGCTAGGATGACGCCTCGCGCAGCGTCGCGCGACATTTTGAGGAAACATCCAGGTGGCCAATATGCTAGCGAATATCTTCGGCTCATCCCCTGTCAGGCCGCTCGAAAAACATATCGAGATTGCGTTTCGCTGCGCCAAGCAGCTGAGGCCCTTGTTTGAGGCAGTTATCGCAGGCGACTGGGACAAGGCACTTGAGGTCCGCGGCGAAATCGAAGCGCTGGAACATGAAGCGGACAATCTCAAGAAAGAGATTCGACTGAATATGCCGAAGAGCCTGTTCATGCCGGTGCCGCGCGAGGACTTGCTTGAACTGCTGCTGGTGCAGGACAAGATCGCCAATCGTGCTAAAGATGTGTCGGGCGTAATTATAGGCCGCAGGATGCAAATACCGGCGGTCCTTGCGGACAAGTTTGTTGAATTCGTCGACAGAAATGTCGACGCGGCAAAACAGGCGCGCAAGAGCGTTCGCGAACTGGACGAGCTGTTTACGGCAGGTTTCAGGGGCGCCGAGGTATCACTCGTTGCCGACATGATTGAAAAGCTCGATCAGATCGAAACCCATACGGACGAACAGCAGAGTTTGCTTCGTTCAGCGCTGTTCGAGATCGAAAAGACGCTCGACCCGATCGACGCGATGTTTTTGTACGAAGTCATCCAGTTAACGGGCGAAATCGCTGACATGGCGGAGCGCGTAGGCCGCCGACTCGAGTTACTACTCGCAAATTAGAAAACAAAAAAAATAACGAAACGAGGGGCACGGTAGTTCTCCCCAGAGGCGAATAATGGAAGCTCAATACGTATATATTGGCTTGGCGGCGGCGTTCGGTCTGTTCATGGCGTGGGGCATTGGCGCGAATGACGTTGCCAATGCGATGGCGACGTCGGTAGGTTCCAAGGCGCTGACGATCAAACAGGCGATAGTGGTCGCTGCCATCTTTGAGTTCCTTGGCGCGGTACTCGCCGGTGGCGCGGTGACCGGCACGATTCGTAAAGGCATCGTTGATGCAGAGCAACTGGCCGGCACTCCGGAGTTGCTGGTTTACGGCATGCTTGCGGCGCTGCTGGCCGCTGGCACCTGGTTGCTTATTGCATCGAAGAACGGCTGGCCTGTGTCGACCACACATTCGATCGTTGGTGCAATCGTAGGCTTCGCTGCGGTCGGCATCGGCGTTGACGCGGTCAGGTGGGGCAAAGTCGGAACGATCGTCATGAGCTGGGTAGTTTCACCGCTGACGGCGGGTTTTATTGCCTATCTGATCTATCGTAGCGTGCAGCGCCTGATCCTGAGCCAGGACGACCCGCTCGAAAAAGCCAAGCGCTGGGTGCCCGTCTACATGTTTCTCGCCGCTTTCACGATTACATTGGTCACGATACTGAAAGGTCTGAAACACGTCGGCCTGGACATGAATATCCGGGATAGTTACATCCTGGCGTTCGCCATTGCAGTGGGCATCGCGCTGGTGGGCGCATTTTTCATCAATCGTATCGAACCGGATCGCAAAACCGAGAAGAAAGATCATTTCTACACGGTAGAACGCGTTTTTGGCGTTCTGATGATTGTAACGGCCTGTGGCATGGCGTTCGCGCACGGCTCGAACGACGTAGCCAACGCGATCGGACCATTGGCTGCCGTTGTAAGCATTGCCACGACCGGCCAGATTGCCGCGAAGTCTGCGTTGCCGATATGGGTGCTGATGCTCGGCGGCGCCGGCATCGTCGTGGGGTTGGCGACCTTCGGGCGGCACGTTATTGCCACCGTAGGTGAGAAGATCACTCAGCTGACGCCAAGTCGCGGATTCGCGGCCGAGCTGGCTGCGGCGACGACAATCGTCATCGCGTCGGGCACCGGTATTCCGATCTCCACGACACACACACTCGTTGGTGCAGTTCTTGGCGTGGGCATGGCACGTGGTATTGAGGCCATCGACCTGCGAGTGGTTGCGAGGATTTTTGTTTCATGGGTGGTGACTATTCCAGCAGGTGCATTTCTCGCCATCGTCTTTTTCTTCATCTTCAAGACGGTCTTACCCTGACGCACTTCAGACGGACCTGAGATACCAGTCAAAATCGAGCGCGCTGATCTTGTTATGAAACTGCTGGCTTTCGGCGCGCCGGTTCATGGCGAAATACTTGCAATAGTCCTTGCCTAAGTACTGCGGCAATATCTTGCTGCGTTCGAACTTGTCGATGGCCGTGTCCCAGCGGTTGGGGATCTTGAGCTTCGGCGTTATGCTCGCCCCCTGCTCGACCATGGTCCCCGGGTCGCATTTGTTCTTTAGTCCGTAGTGCACGCCGGCGAGCACCGCTGCCGTGACGAGATACGGATTCGCATCAGCACCGGCGGGACGGTATTCGAAACGCAGGTTGTTGGCGTCTGATTGCGGGATACGGATGGATACCACGCGATGATTCACGCCCCAGTTTGGCTCCACTGGCGCAAACATGTCGGGCCGCAGACGACGGTACGAGTTCGCATTAGGCGCGAAGAGGGCGGTCGCTTCGGGCATAGTTTTTAC
The DNA here is from genome assembly GCA_964440945.1 of uncultured Woeseiaceae bacterium. Classification (GTDB taxonomy): domain Bacteria; phylum Pseudomonadota; class Gammaproteobacteria; order Steroidobacterales; family Woeseiaceae; genus UBA1847. Next base: position 22,103 of record CAYTTZ010000017.1, read on the forward strand.
GAGACCGCCAACGGCATACCGTAGCCGCGCGGAAAAGGGCGGTTTTGCCAGGCTATCTTTGCCCTGCGAAAAGTAGTTCTTGCCGTTTCGATCGACAAGGCTCATGTGTATGTGCAGGCCGCTGCCTGCGTCTTCTTCGAAGGGCTTGGCCATAAAGCACGCGGCGAAACCATGCTTGCGTGCCGCGGCTTTTACCGCGCGTTTGAGTAGCACGGCGTGATCGCAGGCAAGTACCGGGTTGTCGATATGCCGCAGGTTGATCTCGAATTGTCCCTGCGAATACTCTGCAATCGCCGATTCGGCAGGGATATTCTGCGCCTCGCAGAAGTCATAAACATCATTCAGGAAATGCTCGATTTCCCACAGATCGTCAGGATGGTAGACCTGCGCGCCGGGCTGCAGGCGTCCGACGCCGGGCACATGCGGACCAGCCACGGTCGGTCGATCGGCTTTTGCATCCAGGAGATAGAACTCGAGCTCCGTAGCCATGACCATTGTGAGGCCCATCTTCCTGAGCGGCTGCATGGCGCGTTCAAGCACGGCTCGCGGATCGGAGAACATCGGCGCGCCACCGTCTTCGTAGAGTCGAAAAAGCGCCTGGCCCATCGGTCGCTCGGACCAGGGGACCGGCGCGATACTCCCCGGCACCAGTTCGGCGAGAAGATCGGGATCGCCATCATCCTCTCCAAACGGGATTCCCGCGACCGTCTCGCCCAGTGCTGTCAGCAGCGTTGTGCCGCCGCAGAACCAGAAGCCCTCCTTGCAGACTTTCTCAGCGTCGTCTGCGCGTATCCGTTTGCCCCTTAGAATGGCGTTGAGATCCGGAATCAACAGCTCGATAGCCTCGAATTTGCCGTGCTTGCGCTGACGGCTGCGCAGCTCTCCAAGTAACTGCTTTACAGCTGTTTTCTTCATTTTTGGATCCATAGGAACAGACGATATTGGGGAGCATCAACGATTTTGCGGTGCGCCGCAACCGGCACCTTGCTATCATAATGTGAAATAGATCAACACAATATGAAACCTATGATGGCGAATAAATCACCACCACAAGGCGCGCAAGCCGCGCTGCGCGCGCTCAGGCTGCTGAAGTTGTTTACGCCGGAAAAGCCCGAGCTCAAGCTTGCCGAAGTCAGCGCTTTGACCGGACTCAACAAGACCACCACGCACCGCCTGCTGCAGGCGCTGCACAGTGAATCGATGCTTGATCGCAACCCGAACGGGGGCGCATACCGGCTTGGGCCGGCGTTGATGGCGCTGGGTGTGCAGGCGCTCTCGAGCAACGATCTCAGGCTGCGCGCACGACCATTACTGAAGCAGATGGCGAAGGAAACCGGCGAGACAGCAACGCTTGAGGTTCCCATTGACGACACTATGCTGATTCTCGATGAAGTGACGGGTAGCCATTTTGTTGGTGCTTCAGGAAACGTCGGCACGCGTTGGCCGATTCATGCGACCTCAACCGGCAAGGTGCTGATCGCGTTCGATGAGCAGGGCTCGGCGCGACTGGCAGAGAGTTTCGAGGCGCTGACCTCAAAGACGATTACCGAACGCAGTCGCCTCGAGATCCAGCTCGGCGAAATTCGGCGGCGTGGTTTCGCCGAGACGGTCGATGAACTTGAAGATGGTTTTTCCGGGGTAGCCGCGGTTATTCGAGGTGGCCTGGGTCAGGTGCTCGGTGCGCTATCGATCTGCGGCCCGACGCAACGACTTTCTGCAGATCGTCGGGCACGCCTGGGCATCACATTGCGTAACGCCGCCGAGCGTCTTCAGCCACGTCAGTGGGAGCACTAGGCCGTGCTAATATTCGCGACAGCAAACGATAAGAAGTAAAACGCTTCATGTATTCGAAACCACTGATTGGTGTGCCCGCAGACCGACGAGTCATCGATCCACACCCGTTCCAGATGGTCGGTGAGAAGTACCTGAACGCGGTGATCAAAGGCTCTGACGCTCTGCCGTTAATGATTCCCGTGATGCCCGACGACGTTGATGCCGACGAACTACTGGCAAGATTCGACGGCATCTTCCTGACCGGCAGCTACTCCAATGTGGAGCCGCATCATTACGATGGCGAGCCGAGCGCGGAAGGTACCTTGCACGACCCGCATCGCGATGCCGTCACGTTGCCGCTGGCCCAGCGGGCGCTCGAAACCGGTGTACCGCTGCTGGCTGTCTGCCGCGGTTTCCAGGAGCTTAACGTTGCGCTCGGAGGGACCCTGCATCAGAAAGTTCACGAGGTGGCTGGCTACCATAACCACCTCGAGAACAAGGACGATCCGCTCGACACGCAGTACGGTCCGTCGCACCCTGTTGCCCTCGCCGATGGAGGACTGCTGCGCAAGCTGGCAGGTTCCGACAGTGTCATGGTCAATTCACTGCATGCGCAGGGGGTCGCCAAACTCGCGTCGGGCGTCTCGGTTGAGGCGGTCGCCGACGACGGCCTGATCGAGGCTTTTCGCGTCGACGATGTCCCCGGCTTCGCGCTTGCCGTGCAGTGGCATCCGGAATGGCAGGTCATGCAGAATGATTGTTCGAAAGCAATATTTAAGGCGTTCGGCGACGCGTGCAGAGTGCGCGCGAGTCAGCGACAGGTGTAATTGTGAGTACCAATGAAGTTTTTCAATCCTGGTTTCGAGAGCACAATATCGAGGATGTCGAAGCATTCGTGCCAGACATGGCCGGCTCGGCACGCGGCAAGGTAGTGCCGGCCGACAAGTTTGGTTCGGGCGAAATGAAAATGCCTGTGGCGATCTTCTCGCAGACCATTTCCGGCGACTATGTCGCAGATGCGTGTAACGTCGAGGATCGCGATATGCTTTTGTCGCCGGATCCGACAACGATACGTCCGGTACCGTGGGCCTCGGATCCAGCCGCCTCTGTATTCCTCGACTGCTATCATCGTGACGGCTCAGCCGTTGCGCAGTCTCCACGCAATGTTCTGCGCGGTGTCCTTGCGAAGTACGAGGCACGCGGCTGGATCCCGGTGGTAGCTCCCGAGGTCGAGTTCTACCTGTTGAGTCCACATTCGGATCCGCACCTCGAAGCCGAGCCGCCCGAAGGCCGCCTTGGTTGGACCGAGGGTGCACGACAGCCCTACAGTATTGACACTATGAACGATTTCGACCCGTTCATTAACGACGTATACGCGTACTGCGAGGCGCAGGGTATTCGCATCGACACGCTGTCTCAAGAGATGGGTCCCGCACAATTCGAGATCAACTTCCTGCATGGCAATGCGCTCGCTAATGCCGACCAGGTGTTCTTATTCAAGCGCACGATTCGCGAAGCAGCAATCGAGCACGAAATGCATGCAACGTTTCTTGCGAAGCCGATGTCGGGGGAGGCTGGCAGCGCGCTGCATATACATCAAAGCGTCGTTGACAAGGATGGCAGGAATATTTTTTCGAATGCGGACGGCGAGGCCAGCGAACTGTTCTACGGATTTCTTGGCGGTCTGCAGCGCTACATGCCGGATGCATTGCTCGTGTTCGCGCCGTACGTCAATTCCTACCGACGATTTATGAACCCGGACGCGTCGCCGGTAAATCTCGCCTGGGCGATTGACAATCGCACTGTCGGTTTACGCGTGCCCGATTCAGCTCCGGAAGCGCGACGTGTCGAGAACCGGCTTGCCGGCAGCGACGTCAATCCCTACCTCGTTATTGCGGCTTCACTTGCTTGTTGTTATCTCGGCATGGTCGAGGGATTGAAGACCGCCTCGAGGAAGTTCGTCAGCTCGGCCCG
>CAYTTZ010000018.1:0-25470 GCA_964440945.1 uncultured Woeseiaceae bacterium
CGGCATGGCAATGCACCGGCGTAATGTGGCAAATTGTGGCGACTGGTAGTCCGCCATCTTTGCGGAGTACGAAAAGGGAGGCCCATGTGGCGAAACGGATAGCGATCGTTGAAGATGAGGCGGCGATTCGAGATAACTACGCGGAGGCGTTTCGCCGCGAAGGCTACGCCGTGGATACCTTCGAGGCCCGCGCACCCGCCTTGAGCGCATTCGAGGTGCGCCTGCCGGACCTCGTCGTCATCGACATCAACCTGCGCGACGATGTTGAGGGTGGTTTCGAATTATGTCGCGAGCTGCGCGCGCGTTCGGCCGACTTGCCTATTATTTTCCTGACGGCACGCGACAGCGAATTTGACGCAGTTTCCGGCCTGCGACTCGGCGCTGATGACTACCTGACCAAGGACATCAGCCTGCCGCACCTGATGGCACGCATAGCGGCGTTGTTTCGGAGACTGAACGCTATGCAGAAGCCGCAGGGCGCCGAGAGCCGCATCACTCGCGGCGATCTTGTCATCGACACCGAGCGCATGACCATTCACTGGCAGGAACAACCTGTCGGGCTCACTTTGACGGAATTCTGGTTGGTACACGCGCTGGCGCGTTACCCGGGTCACGTCAAGAACCGCCAGCAGCTGATGGACGCGGCCCAGGCCGTGCTGGACGACAACACCATTACGTCACACGTGAAACGCATTCGCCGAAAATTCCTTTCCCTTGATAACGAGTTCGACGCTATCGAGACAGTCTACGGTATGGGCTACCGCTGGCTGAGCGACTAACGCGGTTCACTTCAGGCGGATCGCCACGATGAATCTGAAACGCCAACTGCTTCTCGTCAGCCTGCTGACGCTGATGTTGCCCTGGGCCGGTTGTGAATTCATTCGGGAAACGGAATCGGCATTGCGTACCGGTCAGCAGCAGATGCTGGCCGCGACGGCGCGCGCACTCGCCAATTCACTGCAGCAGTACCGGGAGGAGTTTCCTTTACCGGACGAAGCGGCCAGCACTGCGGACCAGCTTTACCTGCACGCGCTGACGGCACGCCCGAAGGTTGATGGCTACTTCGACGACTGGACCCTGGACACGAAATCGCTCAGGACAATTCGTGGCGCGGATGGGCCGATACAGGTCGTTCTCGGCGCCTTCGGCGAGACCATCTACCTGTACGTCGACGTGACCGACCGCAATGTCGTTTATGCAACATCAAGATCCATGATCCTCGACGAAGCTTCGCAGTACGCGGATCGCATCAGCCTGGTCAGCAGTAACCCACCGTACCTCGAGGAGAACCTTGTCTTTTCTGCCGAGGCCCCGGGAAGAATCCTGAGTTATAAACAGAACGCGTACGGCTTCGCCCCGGAATCCGCGATCTCGGCGCACTGGCAGGACAGGCCGGGCGGATATCGGCTCGAGGCCAGAATCCCCGCAGCGCTGCTGGGCACCCACCTCGGCCTGGTCATCAACAATACCGACGGCGCGGCTCGGCCTGGCACGCGCAGCAACAGTTTCTCTGCAGCAATGCCGGGGGCCGTCTCGCAGCAGTCAGCCGAGATCACGGCGATTGCCGCCCGGCTTGTGCAACCGGATATGCGCCTGCTCGTAACAGACGCGAGCGGCTGGCGTATTGCGAGTGTCGGTGCGCTAAGTGACAAGGCGACTGCAGATACACGCCTTGGCGTCGCCCGCAAAATTTACGAGCTGTTGGTTGAGTCCGGCAAACAAGCCGCGTTCGCGGAGCCGGATGCGCTCGGACGGGAACAGCAAGCCTATGTCAGCTCCGCTCTTCAAGGTCGGGAGATGGGTGCCTGGTTTCGAAGCGGCGAGACCGGCAAGGCCGTTGTTGCAGTCGCGGCACCCATCAACGTCGATGATCTGACGATCGGCGCAGTGATCCTGCAGCAGGGAACAGATGCGATCCTGAGCCTGAGCAACGAGGGCCTGGCGCGCCTGATAAACGTGACCTTGATCGCCACGCTGCTGGTCGCCGGAACACTTCTTGGTTACGCAACCTGGCTGTCGAGACGCATCCGGCATTTGTCCGTCGCGGCGGAGACCGCTCTCGAGTCCGAAAACCTGCAGTCGCCGCTGCCCAGCGCACTCGCTGGTGACGAGGTTGGAGACTTATCCCGCAGCTTCTCAAGCGTTTTGCAGCAGCTCGGTGACTACAACGAATACCTGCGTTCGCTGGCGTCAAAACTGTCGCACGAACTGCGCACGCCACTCGCGATCGTTACCTCTTCGCTTGAAAACCTGGAGCATGAACCCCTCAGCGAGGCCGGCAAGGGATATACGACGCGTGCCCGCGATGGTGCCGATCGATTGCGGCGTATTTTGAGCGCGATGAGCGAGGCAAGTCGTGTCGAAGAGCTGATGTCGAACGCCGAGCCGGAGTCGTTCGATCTCAAAACAGTACTGGATTCAGTCGTTGCCGCGTATCGCGATGTCTACAGTGAGCGCACTTTCACTTTCGATTGCAACATCACGAGCGCTGCGATGAGCGGGTCCCCGGAGCTGCTTATCCAGATGCTCGACAAATTGATCGATAACGCGGTCGGCTTCAGCGAGACCGGCGATACCATCACCGTTCGCCTGGCAGCTGACGACAGCACGTTCGAACTGTCTGTCACCAATCCGGGGCCACCGCTGCCGGAACGGATGCGAACGCAGATGTTTGATTCGATGGTTTCGGTGCGCCCTGGTGGCGACGACCGGCATCTCGGGCTGGGCCTTTATATCGCACGACTGATCGCGGCAGGCCATGGCGGTCGTATCAGTGGAGAGAATATCGAAGGTGGCGTTACGCTGCGTGTGCGATTGCCGCGGCCGGGTTAGGGCTTTGTACGCTGGCTGCGATCCCCATTCAGGCCACCGCTGCGCTTTTTGATGGCCCATAGGCGTCACCCATCCTGATCTGCAACCACTGGCGCACGTGCGGCGGGTTGTCATCAAGCCACCGCGCTTTGCCGTCTTCGACAACCAGGATTTCTTCCCATTTCGCGCCAACAGCGCCGAGACCCGCATGCGGCTCGACCAGCCACAGTCCGTCGTGGGCCGGATGTTCCGATGTCTTGTGCGTATTCCATAGCGGGCTGCGGTTGCCCAGCCCACTGGTCGCCATGCTGTTCTTCAGCTTGAACCAGCTTAGCGATACCGCATCGAATCCCTGCATGCGCAGCTGGAACGGCAGGTTGGGAGTCTTGACAGCGCGATGCCCGAGCACCTCTCCCGGATGCTTGGTATGCGCCGGTTCATAGCCCGCCGCCTTCATTGAGTCCAAGACGCCATCTGCAATCGTCTTGAAACTGTCGCCCCTGTTTATGGCCGCGGGTACGGACTCACGATACGTCGCAAGGTGTTGCATCATCACCCGGTGTTCAGGATTGCCGCCAAAACAAAAGCTGTAAGAGGTATCGACCAGGTATCCGCTGAACAACGGCGCTGCATCGAGAATGACGCTGTCACCCGGCTCGAGCGTTCTGCTTCTTGGGAAGAACTTGCCAATCGTCCAGTCACCAGGAAGTGCCGTGCGTTCACCAAACAGTACAACCGGCAGATGAAAAAACGAGTCAGCGCCGGCGGCACGATAGGATTTCACAAGCGCGCGGGCAACGTCCTTTTCGGTTTCGTCGCCCGACAAGCTGGCGGCAGTTTCTTCGAGGATCGCGAACGAGGTGCGTTGCAGGTCGCGAAAGCGTGCGAGTGCTGCATCACTGAAGTTGTGGGTCTTGACGAACATACGCGCCTCGCTGGGGCAAGAACTTAGCCTACCTGTTTGTCGCCCATTTACCAAAGCCAATAAGCCCGCGCCTGCGCGGGCTGTTGTCGATATATGCACGCTTTCGCATTGCAGCCGGTTCAGCCATGATAGTGCCTCGCAACAGGCGCACTTGATGAAGAGACCACGAATCGCACACGCACATTGGTCAGCAGGTCAACCTTGAGTTATCGGCCGGCAAGCGATCGAGTGTTTTCATGGCTGTATGAAACGCTCTCTGTGCCTCCCGTAGTTGCTGGAATCGCCTGCTCGCTGGCCCTTGGATGCCTGGCGTTGTGGTGCACCTCGCTACTTGGAACGGTCGATGCTGTCGCTGCCGGACTGATGCCTGATATCACCATTCGCGCACCCGTTACGCTCTACATGATGGCGGGGTATCTTCCGATGGCAATCTACTACCTTGGCGTATGGACGCGCGACCACTTTGAGATGCTGGCCAGCAACTTCGCACTAGACCAGACCGCAGTCGGATTTCCGCGGCTCTTTGCCAATGCGATCGGAGTCGCCGGTGCGCTGACGATGTATTTTCTGTTCTTGTTTGAGACCGGTGCGCCTTGGCGCTGGACCGCAGAGTTTTTCTTTATTCTTGTGGGGCTGCTGGTCACGGGCTGGTTCAACTTTCGCTTTATGTTTCTGCTGGTCTGGAGTGCTGTACGCATTTCGCAAACAGCCGGAACCATCGAGCATCTAGATCTATTTGACCCATCCCTGGTCAAGCCCTATGCCCAACAGGGTGTACGCTCCAGTTTGCTGGCCGTCGTCGGTTTGTCGATCTCCGCTAACCTGTGGCTGGATCCCAATTCGCCAACACTCGGCACCGTGTCATCGGTAGTCATGCTCGTCGCCGCGTCGATACTGGCCCTGGTGCTACCCACCTGGGGCGTTCACCAGCGCCTGAAAGCGATAAAGCAGGCGCAACTCGGGAGTATTCGTAAGGCGATCGCGGCACGGCACGACCCTCAAACACGATCCGTTGACGACGCACAACAACTGCGAGCGGATCTGGCGGTCGAACGTCGTCTCGCCGAAGTCAGCGAATGGCCGTTCGATGCCGGCAGCTATGGCAGGGTGGCTTTGTACGTGTTTCTGGGCTTCGGCTCCTGGGTAGGGGCGGCCCTGGTAGAGCGCCTGCTGGAAACGCTTGGGACCTGATCATTCTGATCAGGAAGGTCACCGAACAACTCATTAATAGATCCAGCGAGCGGACAAGACTTGAAAGACAACACCGAGACCAACACAACTATCGCAAGCAAGCTGACCTTGCCTTGCGGCGCAACGCTGAAGAACCGTCTCTCGAAAGCGGCCATGACCGAGGGCCTCGCCGACGAGTACAACCGCGCGACCGGCCGTCACGCATCCCTGTATCGGCGCTGGGCCGAGGGTGGCGCCGGCATGCTGCTCACCGGCAACGTGCAGGTCGACCGGCGCTACCTGGAACGGGCCGGCAACATCGTCATCGACGGCCCTCAGCAGCCAGCACAGCTATCCAGCCTCGAGGCGATGGCAGAGGCCGGCACCGCAGATGATACGCAGCTCTGGATGCAGATCAGCCACGCCGGTCGGCAAACGCCGGCGCTCATTGCCTCCGAACCGGTGGGGCCTTCCGACATCGGCCTCGCGCTGCCGGGCGGAAGGTTCGGCAAGCCGAGAGCATTAAGCGGCGATGAAATCCGCGACATCATTGCTCGCTTTGCTCATGCGGCCGGCGTCGCGAAGCAGACCGGCTTCACCGGTGTGCAGGTGCACGGGGCGCACGGCTACCTGTTGTCCGAGTTTCTCTCGCCGCGCGTCAACCTGCGCGATGACGAATGGGGTGGATCGCTCGAGAATCGCGCGCGCCTGCTGCTCGAATGCGTGCGTGCGGTGCGTAGCGAAGCGGGTGCCGATTTTTCGGTAACGGTCAAACTGAACTCGGCCGACTTTCAAAAAGGCGGTTTCTCGTTCGAAGACTGCCTGAAGGTTATTGAGATGTTGAACCAGGAGGGTCTGGACCTGCTCGAAATTTCCGGCGGCAACTACGAGCAACCGAAACTCCTGGGCATCGGCGGGCTGGAACCCGTCTTCGAAGAGAAGGTTCAAGAAAGCACGCGAGCGCGCGAAGGCTACTTCTTCGACTACGCCGTCGCGGCACGCCGGGTCGCGAAGATGCCGCTGATGGTCACCGGCGGCTTTCGCTCCACTGCGGGCATGAATGAAGCCCTGGCCGGCGGCGACGTGGATATGATCGGTCTCGGCCGGCCTCTGTGTACCGACCCGGACTTTCCGGCGAAGATTCTGCACGGCGAACTGGATGTCGCGCCAGACGTTGAAGCGGGACTGCGCATCGGCCCGGGAATTCTCGGGCCCAACTCGTCGATCGCGGCGATCAAGATGATTAACGGGTTCGCCCGTGTCGGCTGGTACTACGAACAGATTTACCGGCTTGCCGACGGACGGCAGGCCGATGTCTCGATAAGCGCATTTCGGGCGCTGCTGGCATATGAGAAAACCGAGAAGAAGAAAGCGCGGGCGCTGAAGCGTTAGACGCCCAGGTAGCGAGCTATACCCTTGGCCGCCTCGCGGCCCTCGTGTACGGCCGTCACAACCAGGTCGGAACCACGAACCATGTCACCACCGGCAAATATCTTCGGGTTTGTCGTCTGGAACGGATAGGCGCCGAGCGCCGCAACACGTACGCGTCCGCTTTGCAGCGTGTCGACTTTGAATTCTTCGAACCAGTCGGGCGGGTCAGGACGAAAACCGAAAGCAATGACGACCGCGTCCGCGGGCAGGATCTCTTCGGTGCCGGGAATCGGTTCTGGTCGACGGCGTCCGTCCGAACCCGCCGCGCCCAGTTTTGTTTCAACTACTTTGACTCCCGTGACGCGCTCATCGCCGAGCAATTCGATCGGTTGTCTATTGAACAGGAAGCGAACACCCTCTTCCTTGCTGTTGGCTACTTCGCGACGCGAGCCGGGCATATTTTCTTCATCGCGGCGATACGCGCAGATGACGCTTGCTGCGCCCTGCCGGATTGCCGTGCGATTGCAGTCCATGCCGGTATCGCCGCCACCAAGGACGACGACATTCTTGCCGGCGAGGTCTATATACGGCGAGACCGTCTCGTCGTGACCGAGTTCGCGGTAGACGTTGCCAACGAGGTAAGGCAACGATTCGTAGACACCGGGCAGGTCCTCGCCAGGAAACCCGCCACTCACGTACTGGTAGGTACCCATGCCGAGGAACACGGCGTCGTACTCGTCGAGCATTTCCTGGAACGGCTTGTCTTCACCGATGCGCGTGTTCAGCACGAACTTGACGCCCATGCCCTCCAGAATCTCGCGGCGCTGAGTGACGATGTGTTTCTCAAGCTTGAACGGCGGGATACCGTAGGTAAGCAGGCCACCAACTTCAGGGTAGGCGTCGTAAACCACAGAGCCGATTCCGTTGAGTGCAAGCACGTCGGCCGCCGCGAGACCTGCCGGTCCGGCGCCAATAATGCCCACACATTTGCCCGAGCCTTTGACGTTCGACATGTCGGGGCGCCAGCCCTGCTTCACGGCTTCGTCGGTAATGTATTTTTCAATGTTGCCGATGCTGACTGCGCCGATGCCGTCGTTTAGTGTGCAGGCGCCTTCGCAAAGACGATCCTGCGGACAGATACGACCGCAGATCTCCGGCAGTGAATTCGTCTGGTGCGACAGATCGGCCGCCTCGAACAACCGACCCTGTTCGATCAGTTCCAGCCAGTTCGGAATGTAGTTGTGCACCGGGCACTTCCACTCGCAATAAGGGTTGCCGCAGGAGATGCAGCGGCCGGCCTGTGCCGCAGCATTGGCACCGTCGTAGGACGCATAGATCTCGCCGAAGTGCTTGATGCGCTCCTCGGCCGGCTCCTTGTCCGGATCACGACGTGGGATCTCCAGAAACTGCAGTGGATGCTTCGCCATCAGGCAGCCCGCCGTAAGGATTCAATCAGCGAACCGAGCTCGGTCGCCTTTGGCTTGACCAACCAGAACTTAGGCAGGAACGTGCGGTAATCATCCAGGATGGTGGCGCCCCACTCACTGCCCGTAAGCTCGACATGTGTACCGATCAACGCGCGCAGATGATGCAGGTGCGGCTCCATGCTTTCCGGCGTCATACGGTGGATGTCGATTAGCTCGTGGTTATAGCGATCAACGAAGTCACGGTCGATGTCGAGCACATAAGCGAAACCGCCGGTCATTCCGGCGCCAAAATTGACACCTGTATGTCCCAGAACGACTACAACGCCGTCGGTCATGTACTCGCAGCAATGATCGCCGGCCCCCTCGATTACGGCGGCCGCACCCGAGTTCCTGACGGCAAAGCGCTCGCCCGCGCGGCCAGCCGCATAAAGCTCACCGCCGGTCGCACCGTACAGGCAGGTGTTGCCGATAATGGCGGTCTCGCGCGCGTTGTAGCCGACGTTGGCGGGCGGATGAATAACGATACGCCCGCCGGCCATGCCTTTGCCGACGTAGTCATTCGCATCGCCAGTCAGCGTGAGGTTGAGGCCGGAGACGTTCCAGGCACCGAAACTCTGGCCGGCGGTGCCGCGCAAAACGATATCGAGTGGCGCCTCTTGCATACCGTGATTGCCATGGCGCCGCGCGATCTCGCCGGAGAGCCTGGCACCGATCGAACGATTGAAATTCTGGATCTCGAATTCGAATCGCCCACCGGTCAGCGACTCGATCGCCGGCAACGCTTCGGTGACCATGCGCTCAGCCAACTCACCCTGGTCGAAAGGATTGTTGCGCAGGTCAGTACAGAACTGCGGCGCGTCCTTGGCAAGTCCGTCATCAGAGACGATCGCGCCAAGATCGAGCCGAGACTGTCGCTCGGTCTCACCGGGCTGCAGCTCGAGGAGATCAACGCGCCCGATCAACTCTTCCAGCTTGCGAACGCCAAGCTCGGCCATTCGGCGACGCACCTCTTCTGCAATAAAGTGAAAGAAGTTGATCACCATCTCGGGAAGGCCGATGAAATATTCGCTGCGCAGCACATTGTTCTGCGTCGCAACGCCGGTCGCGCAGTTGTTCAGATGACAGATTCGCAGGTACTTGCAACCCAGCGCCACCATCGGCCCGGTGCCGAAGCCAAAGCTCTCCGCGCCGAGCATGGCCGCCTTGATGACATCAAGCCCCGTCTTAAGACCGCCATCGGTCTGCAATCGGACCTTGTGGCGCATGTCCTGTGAGCGCAACACCTGGTGCGTTTCCGACAGACCCAGTTCCCACGGGCTGCCCGCGTACTTCACCGAACTCAGTGGGCTCGCACCTGTACCGCCGTCATACCCGGAGATCGTGATCAGGTCGGCATACGCCTTAACTACGCCCGCGGCAATGGTACCCACACCAGGTTCGGCAACGAGTTTCACCGAAACGAGTGCATCGGGATTAACCTGCTTGAGGTCGAAGATAAGCTGCGCAAGGTCTTCGATCGAATAGATGTCGTGATGCGGCGGCGGCGAGATCAGCCCGACGCCCGGCTTCGCATAACGCAGCCTGGCGATCATCTCGTTGACCTTGTGCCCCGGCAGCTGGCCGCCCTCGCCGGGCTTGGCACCCTGTGCGATCTTGATCTGGATGACCTCGGCATTCACCAGGTATTCGGCCGTCACACCAAAGCGTCCCGATGCGACCTGCTTTATCTTGGATCTGCGCTCGCTGCCGTAACGCGCCGGATCTTCGCCACCCTCGCCAGAATTCGAGCGGCCACCCATGCGATTCATCGCGATTGCCAGCGCCTCGTGCGCCTCCGGCGACAGCGCGCCGAGTGACATGCCGGCGCTGTCGAAGCGCGGCAATATGTCCTCAATCGGCTCGACCTCGTCGAGTGGAATCGCTTTGCCTGCTGGCACCGCCTTCATCAGGTCGCGCAGCGTCGCCACAGGTCGCTCATTGACGAGGCGCGCGTACTCTTCATAACGACCGTAGTCGCCGGAGCGCACCGCCGACTGCAGCGTCGCTATGACGTCCGGGTTGTAGCAGTGATACTCGCCGCCGTGCACGTATTTCAGCAGACCGCCGTGATCGATCGGCTGTCGGGGCTCCCAGGCCATTGCCGCCAGTGCCTTCTGATCATTCAGCAGATCCTCAAAGTTGGCACCTTGAATACGTGAGGTGGTGCCTTTAAAGCACTTCTCAACGATCTCGGAGTGCAGACCGACGATCTCAAAAAGTTGCGCACCACGATAACTCGAGATGGACGATATACCCATCTTCGACATGATCTTGAACAACCCCTTGCGGATGCCACGACGATAGCTACGACCGAGCTGTTGTTGTTCTCTGCCTTCGCGACGACGCGCTATCTCATGCAACGACTGGTAAGCGAGATACGGGTAGACCGTAGTCGCGCCGTAACCAATCAGGCACGCAATGTGGTGAGAATCTCGAGCGGCACCGGTCTCAACGACGATGTTCGCGTCGCACCGCAGACCGACTTTGACGAGGTGATGGTGCACCGCGCCGGTAGCGAGCAAAGCATGTACCGGGAGCTTGCCCTCCTCGAGATAGCGGTCGCTCAGCACCAACAAGAACTTGCCGGTGCGAACCGCCTCTTCCGCTTGACCGCAGATCTTGTCGAGCGCCTCGGGCAGCGTCAGCGCTTTGTCTACGTTCAGATCAATAAACGCGTGACGGTCCTCGAACATGTCGGGGCCTAGCAGCTGCCGTAGTTTTGCCTGTGACAGTACCGGCGAATTGATGATCACCTGCTCGGCGTGCTCCGGGCCTATATCGAACAGGCTGGACTCGCCACCGATGTTCGTTTGCAGCGACATGACGAGGCGCTCGCGCAGGGGATCGATCGGCGGGTTGGTAACCTGTGCAAACTGTTGCCTGAAGTAATCGAATGGCGAACGAACTTTCTTCGACAGCACCGCCATCGGCGTGTCGTCACCCATCGAGCCGACCGCCTCCATCTCTGTTTGCGCCAACACCGCGACGATCTCTCTGCGTTCCTCACGGCTCAGGTTGAACATCTTCTGGTAGGTCTGCAGGACCTCGGGCTCCATGGGTTCTGCTGCAGTCGCGGTATCGACAAGCTGCGAGTCCAGGTACCGGACGCCCTGCTTCAGCCACTTCTTATAGGGCGCACGTGTCTTCAGTATGTCGTGGATATCGTCGCTATCGAGGAGAACACCGTTGACGAGATCGACGGCCAGCATCTCACCCGGTCCAAGCCGACCTTTGCTGAGCACGTCCTTTTCGTCATAGTCGTAGACGCCAACCTCGGAGGCGACGGTCAGGTGCCGGTCCTTCGTGATCACGTAGCGCGCAGGACGAAGACCATTGCGATCGAGACAGCATGCGGCGTAGCGGCCGTCGGTCAGCACGATGCCGGCCGGTCCGTCCCAGGGCTCCTGCTGGCAGTCGAAAAACTCGTAGAAAGCACGCACGTCGGGGTCGATATTATCGACCGTCTGCCAGGCGGGTGGCATGAGAATGCGCATCGCCTGAAGCACATCCATGCCGCCGGCGCGCAGCACCTCGAGCATGTTGTCGAGACTCGAAGAGTCTGAGCCGGTCAGGGAAATGACCGGATCGAGGTCGGAGATATCGTCAAGCTTGTCCGAGCGATAGTTATTGGTGCGCGCCACAGCCCAGTTTCGGTTGCCGCTAATCGTATTGATCTCGCCGTTGTGGGCAAGAAAGCGGAACGGCTGCGCCAGCCGCCATTCGGGCAGCGTGTTCGTGGAGAAGCGCTGATGGAACAGGCACACCGAAGACTCGAGTCGCGGGTCCTTCAGGTCCGGATAAAATTCGGGCAGTGCCCGGGGCATGATCATGCCCTTGTAGCTGATCGTGACCGACGACAAGCTGGCGATGTAGGTTTCCGAATCGGCAATCCGGTTCTCGGCGCGTCGCCGCGCCAGGAACAGGCGGCGATTGAAGCGGCCGCGCGGCATTTCATCAGGCGCATTAACGAATACCTGCTCGATAACCGGCAGCGTTCTTAAAGCCTGCTCGCCGCACGCCGAGGTGTCGATGGGTACCTGCCGCCAACCCGCTACCTCGAACCCGATCTCAGCAATCGCCTCGTTAATGGCCGACCTGGCCGCTTCGGCAACCGAATCATCGTTGCTCAGAAATACGCAGCCCGCCGCGAATCGTTTGCTGACCTTGAATCCGGCCTCTTCACCGACAGCCCGCAGGAAATCACGAGGAAATTTGATGAGCAGGCCGCAGCCATCGCCCGTTTTGCCATCCGCCGCAACGGCGCCGCGATGCGTCAGTCGCGCCAGCGCCGAGATTGCCGTCTCGACCACGAAGTGACTGGGAATATCATCGAGGTTTGCAATCAGCCCGAACCCGCAGCTATCGCGATGGAAGGCGGGGTCGTGCAAGGTTTTGGCCAAATTCTGTGTCATGCGTACCGTCGGGGCCGCTGCCGGTCCCTGTTGTCAACTCACTGCATTGGATTGGCGAATATCGCCGCGAACCAATAAGTATAGAGCAGGAGATTGTGCTCTCGTGCAGTCCGGGGTGAAATAGCCACTTTTGAGCCGAAAATACGCGTGATTTCAGTATTTTCAGGACGGCCACGCGAGCCAGGCGCGTTTGTTGCGCGCGTAACCATGGCGGTCGGGGGTTTACAGCGCTGCGGAACTCATGCGGATGGCGCCAGTGCTGCGGTAGGAGACGGCAGGCACCAGCGGAATATCAACCGCGAGCCGGCCGTCAAGCTCGTAATTCACGTCGCGGCGAACACTCTGCCGCACAATGGACAGAAGCTGAGGCGCCGTTTGCAACAGATTCAGATCGACACTGATCGCAAACTGGGATTCGCCGTTGGCGGGCACAGAGAATTCGCCGGGTGTCTGACCGCTGGCGAATCGCTGGCCATCCAGTTTCAGCGCATAGCTAACGGAGCGAACCGGCAGCGCAAATCCGTTGGGATTGCTGATATTGAAGGACAACAAAAACGTCTGGCTGTTGAAGCCGAGCCCCACCACCTGAACGGCATTCAGCTCCACCGCGGGGCTTTTGACGAGATCCTGCACGGTGGTGGCGCAGCCGCCCAGGGCCAACAGAATGACGACCAGTATTAAATTGAGTGTCCGGTAACGTGTCCTCATCGCAACTCCTCCCCAAATTCGCCCCACCGCGCCGAGATCAGGAGCCAGTCGCCGCCCATCTTCTCAAGCTCCAGCGAAAATTCATACGCGTCTGCACTGAACCCCAGCAGGCTGTCCTTCGTGCCAGCCATGCCAACGGTCAACAGCACCTCCGCCGCCGTATCGCCCATGATCGCAATTTCGTTCACCGTGGTGATGAGCTCGATCCTGTTCATGCGCAGGAAATAGGCTCGCAAAATGTTACCGACGCGCGCCCGGTTATAGCCGCGGGCGTCCGCATAGGCTGGCGAGATCATATCCATGAGCTCACCGCGTTCCTTGGCTTCGGTAGCGGCCACGCCTCGGTCGAGCCAGCCCCGAATCTCACTCTCCGGTCCTGTCGATGGCGCACCACAGGCACACAGCAGCACAACCAGCGCCAGTGCGGGTACCGACAGGCGCCAGGGCGTCAGGCGCTCCGTTTCCGCTTGATCCCTTATCATCTGGTAAAGTCTACTGCGATCGGGCCCCTCATTTGGCCTATTCCGCCCAATTTGTGACCCGGTTCGCACTTCGTGTTGAGTAACGACAGCACACTTTCTTTAGAGCGATAGATTGGAAGACGACAAAATGTCAGTAAAACTCCTGAGCGAAAGCATGGACGCCACAATTACCGATGTTGACCAGGTTCGCATCGAGGCGATCCTGTCATTCTGGTTCAAGGAACAGGCGCTGTCAGCGCCGCAGATTGACCAGCGAATGGAGATCTGGTTTACCGAAGACCCTGTCTTTGATCACGAGATCGAAAAAGAGTTTGCCGAAGAAGTCGCAAGAGCAAGTAAGGGTGAGCTGGGCCACTGGGCGCACAGTCCGCGCGGCCGCCTGGCGCTGATCATTTTGATCGACCAGTT
Source organism: uncultured Woeseiaceae bacterium (assembly GCA_964440945.1). Classification (GTDB taxonomy): domain Bacteria; phylum Pseudomonadota; class Gammaproteobacteria; order Steroidobacterales; family Woeseiaceae; genus UBA1847. The sequence continues at coordinate 13,754 of CAYTTZ010000018.1, forward strand.
TCGCCGTAATATTCATCGCGGTACGGCCAAGGCTTTCGCGAAAGACCGGCTGGCACTCGAACTTTGCGTAAAGGGCGCGATGGAGAAAAAGGACAAGGAGCTGGCGCCGATCGAGAAGGTTTTCTTCTACATGCCACTGCAGCATGCCGAGTCCCGCAAGGTCCAGGCGAAGTCTGTTGAAATCTATCGTCGCCTGGCCGAATCAGTTTCACCGACATTGCGCGAGACTTTTATGGCCTGCGCCGAATTCGCAGAGCTGCATAAGGACATTGTCGATCAGTTCGGACGTTTCCCGCACCGCAACAAGCTTCTCAATCGCGATAATACGCCGCAGGAGCAAGAGTATCTCGCAGGCGATAGTCCGGACTTCGGTCAGGGCGATAGCTGACGTGCTTTAAGGTTCAGACTTTCGATACGTGGTGATAGCGCCAGGACAACAGGACCGCCGCCACTCCCAGCCCGACAACAAAGCCGGCCCAGATATAGTTGGGCGGTGCCTTGAAGGTGATAGCGGCGAGGAACGCCAGCGGAAACGCCAGCGCCCAGTAGGCGAACATATTGACCGCCATTGGGATTCGGGTGTCCTTGAAGCCACGCAGTGCCCCGGCTGCGCCGACCTGCACACCATCCGCGATCTGAAACATTGCGGCCATCAAAAGCAGGCTGATCGCGATGCCACGCACTGCCGCATCGTCGGTATAGAGGCCCACTACTGCATCGCGGAATATCAGCAAGAAGATTGCCGACAGCCCCATAAAGAAAGCGCAAAGACCGATACCCAGGGCGCCAGTGGTGCGTGCGCTCTGCAGTTTGCCGGCACCGATTAGCTGGCCGACCTGAATGGTCGTTGCCGAACTCAACGCGAGCGGGATCATGAAGGTGGTCGCCGAAAAGTTGATTGCGATCTGGTGTGCTGCCGTGATTTCCGTTCCCCGAGTGCCCATGAGAATCGAAACCGCCGAGAACAACCCGGCCTCGGCCGTAATCGTGACGGCGATCGGGATACCCAGCACGACAATCTCTTTGAGTACGGGCGAGCGTAGCGGCGCTACCCGGGAAAATATTTCGAAAGGTCGGTAAAAACGGCTGAAGAACATGTGTCCAGCGAGCGCCACGGCAACCAGCCACATGGTCGTCGCACTGGCGATGCCACAGCCAACCACGCCGAGCGCCGGCGCGCCAAACTTGCCGAACATCAAAACGTAATTCAGGAACACGTTGCAGATCAGCGCAAACAGAGATGTGAACATGATCGGTCGTGTATGACCGATGCCCTCGGTCGTGAACCGAAGTGCCAGGAAGATGAAGATACCGGGGCCACCAAACATGATTGCACCAACGTAGCCCACCGTCAGATCGCGAAACTCCGGGTCGATGCCGATGGCCGCGAGCATCGGCGCCACCGCAAACTGCCCGAGCAGGATGAGCAGGGTGCCCATGCAGAGTCCCAGGTAGACGCCCTGCCTCGTGTAACGGCCGATAAGCGCTTTGTCGCCCGCGCCAAAATGACGCGCTGCGATCGGTGAGATTGCCATCAGCAAGCCCAGGCAAAAGGAAAAGCCGAGAAACCAGACGCTGCCGCCAACGGCGACGGCCGCCAGCGCGTCAGCGCCGAGTCGGCCAGCCATGACGGCATCGGCAAACTGCATGCCGGCGACCGCGAGATTGTTGACGATCAACGGGCCGCCAAGTCGCAGCAATGACTTTGCCTGCACATGCCAACTGCCGTCTTGTATCGTCACCATGGGCGCATCTTAACCCAGTGTCCTTCCCGGCAAGCTCACCGGACACCGGAGTCCGGGGGTCGCACCGTTACGAGGCCATTTCGCCAACCTATAATGCGTCTACTGGCAACGGAGGCGCCGTTGTAGCGAAATAATTGATCCGGGACTCCCTAGAGCTTGAGTCCACGGATGGTGTAAAGTTGCGTCGCGAACGACGACATAATTAACAATGGAGAAGGGTATGTTGCACGATGGACGAGCGATTCGAGTTGCGGTGGTCGGCGGGGCACGTATTCCTTTTTGCCGTTCACACTCCGCGTATCGCGACTGTTCGAACCAGGACATGATGGTGGCAGCATTGCAGGGCCTGGTGCAGAAACATGATTTGACGGGACAGACCCTGGGTGACGTCGCGCTCGGCGCGGTCATCAAACACTCGAAAGACTGGAATCTCGCCCGCGAGTGCGTCATCGATTCCGGCCTTTCACTGCGAACACCGGCCGTTGACCTGCAGCGAGCCTGCGGCACCAGCATTGAAGCCGCGATCATGATTGCCAACAAAATCGCGCTTGGCCAGATCGAATCTGGCATAGCGGGTGGCACCGATACGATCAGCGACGCGCCAATAGTCTATGCCGACGACTACCGCCACATTCTGTTCGAAATGCATCGCGCGCGCTCGTTAATGGACCGGATCAAGCCGCTGTTGCGCATCCGTCCCAAGCACTTCAAGCCGGTGTTTCCCGGCGTAGAGGAACCACGTACCAAGCTCTCCATGGGCGAAAGCACGGAGATCACGGCCAAGGAGTGGGACGTGCAGCGCGAGCACCAGGACCAGCTGGCTCTCGCAAGTCATATCAAGGCGGCAGCTGCCTACGACGCGGGCTGGTACGAGGATATCGTCATCCCGTTTATGGACGTCGAGGAAGACAACAATATCCGGCGTGACACCACCTTCGAGAAACTCAGCGCGCTGAAGCCGGTGTTCGACAAGAGTGGCGAGGGCACGATGACCGCCGGCAACAGCACGCCGTTGACCGACGGCGCCGCAGCCGTGCTGCTTGCCTCCGAAGACTGGGCACGACAAAAGAACCTGGAGGTCATGGCTTACCTGACATTCGCCAAGGTTGCTGCTGTCGACTTCGTCGACGGTGAAGGGCTGCTGATGGCGCCCGCCTACGCCGTCTCGGATATGCTCAAGCAGGCTAACCTGAGTTTGCAGGATTTTGACTTCTACGAGATTCACGAGGCGTTCGCGGCACAGACTATTGCGACGCTGAAAGCCTGGCAGTCCGAGGAGTTTTGCCGCACTAAGCTCGGCCGCAACGCGGCCATGGGCCCAATCGATCTCGCCCGGCTAAATACGAAGGGCGGCAGCATTGCGATGGGCCACCCGTTTGCCGCGACAGGCGCACGCATAATTGCCGCCATGGCAAAAATGTTGCAGGAAAAAGGCTCCGGGCGAGGTCTGATTTCCGTTTGCACCGCGGGGGGCATGGGCGTATCGGCTATCATGGAGGCCAAGTAACCCTGAACCGGAAATCCTGATGGATGACTTCGGCGCCTTGCTGGGCACGATCAACGCATTTTTGTGGCACGACTATGTGCTGTATGCGATCGTCGGAACGGGTGTCCTGTTCACCGTCTGGAGCGGCTTCTGCCAGTACCGCGCCCTGACGCACGCGCCCACGGTCCTGCGCGGCGTTTACGATGACCCCAACGATCCCGGTGCCATCAATCACTTCCAGGCTCTATCTGCGGCACTGTCGGCCACGGTGGGCCTCGGCAATATAGGCGGCGTCGCACTCGCGATCGCGCTTGGCGGACCGGGCGCGGTCTTCTGGATGTGGATCGTCGGTTTCTTCGGTATGGCGATCAAACTCACCGAAGTTACGTTGTCGATGCTGTATCGCAATACCGATGACCCCGACAACCCTCACGGTGGCCCGATGTGGGTGGCGTTCAAGGGGTTCGAGCGATACGGCTTCCCCAGGGTCGGCAAGGCAATCGGCGTGTTCTTTTGCGCGATGCTGCTGGTTTCTACGGCGACCGGCGGCAACATGTTCCAGGCATGGAACGTAGGCGAATTGACCGAAGAATATTTCTCGGTGCCGAGCTGGATCACCGGCATCGTGCTCGCCGTCCTCGTGGGGGGCGTCATCATTGGCGGCATCAAGCGCATCGGCAAGGTAACGGCCACACTGGTCCCGCTGATGGTCTTTCTCTACCTCGCGGCAGGCAGTTACGTGCTTGCCGCCCATTTCGGTGACATACCGGGTATTTTTGCACTCATCGTCAAGTCGGCATTCGTGCCGACCGAAGCCGGCGGCGCATTCATCGGCGGAACTGCCGCTTCCGCGTTCCTGTTTGGACTGAAGCGTGCCATCTTCTCCAACGAAGTGGGTCAAGGTTCGTCGCCGATCGCACACTCGGCAGCAAAGACCGATGAGCCTGTTCGCGAAGGCATCGTTGCCGGACTCGAACCGTTTATCGACACGCTGGTCGTCTGCACATTCACGGCGCTAATTATTCTGTCGACGGGCATCTGGACACGCGCGCCGGACGTCCCGCTCCAGCAGTTACCTGTCGCCGCACAGACCGCGGATGGCTGGCAGTTTGCCGAGACACCGTTACCCGGTAGTAACTGGGTCAGCGGCGATAAGACGACGTTGGTCGTTGCAGCACACCTGAACGAAACGACGAGCTTGAACCTGCACCGCATTGACGGCGTCGTGCAGAATCGTGGCGCGGGCTTTACAACAACCTGGGATGTATTGGTGGGACCAACATCACCAACCATTGTCGGTGACGGCCTTTACCGGAGTTACGTCGGCGCGACACTGACGGCGAAGGCTTTTGACAGTGTTGCACCGGGCCTCGGCAAGTGGCTGGTAACGATTGCCGCCTGGATGTTTGCGATTTCCACCATGATCTCCTGGAGCTATTACGGCGAGCAGGCGCTGATATTTCTCGCCGGCGAGAAGGCCGTTCTCGGCTACAGAATCGTGTACTGCTGCCTGATTTTCATTGCGACACTCGGCCTTGTTCGAACCGCCAGTGACCTCGATAACGTCATCGGTGTCGGCACCGGCGTCATGATGTTTGCGAACCTTCCCATCTGCTGGATTTTCGGCTACCAGGCGATGCGTGCTTACCGGGACTATGTCGGTCGATTGAAGTCTGGCCGTATGGGAGCCGATCACGCACCGCCGAGTCTCGACGACTTGCTGTCAGGAAGAGACATCGAAAAACGTTAGGCCCTATTCCGCAGGATTCCCCGAATTTCGACCACGCCGCATCGCCCTTATGACTTTACCCATGCGCTCCTGGGCCTGCGCCGTCAAGCCGCCCCGATTGTGCTCGTCTACCATGAACGTCTCGAGTCTGCCCACGAGATGGTCAATGTCCGCATCCGGTAACGGTTCGATCTGCCTGATATCCGGGGGTGCGTTCTCGAGCGCACCGAAAAGATTGATCCAGTGTTCGGTTTGTTTGCCAAGATCCAGCAACTGGTAAAAATACGGCGCCGGCCGACCATTCTCATTGCTGAACAGACTGACCAGGCCTACGACCAACGAGGCCGGCACGAGCAAAAGATCTCTGAGTCCATCGACCAGCAGCTTGACCTGCAGCACGGCGATATCCCGCGCCAGTGTCCGGCGATCCGAAGTTTTGCTATTGGTTTGGGGTACGTCATTCATCTGGGCATCTCGTGACAAATGTCAATCAAGACAAGCAATTATAGCCTGTTCCGGTGGCGTGTGGGGTGGCTTTAAAGTACTGTTGGGCGCGTCCGAAACGGTTGCCGAATTTATGCCGACTTACCAATCAATACCTTCATTCGAACATGGAGCATCCGAGTCGATCGGGATACTGCTCGTCAACCTCGGGACGCCGGAGGAGCCAACCACATCCGCCGTGCGGCGCTTTCTCAAGCAGTTCCTGTCGGATCCCCGCGTGATCGAATATCCACGCTGGCTTTGGTGGCTAATCCTTAATGGCATCATATTGAGAATCCGCCCGTCACGTTCGGCCGAGGCGTATCGGAAGATATGGACCGACGATGGCTCGCCGCTGATGCTCTTCTCAAAAGAGATCGCAGCCGGCATGCAAAAGGAACTCGACCAACGACTGCAAGGTTCGGCTAACGTTGAGCTTGCCATGAGCTATGGCGACCCATCCGTCGACGCCGCGATTGACCGCCTGCAGGCCAAGGGCGCAAGGCGTCTGATCGTTCTTCCAATGTACCCACAGTATTCCGGGACAACCACAGCGTCCGTCATTGCCGCTGTGGCTCGCAAACTAAACCGGTTACGGTGGGTGCCGGAAACGCGCTTTATCAATCAATACCACGACGAGCCGGGCTACATCGCCGCGCTTGCCGCCAGTATTCGTGAGTTTTGGCAGCAGAATGGCCGAGGCACCCAGCTCATGTTTTCGTTTCATGGCGTGCCAAGGCAGACGCTCCTGGACGGTGATCCCTACCACTGCCAGTGCCAGAAAACAGCACGACTGGTGGCGGAGACTCTCGAATTGGGCGACGACGAATGGCTGCTTTCATTTCAGTCGCGTGTTGGCCGCGAGGAGTGGTTGAGGCCGTATACCGATGAAACCATCAAGAAACTGGGCGGGCGGGGGATGGCTCGCCTGGATGTCGTCTGCCCCGGCTTCTCGACTGACTGCCTCGAGACTCTCGAAGAAATTGCGATGCAGAACGCCGAACTGTTTATCGAATCGGGCGGTGAAGAACTGCACTATGTTCCGGCGTTAAACGCACGCGAGGATCATGTCAGTTTCCTCACTGATCTCGTCGAGAAACATATGAGCGGCTGGCCGCGCAGTTACTCCGATGAGCCGGATACCCGGCAGCGCGCGACCGCCATGGGCGCAGCAAAATGACAACCATAGGTCAGTTTCTTGAGTTCTCTGTGCGCACCGCAGACATTCTCGAGTCACTGCACTTCTACAAGACACTCGGATTCGTCGAGCTGGAAATCGGCGACATGTGGTCGCACAAATACGCGGTGGTTAGCGACGGGGAGCTCAACATCGGCCTGCACGACCGCGACTTCGATGCGCCCGCTTTAACGTTTGTGCAACATGATCTCGCAAAGCATGCGCGCTCGATGACGGACCGCGGCTTTGAGTTCAGCTATATGCAGCTGGATGAGGACGCATTCAACGAGCTGCGTTTCGCCGATCGCGATGACAATGCGATCACCATGCTCGAGGCACGCACGTTTCACGCCAGCGAGGAACCGGACCGTGATTCGGCATGCGGTTCCTGGCTTGAGCTCGCGCTGCCCGTGCGCGACACCTTGCGCGCCGGAAAATTCTGGGCGCCTATCGCGCCGACGCTGCTCGATATGCGTGAAGAGCCGACCATGCACATGCGCTTCGACGCCGACGGTGCTCCGCTTGGTCTGTCCGAGAGTATTGCGCTGACCGGGCCTTCGTTGTCATTCAAATGCGCGGACCGCGACGGGCTGATGACCCTACTCGACCACCACGGCATGCGAATCGAGAAGTTCCCGGGTTTCGAAGGCGCGTTCGTTGGCATTCGCGCGCCGGAAGGAACGATGTTGTATGCCTTTGATGAAGACTTCCTCGGCGAAGCCTACGAGGTCGACGAATCCGACGACGTCAGCGAGTTTCCCCGCTAGCGTCCTGTTTGCCTGGTTCGCTAACTCTCAGCGCTATTGGCAGCCCGTCCTGCGAGGCGCAGGAGTGCAGGATTAGCGGGCTACTTCAAACGACTGCAACGCGGCGGGACGGGCTGCCGGGAGCGCCCGGAGGGCAAGCCTGCAAAAAGCTGCTGCGGCTTTGCAGCCCTGGGCAAGGGGGCTAGCCGTTGCCGGCGGGCTGCGCCTTGCATTGACGCTTTGCAGGCTTTCTGAAAGTAAGCGAACTCAGCAAACAGGACACCAGGAGAATTCCGATCATGACCGAGGAAGACGGGCATCGAATTGACGCGCTGCTGGGCGATGCCGTCAAACAGCTCGCGCCGGTTAGTGACTCGGCGCGCCTGGATGCCGAGATCCTTCTGAGCCGCTGCATCGATATGCCGCGTAGCTACCTTTTTGCCCATCCTGAGGACGTCCTGGACGACGCGGCGTTCGATCGTTTCGATGCGCTGCTGAAACGGCGACTCAGCGGCGAACCTATGGCCTATATCATGGGTACTAAAGAGTTCTGGTCGCATGAACTGCTGGTAAGCGCTGCGACGCTGGTTCCGCGGCCCGAGACGGAGCTTCTTGTGGAGCTGGCACTGCGCGAGATCCCGCGCAAAGCGCAGTGGCAAGTCCTGGATCTCGGCACAGGCAGCGGTGCGATAGCAATAGCGCTTGCCGGCGAACGCTTGCTGTGCGAGGTAACCGCCGTCGACCTCAGTAAGGACGCGCTGGCGGTTGCGCGGGAAAACGCACGCCAGCTGTCCATGGGTAACATAAGCTTCGCGCAAGGCAGCTGGTGTGAGCCGGTGCGCGGCCAGAAATTCCAGGTCATCGTGTCCAATCCACCCTACGTGCGTGCCGACGACGAGGCACTCGCTGATCTCCGCTACGAACCCGTTGCGGCGCTGGCATCCGGGGACGACGGGCTCGACGCAATACGCGTACTCGCGGCCGATTGCACGGACATTATTGAGGACGATGGCGTCCTGTTAGTCGAGCATGGCGCCGAGCAGGCCGACGACGTCGCGGCACTGCTGGCGACGACTGGATGGACAGAAATTGCCAACCACAAGGACTTTTCCGGCCACCCCCGCGTGACAGCAGCGCGCCGGGGTGGTAAATAACGGCGCTCACCTTAAATTGCGAGACATCATGATCACGATAAAGACCAATCACGGCGACATTAGCATTGAGCTGTTTGACGAGAAGGCGCCACTTTCCTGCGAGAACTTTCGGCAGTACGTCACCGACGGGCATTTCAACGGTACAATCTTTCACCGCGTCATCCCGAATTTCATGATTCAGTGCGGCGGCATGGACGAAAACATGACCAGCAAGCCCACCCGCGATCCGATCAAGAACGAGGCGGACAATGGCGAAACCAATGTACGCGGAACGCTTGCTATGGCGCGCACCGGCGTGGTTGACAGCGCCACCTCGCAGTTCTTCGTCAACCTGAGCGACAATGACTTCCTCAACCATGGCGGTCGCGATTTCGGTTATGCCGTGTTCGGCAAGGTCAGCGACGGCATGGATATCGTGGATACGATCGCCGCGGTACCGACTGGCAACCAGGGTGGCCACTCCGACGTTCCGCTCGAGGCTGTCACTATCCTCGAAGTTACGATCGACGAGTAGCCGGGTAACGGCAGAATCCCGATGTCCGCCAAAACGCTGAGCCGCGACGCACGCCACCTCGCCCTGCCGCAAATCGGCGAGGAAGGGCAGCGGCGCATCAGCGAGGGCACCGCGCTCCTGATCGGCGTAGGCGGTATTGGTTGCGCGGCGGCTACCTACCTGGCCTCCAGCGGTATCGGGCGATTGATGCTTTGCGACTTCGATACCGTCGACCAAACCAATCTCGGCCGGCAGGTACTGTATGGACCCGGCAATATCGGCGAGCTCAAGGCAGAGGTAGCGGCCGCGCGACTTCGAAAGGTCAACCCGGATGTCGAGGTAATCCCGATCCCGGTAAGACTAAGCGATGAGGCGTTGGCCGAAGCGGTCGGCCAGGCCGACGTCGTACTCGACGGCTGCGACAACTTCAGTACACGTTTCCAGGTAAACGATGCCTGCGTGGCGGCGTCGCGGCGGCTCGTCACCGGATCTGCCATTCGGTTTGAGGGACAGCTGGCCATATTCGGGCCTGACTACGACGAGTCACCGTGTTATCGCTGTCTCTACGTCGAGGCAGATGAGTCGTTGGGGAATTGCGCGGGCAACGGGGTGCTGGCACCGGTGCCTGGCGTCATTGGCACGATGATGGCTGCCGAGGCACTAAAATACCTGGCGGGCATAGTCACAGCAACGCCCGTGTTACGCCTTTACGATGCCGCTGCAACGGAGTTTCATCACCTCGCTGTGCGAAAACGCAGCGACTGCCCGGCGTGCTCGGAAACCGCGTAAGCCTTGTAGGCCTGTTACAGGCTGCCGCGGTCGTTACGGTCGTGTTTTCGTTACTAACGAGCTTCCCGTCCATACATCATCACGTAGAGCTGTTCTCGCATTTTCGGCTGCAATATCTCGCCGTATCGCTGTTGCTGCTGATTGTTTTCGGGGCGTTGCGCGACCCCATCTACGGCGCGGTTCTCATGGTGGCAGTCGTGCTCAACGCGAGCTACGTGGTGCCGTGGTATCTCGGCAACGCGCCGCCAGAGGGCTCTGACACTCTGAAGTTGATACAAGTCAATATCCTGTCACGAAATGAACAGCACGGTCGCTTGCTCGAGTTCATCGAGGCCGAACAACCGGACCTGGTATTTCTGCAGGAGGTTTCACCCGAGTGGCTCGGAAGTATTGAGGCACTTCGAGAAGACTATCCGTTCAGTTACACGCAACCGAGGCACGACAGCTTTGGCATCGCCCTGTTTTCGCGCCTGCCGCTCGACTCGATCTCTCACGTCGATAGCCCACCTCTGGATTATCCGACCATTGTCGCAACGCTGACCGTCAATGGCACATTGCTGACCTTGATAAACACGCATCCCACTATTCCGCTGACCAAAGAGGGCTTCGAGGCGCGTAACGAACAGCTGCAAAGTGTGGTTGAAATTGCGAACGCGGCGGCCGGCGCCGTTATCCTGTCCGGGGATTTCAATGCCACCATGTGGACCCCCGCGTATCGAAGGCTGCGGGAGAGTACAGGCCTAAGGAACGCGAGTCGTGGCGCAGGTATCCTGCCAACCTGGCCGACCTTCATGCCGTTCGCCATGATCCCTATCGATCACGCGCTGGTATCCGATGACATTGATGTCGTGAACATAGAAGTCGGCGCTCGCGTTGGTTCCGACCACCTGCCCTTGATTCTGGAATTCTCCGTCGGCCGCTAGTCTGCGGCGAACTACTGGTCGGGAAGCAATGAAACCCTCAATATGATCGGACCAGCAAGTTCGTCGGGCAGCTCGTTGCTCGCATCGAAACGGTTCCAGTGGCTGTTCGCAACGAAGTAGAAATCATCCCCGGACACAAAGCCCAGTGTCGGTTCATCGAACTCGTCGAGGTTGGCGGCTATTGTCCTGCCGGCGGTAATCGAGAGACCCTCTGCACCAAGCGTTAGCGCGACAACTCGATTGGGCTGGATGCCGTTTTGTATTGCGACCAGTTCGGCACCATGCCGGTACAGGCCATCGATACCGTAATCCGTTACGTTCGCCTGGATTCTGACTTTTTCTACTTTGCCGTCAGCCAGCGCCACGCGATACAGCCCGCCGATGTAGTCGGCGACAAAGAGGAACGTCGCTGTGCTGTCGAGCACAAGACCTTGCGGCGAACCGAAAACGCCGCGCTCGACGACGATATCGAACACACCGCTCTCCGGATCAAAGCGATACACCACGCCCGTCAGGCTGTCTGTCGTGTAAATCAGCCCATCCGGCGCGACAACGAGGTCGCCCAGAACCTGGGCATCGTCCGCGACTGGCAAGACGGCACGGTCCGAGATCGTCTCCTTTGTCGAATCGTAGCGGAACAGCCCGCTGCGCCCTGCCACCGCCGGATCGCCCAGGAACTGTGGCACGGCCGCACTGGCAAACCACAGGCCGCCTTTGCCGTCGAATCGCATGCCGAATACGCTCCAGTGGCCGTTCTCGGGTGTGCTTAGTGTTGCCGGGTTCTCGCCAAGGCGGACCAGCTGACCGTGTCGAATGCTGCCGAGGTGGAACCTGCCGTCGGCATCGGCCGCAATGCCTTCCGGTATGAAATCGTGCGTGTCCAACGTCGCGACCACTTCCGCAAAACCGACGGGGTCGTACAACTGCTCGACCGCGTCGGCATAGGCAGCCCATTCCAGCAGTTGTTTAAGCGCGGCAAATTCGTCCATGTC
>CAYTTZ010000019.1:0-24944 GCA_964440945.1 uncultured Woeseiaceae bacterium
AGGCAGATTAATCGGCATCTCAGAAGGGCAAATCTGATTTAATGATCCTGTGCAAAAGTCGTCGAAAATGCTGCCTCTTATTGTAGTTGCCAACTCAATAAAAACAGGTACTTACGACCACGCTGACAGGCAAATAAGAGGCAGTAAAAAGTAGCGTAAATGATTGATAAAAAAGAGAAAACAGCTGTTTTATTTGTCTGTATGGGTAACATCTGCCGCTCACCAACGGCGGAGGGTGTGTTCCGGCATCACGTCGAGCAAGCGGGTTTGGGTGAACGCATCGTCGTCGATTCTGCGGGCACGCATGCCTATCATGTTGGCGACCCGCCTGATCGTCGCTCCAAAGCAGCGGCTGAACGTCGCGGCATCGCGCTGGGGGACCTGCGAGCCAGGCGCGTAAGCGACCAGGACTTCGAGCGCTTCGACTACATCATCGCCATGGACATGGATAACCTGGAGCGGCTCAGGGATCAGTCTCCGGCGGAGCATCTCCCTAAGGTCCGGCTGTTTCTGGAATTCTCATCAGCGCAAGAGCGCGAGGTTCCCGACCCTTATTACGGCGGTGCCGCCGGCTTCGAGCGCGTTCTTGACCTGGTCGAAGAAGCGTCCCGAGGCTTGCTCGAGACGCTCTCCAGGAATTAGCGTTAGTCCTGCGCCGGCTCTGACGGTTTGCTGTCCGCCTTCGGTGGCGGAGGAGTAACCGGTTCAGGCTTGCTGCTTGGAGCGGCCTCCGGCTTTGGTGCCGGTTTCGGAGCCGTTGCCGACTCCGCTTTAGCTAATGGTTTCGGCTCCGCCTTCGGCGTGGGCTTGGCAGCGGGCTGAGCTTCCCAGGGCAACAACCTCGGTTTCGCTGGCGCGCCGTTGCCATCGGCCGCGGGCTTCTGCGTCGGCGCTGGCTTGTCAGCACTCTTGCGCGCGGGTTTTTCCGCACGCGCAGACGACTTGCTGCGTTCCGGTTTTGCAGCTCGCTCGACCGGCTTTTCAGCGGGCTTCGCGGCTTCAGGCGCTGATGCCTTTTCAGCCGGTGCAGGTTTCGGTGCTTTATCCTGGGCCTTATCGGCTGCCACCTTCGGCTCCGGCTTGGCGTCGGCGGGTTTCGCGGTATCGCGTGTACGCTCTTCATCGGTGCGCGCGCGCGGCGGACCGGCATCCTGTTTCGGTTTGGGTTTCGGTTTTTGCGCAGCCTGATCGCCAGCGCTAGCCGCAGCTTGTTCCTGTCTTGGCTGCGGACTGCCGCTGTCCTTTGCAGATTGAGGACCGGCATCCTGTTTCGGTTTGGGTTTTTGCGCTGCCTGATCGCCAGTATTGGCCGCAGTTTGTTCCTTTCCTGGCTGCGGACTGCCGCCATCCGTTGCAGACTGTTGTGTATCCGTTGTCTGCTCCGGCTTGTCCGCCGTGCGACGTCGTCTACGGCCACCGCGGCTGCGTCGACTTCGCGAGCTGCGCTTCGGCTCGTTGCCTGATGCGTCGGACGTTTCCTGCGCGGAATCTGCCTGGGTTTCCTTGTTCTGCGTGTCGTCGGCAGATTCGTTTTTCGCAGGGCTCTTTTTGGACGCCGCTTTTCTCTGCGGCGCTTTCCTGGTGCCGGTCTTTTTGCCAGCAGCTTTCTTCGTTGTTTTCTTGCGTTGCGGCCCACGCTTGTCCGAAGTGTTTCTCGAATCGCTACCGCCGCGTCGACGCGTTTGCTGCGTGCGGCGTCCACCGCTGCCCTGGCCACTGCGGCCTCGGCCTTTCGGTTTTGTCTCTTCTTCACCGCCACTAAAGATCGACAGTATGCTTGCCCAGAAGCCCTTGCCGGCCGGCTTCTGTGCCTTCTGTGGTTTCGGCGCCGCTGTGCTCGGTTTCAGGGTGGCAACAACCGGCTGTTCGACGGCTTTACGCTCGAGCACGGATTGCGGTGACTCCGGCTCAACAATTGTATGGGAAAGTTCGTAGCTGACGCCGGCATTCTCGGCGAGTTCCATCTGGTCGTCGCGAACGCGTCGCACTTCGTAGTGCGGTGTTTCCAGGGCGGAGTTGGCAACCAGAATAACTTGGGTATCGTGCTGTGACTCGAGTCCCCGAACCCAGTCGCGCTTTTCATTCAGCAGGTAAGTGGCAACCTCAACCGGCAGCTGCGCGATGACTTTCGAAGTGCGTTCTTTGCGCACCTCTTCGCCGATGATGCGCAGAATCGCGAGCGCCAGGGATTCGACGCTTCGTATCGTGCCGAAACCGCTGCAACGCGGACAAGTATGGTAGGCCGACTCGCCGATAGACGGGCGCAGCCGCTGGCGCGACATCTCAAGAAGTCCAAAGCGACTGATCTTGCCGATCTGCACGCGCGCTCGATCCTGCCGCACGGCATCGCGCAGTCGATTCTCGACCTCACGCTGATGCTTCTGCGGGCCCATATCGATGAAGTCGATCACGACCAGGCCGCCCAGGTCGCGGATACGCAATTGCCGTGCAACCTCGTCGGCGGCTTCAAGGTTGGTATTCAGGGCGGTCGCCTCAATATCGCCACCTTTAGTCGCTCGTGCTGAGTTGACGTCGATCGACACCATGGCTTCGGTATGGTCGATAACGATACTGCCGCCGGCCGGCAGGTTAACCGAATGCTCAAATGCCGATTCGATCTGCGTCTCGATCTGGAATCGCGTGAACAAAGGTACCGGGTCGACGTAGTGTTTCAGCTTTTTCAGGTTCTGCGGCATAACCTGTTCGACGAACTCGCGAGCCTCGTTATAGGTCTCTTCGTTGTCGATCAGGATTTCGCCGATCTCGCTGGTGAGGTAATCGCGCAGTGCGCGCACTACCGAATCGCTCTCACGATAGATCAGGAAGGGTGACTGCTTCTCGAGTACTACGTTGAGAATTGCGGTCCAGACGGTCAGCAGGTTTTCGAGGTCCCAGGCGAGTTCTTCGGCACTGCGATCGATCCCTGCCGTGCGCAGAATCACACTCATGCCCTCGGGCACGACGACTTCATTCAAGGATTTTCGGGCCAGGTCGCGGTCGTCGCCGACGATGCGGCGAGATACGCCGCCGGAGCGGTCCTTGTTTGGTTTCAAGACGATGAAGCGGCCGGCGAGACTGACAAATGTCGTCAGTGCGGCGCCCTTGTTGCCGCGCTCTTCCTTGTCGACCTGCACGACGATGTCCTGGCCTTCTTTCAGGACGTCCCTGATGTTGGGTTTACCGCCGGATTTGTTTTCCTTGACGAAGTACTCGCTGGAAATTTCCTTCAGCGGCAGGAATCCGTGGCGATCTGCACCGTAGTCGACAAAGGCGGCCTCGAGGCTGGGCTCGACGCGCGTGATTTTACCTTTGTATATGTTGGCTTTTTTGCGTTCGCTAGCCGGTGCTTCGATATTGAGGTCGTATATGCGCTGGCCATCGACCATCGCCATGCGCAACTCTTCTTGCTGAGTCGCGTTGATTAGCATTCTTTTCATAGTGCCCTACTTGAAGTGTGTTGCAGGACAGCAAATCGGGGCGTAGCGCCGCCGAGCGGGCGCAGGGGAGGTCACGCATAGAAAGCCGGCGCGGGATTGCGCCGTCGAAGTTATTCGCAATTTCGAATTGGGTTTGACTAAAGAGGGTCAGTACCCAGGAAAAAATCAGCATGAAGGCCCTGCGGCTTTGCCGCTCTGGCGCCAGCCGGAATCCGTGCTCGCTGCCATCTGAAATTCGGTTCCGCAACCTGCGGGACCACAATGTGTCGCAGTAGCTACAATCCAGTGGGGTAGTTGCTGCGGGTGAAAACTGTAGGCGGTTAATCCACGATCGGGTACCGCCCGGGTCGTGAGGCCTGTCCTGTTGGTATCCCGGGAAGCCTCAGGGCGGTAATATAGCACACCCCAACCTGACTTCAAGTTATTGATCATGCAAGAAAAGTCTAAAGATACCGCCGAGACTCACGTTACGGGGGTCCGCAAAGTACGGGTCGACGCCGAGCGGGCCGGACAGCGTATCGACAATTTTCTGCGTAATGAGCTGCCGGGCGTGCCCAAGAGTCGCGTGTATCGACTGCTCAGGCGCGGCGAGGTGCGGGTCAACGGCGGCCGTATCCGGGCAGAGTACAAGCTACTCGAGGGTGACGAGGTTCGCGTCCCACCGGCACGAATTCGGAGTGCGGCGGCGCCGCCCCCGGATAAAAAGGCGCAGAGCCTGCTTGAGCATGTGATTTATGAGGACAAGCGTCTGCTGGTCATCGACAAGCCGACAGGCCTGGCCGTGCACGGTGGCAGCGGAATTAGCCACGGGGCTGTCGAGCTGTTACGCCATGCCCGACCGGATCTCAAAGAACTGTCGCTGGTGCACCGCATCGATCGGGAGACCTCAGGTTGCCTCGTTTTGGCCAAGCGACGCAGCGCGCTGCGGGAGCTGCATGAGCTGTTCCGCGAGGGGCAGGTTGAGAAGAACTACCTGGCCCTTGTTGTCGGCGACTGGCAGTACGGTGAGCAACTCATCGATGTACCACTGCAGGTCGAGAACCGGCGTGGCGGTGAGCGCCACGTGATCGTCAGTGAGAACGGCAAGACGGCACAGACCCGGGTAAGCCTGTCGCATACTTACGGGCTGTACAGTTTGCTGCAGTGTTCACCCGTCACCGGCAGGACCCACCAGATTCGTGTCCACCTGCAGCACACCGGGCACCCGATTGCCGGTGATGAGCGTTACGGGGACGGAGACGCCAACTTTGACGCGAAGCAGGCCGGTCTGCCAAGGCTATTTCTGCACGCTCAGTCAATCGCCTTTGTAGACAGCAGCCGCAATGACCTGCACTTTACAGCGCCATTGCCGGATGATCTGGAGCGGTTTCTGACGGTTGGAATCAGCGCCGCGAGGCGAACCCGCAAGGCATAATCGGCAATTTAGGGGTCGAACCGAGGTTTTCTGTTCGCAAAATAAACCAGGGTCGAACCGAGGTTTTCTGTTCGGAAAACCTCGGTTCGACCCCGGTTTATTTGGTCAGGTCGCCTGTGCCGACAGGTAGTCCAGCTGTAGCAGGCGGTCGGCCACCCAGATCATCGGCAGTCCGATCAGTGCCGTCGGGTCATCTGTCCTGACCGATTCGAACAATACGAACCCGGCGCCCTCGAGCTTGAAGCTGCCGGCGCAATCGTACGGTTCATCGAGACGCAGATACGCCTCAGCCAGTCGCCGATCGAACTCCCGAAAACTCACCGTGGTTTTGTCTATATGCTCGTAACGCGTTCGATTGACCTGATCGAGGATGCAGACGGCCGTCAAAAACGTAACCACCTGACCCGATGCGGCCAGTAGCTGCTCTAAGGCTTTCTGATGGTCGCCGGGCTTGCCGAGCACGGTATTGTTTAGCACCGCAAGCTGGTCAGCGCCGATAATCAGCGAGTCGCGAGCCTTGACCGCGACGGCTTCGGCTTTCTTTCTCGCCAGGTGCGTGGCGAGCTCGGCAGGCTCCAGTCCGAGGTCGTTGCTTTCGTCGATGTCGGGAGAGACCGTCTCGTAGCGATCGAGAAAGCGCTCCAGCAGACCACGCCGATAGGGCGACGAGGAGGCGAGTACGATTGCGGGAGCCGATGGATTTTGCATAGACAAATCAGAACGTTAAGAGAGAATGTGCGAATTCTACCGGGTTTGCGGGCGACTTCTAGTGTTTCCGCGCCGTGACGTAGCCGGAGTGCTTTGACAGTAGGCCCTGAGGTCCTTATCATGCGCGCGCCATGGCTAATCCGCTGCGAGATCGCCGTACCGCGGCCGACTGGGCAGCGGCTGGGCAAGTTATTGAAATAGCTGAGAAACTTAACGGTTTCGAACAGCTGGCATTGGTCGTCGAGGCCGATCTGGCTGCGCTGGATTCGACAAAATTGCCGGGCCACTGGCGCGATTCGCTCATAACGGGGTCGCTTGAATTCGGCTTTGCTGATGCGCGGGGTAAGCTACCGCGAGTTCGTTGCAGGGTTGCGGCGACGCTGGCTGCGGTCTGCCAGCGGTGTCTCGAGCCGTTTGAGCTGGCGGTCGCAACCGAGACAGATTTGCTGCTGCCAGGGCACGAGGAAGTGGCGGAAGGGTATGAAGACCACGAGGTCTGGGAGCTGGAAGAGAGTATGCTCCGGCCGCTGGACATCGTGGAAGAGCTGCTGATAATGGCGTTGCCGTTCTCAGCGATGCATGTTGACCTGGTTTCGTGCACGGCATTGTCGGCCGAGCCGGACAACCTGGAAAAAAAGACAACACCGTTTGCCGCACTTCGCGCGCAAATGACGCAGGATCAATAAAGCCCGCAAGTTAAGGACGGGCAGGAGAAGATTATGGCTGTTCAAAAGAGTCGCAGGACCCCCTCAACGCGCGGTATGCGGCGTGCACACGACAAGCTGAAGAAACCGGCATTGTCGGTAGACCCGACTTCGGGCGAAACGCATCTGCGTCACCGTGTAACGCCGGACGGTTTCTACCGCGGCAACCAGGTTGTGGCCCAGCCTGAGTCTGACGACGAAGAGTAAGCTCATCCCCTGATCGGCCGGACATTCGCCGGCCCTTCGAACAGTGGGATCACACTCAACCATTTCTCTTGATGCGATGAGCGGCGACCGCGGCGCTGAGGCTGTCGTGCGCGCGGCCTCCAGGTCGCTGCAGAAACACGCAAACCTGGAACTCGTACTCGTCGGGGACGAGCGCGAGCTTGGTGAGCTTGTCGCGAGCATTGTTGGCGACGAATCGCGACTGCGCATCCAGCACGCCAGCGAGGTTGTTGGTATGTCCGAAGCGCCGGTCGAGGCGCTGCGCAGGAAGAAAGACTCATCGATGCGTGTCGCGATCAACCTGGTCAAGTCCGGCGAGGCAGACGCCTGTGTCAGTGCCGGCAATACCGGGGCGTTGATGGCGACCGCGAAATTCGTTCTGAAGATGCTGCCCGGCATCGATCGGCCGGCGATCATAACGGAGCTCCCGGCGATCGGCGGATCGCTGCACATGCTCGATCTCGGCGCGAACACGCAGGGCAGTGCCGAGCACCTGTTTCAGTACGCGGTTATGGGCTCGATCGTAAGTTCGGATATTCTCGGCATCGAGAGGCCGAAAATCGCGTTGCTGAATATCGGTGCCGAGGATACGAAAGGCCACGGCACGATAAAAGACGCCGCCGCAAAGCTGCAGGACAGCACGCTGAACTACGTCGGTTTCGTCGAGGGCAGCGACCTGTTTTCCGGCAAAGCCGATGTCGTGGTGACCGACGGGTTTACCGGTAACGTTGCACTGAAAACGATGGAAGGCACAGTAGGCTTGGCGAAGTACTACCTGCGCCGTGCTTTCAGTCGTAGCTGGATTACGAAGCTGCAGGCGCTGCTTGCCGGTTCGGTATTGCGAAAGCTCGCGTCGGAGATGGACTCGCGTAACTACAACGGTGCGACTCTGGTTGGCCTAAATGGTATTGTTATCAAGAGTCACGGCAGTGCCGATGCCTACGCATTTCAGCATGCCATTGATACTGCAATCGTTGAGGTGCGCAATCAGTTGCCGCAACAGATTGGCGCACTGCTGCAAGAGGAAACCGCATGACGTATTCGCGTATCGTTGGCACGGGTCGATACCTGCCGGAACGCATCATGACGAACTTCGATCTGGAGAAGATCGTCGATACAACGGACGAGTGGATTCGAACCCGGACGGGCGTCGAGCGTCGGCACGTTGTCGCCGAGGATCAAACGACATCGGATATGTGCGTCGAAGCGGCGAAAAAGGCCATTGAAGACGCCGGTGTCGATGTCTCCGATATTGATCTCGTCATTACCGGAACGACGTCGCCGGACCTGATTTTCCCCAACGTCTCGACCTTGGTCCAGCATCGCCTGGGTATTCCGGCATGCACGGCATTCAGCCTCGAAGCCGCCTGTACCGGTTTTATCTATGCGCTGACGATGGCCGACAAGTTTATTCGCCTGGGCGACGCCAAGTGTGCGCTCGTTATCGGTGCCGAGTGCGTCACCAAGCTCATGGACTGGAAGGATCGCAATACCTGCGTATTGTTCGGCGACGGTGCGGGTGCGGTCATCGTGAAGCCCTCCGAGGAGCCGGGCATCATGTCGACCCGTCTCGGCGCGGACGGCCAATACAGGGATCTTCTCTATTATCCGGTCGGCGCCTCGAACCAGCTGGCAAAAGCCGGCACCGATGAGGCCGCCATCCAGATGTCTGGTAGCGAAGTCTTCAAAGTTGCGGTCAAGACCCTGGGCGGCATCGCGTCCGAGACGCTCGAAAAGGCGGGCATTGATAAGGACGAACTGGACTGGCTGATTCCGCACCAGGCCAATATCCGCATTATCCAGGCAACCGCCAAGCGTCTCGGCCTGCCGATGGAAAAGGTAATTCTCACCGTGCAGGATCACGGCAACACGTCTGCCGCATCTGTACCGATGGCACTGGATGTCGGTATCCGTGATGGGCGAGTGCAGAAAGGTCAGCTGGTTTTGATGGAGGCTTTTGGCGGCGGATTCACCTGGGGCTCCGTCCTGATGCGATTGTGAGTTATTGATGGGGACATTTTTCTTTTATGCACCGCGGTGCATAAAAGAAAAACGTCCCCATTCAATTACCACAAGCGACTTTTTGCCTGGCGCGCCGAGCGCCGTCGCATTCGCTGATGCAGTTGTTGCCGACGACGATCCAGCCGGTCGCGGCGAATGACCGGATCGACCTTCTTGCCCTGCTTGCGATCAAAGTCATCCCGAAAATTGCAGAAGTCCTCGTACGCCTCACGTACATGCTTCAACTCGCGTACCGCAAGTTCGATAATGATGACGTCATCCAGGTAACCGATAACGGGGATGTCGTCCGGAAGGATGTCCTCGGGATCGGCAAAATAAACGAAGGTCGCCAGCAATTTTTCGCGATCGATTTCCGGTAGCTGCCAGTCGTCATCGGTCAGCATCGAGATCAGAGACTCGAGCTGCGGAATACGCTCGCCAACGAAGTCGGGCAGGGGTTCGCTCTGGCGAATGGTATCGAGCACATCACGAATCGCTTCGATGATCTCGGACTCTTCTGCATCGCGAACCGCCTCGCGAGACATTTTCAGTGCCTTGCGAAAAAAGCGCAGGTCCCGATCCGTTAGCTCAAACGATATCTTCATGCTCATCGTGACAGGCTACCGGCAAGTCCCTATGTTGGTCAATGCAGGATGGTTTACCATAGGGATACGCAACAGGGTCCGGAACCATGAAACCGAAACTGATAATTGGCAACAAGAACTACTCTTCCTGGTCACTACGCGCCTGGTTGTTGCTAAAGGAAGCGGGCATCGACTTCGACGAGCATATGATCTGTCTCGATACGGATACGTCGGCGCAGGAAATCGCGGCGTTCTCCGGGGCCGGCCGTGTTCCTGTCCTGCAGCTTGGTGATCTGACGGTGTGGGACACCATGGCGATTGCTGAGACCATTGCCGAACGCTGGCCGGAGAAGCAGCTTTGGCCCGCGGACCCGGATGAGCGTGCGCACGCACGCTCTATTGCGGCAGAAATGCATTCAGGCTTTCCGCATCTCCGGGAGTGCATGCCAATGAACTGCCGCGCGATGGGCCGCAAAGTACCGTTGCCCGATGAACTGGGCGACGATATCGATCGCGTTATTCACATCTGGGGTGATTGTCATCGCGAGTTTGGCGATCGAGGCGGCTGGCTGTTCGGCAGCTTCTCGATTGCAGATGCGATGTTTGCGCCGGTCGTTTTACGGTTCCGGACCTATGGCATCAACTTGCCGGAATCGGCCGGGTTCTATCCCCATCGTCTGCTCGAGAGCAACGCGATGCAGGAGTGGCTGGCGGCAGCTGAGTGCGAGATCGAAGTCGTCGAAGCGGACGAAAAAGGCCAGTGATACTTCGCCTGATCATACTGCTTGCCGCGTGTCTGCTGGCAAGCGCACCGTCGCGCGCGGAGGTCTATGAGTTGCTGCCGGACGGATTCGACGTTATTGGCGCTGTGTCGACCGTCACGGCAAGTCACGAAGACACACTCGTCGATATTGCGCGGCGCCACGGTCTCGGCTACCAGGATATCGTGCGCGCCAATCCCGATGTGAATATCTGGTTGCCGGGTGAAGGTACCGAGGTCGTACTGCCGACACGTTTCGTATTGCCGCCCGGGCCACGCAACGGCCTGATCTTGAACCTGGCCGAATACCGCATGTATTACTTCCCGCCGGTGAGGGAAGGGCGGCCGACGTTCGTGTATTCCTATCCCATTAGCATAGGGCGTATGGACTGGGAGACGCCGCTCGGCGACACAAAGATAGTCGCAATGGCGAAGAACCCGGCCTGGTACCCGCCGCAGTCGGTACGTGATGAGCACGCGGCCGATGGCGACCCGTTACCACGCATCGTGCCGCCGGGCCCGAAAAATCCGCTGGGCACGAGAGCGATGCGACTGTCGTTGCCAGGCTACCTGATTCACGGCACGAACAGGCCTGCAGGTGTCGGTATGCGCGTCTCACACGGCTGCATACGCATGTTCCCCGAAGACATCGAATTCCTGTTTCAGCGCGTCAATGTCAATACGCCGGTACGCATCATCAACGCGCCGGTGAAGCTCGGCTGGGACGGCGAGGCGCTCGTCGCCGAGGTGCATCCCGTGCTCGAGTCGCCGCAGCCGCTGGTCGATGCATCGCTCAAACAAATCGAGAAACTGGATGCCGACGTCGAGCTGCCGAATCCGGATATACATAGCAGGGAACCGCTGACGCAGATTACCGAGCAGTTCATAGCGGTAACCTCGGAGCGCGCCGGCCAGTTGGACTGGGGTCTTGTGGAGTTGCTGGTCGCCCGCTCTGACGGCATTCCCGAGACTGTCGGCATCAGCATAAAAAACGCCGCGACAAGCGCGGCGTCTGAATAACTAATTTCGTAGTCTTACGCTACTAATACAATCTTATTTTGACATCGATTTCTGGAACATGCGTTCCATGCTTGCCTTGTTAGCTTCACAGCAAGCTTGTGATGCGGTTGCAGCAGACAGTGCGCTATCAGCCGTGCTCTGTGCAGCGGAAGCTGCCTGAGAAGCACGATCGGCAGCTGCACGAGCAGCTTCAACGGTAGAAGCTGCGGCAGCAGCGTCAGCAGCGGCACGGTCAGCCGTAGCTTTAACGTCGTCCAATTGCGCTGTAGTGGCGCAACCAGCGGCCATTGCGACGAAGAGCGCAAGTGCGCTTGCTCTTAATGCGGTCTTTTTCATTTTGGAAGGTTCCTTTGATTGGGTAAAACTGCAGGCGCATTATTTAACAAACTGCCCGAAGCTGCAATGAAAACTACTGTTTTTATTATCTTTTGTCGTTAGCTGGCGACATTTGCAAAGCAGGACCTACTGGCAAAACTGGCACATTTGCTGACGTAGGAGCGCGCCTCTGGCGCGCGAAGCGAAGCGGCAGCGGTCAGGCTGCTTTTTATCGTGCCTGAAACGCGCTCCCGGGTGCACTTGCACTTGATCGAGTACTGTATATAATCCCAGATACTGTGAATCCATACAGGAACTGTTCAAATGCGCGAATTAACCCCCAGGCAAAGACAAATTCTCGAAATGATTCAAGAGTTTATCAGCGAAACCGGGATGCCGCCGACACGTGCCGAGATCGCCGCTGAGCTCGGTTTCAAGTCGGCAAACGCGGCCGAGGAGCATCTGCGCGCGTTGCAACGCAAGGGCGTGCTCGACTTGTTACCGGGTGCCTCCCGCGGTATCCAGCTGAAGGACTCACTGCGCGACCAGATAGGCTTGCCGCTGGTCGGCCGGGTTGCTGCCGGTAGTCCGATCCTTGCCGAGGAGCATATCGAGGCGCGTTACAAGATCGATCAGCAGCTGTTTAGCCCTAAACCGCACTACCTGCTGCGTGTGCAGGGCATGAGCATGAAGAATGCCGGCATTCTCGATGGTGATCTTGTTGCTGTGCATCGCACGCCCGAAGTTCGCAGCCGCCAGATCATCGTTGCGCGCCTCGATGATGAAGTTACGATCAAACGCTATCGACAAAACGGTTCGCTGGTCTCGCTGTTACCGGAAAACGAAGACTTTGAAACTATAGAAGTCGACCTCAAGCATCAGTCACTGGTCATCGAGGGTGTTGTTGTTGGCGTCATTCGCGATGGCCTGCCACTGCATTGAGCCTTGTCAGCGTCCCTCGAAAAATTGCTGGAGAACCCGCGTGTCTGGCGGGGACGCAACCAGGCGCAACGCAAGGCAGGTTTGGCCAGCGGTTACCCGGAGCTGGATCGACACCTGCCCGGGGGAGGCTGGCCCACCGGGGCGCTGACGGAAATCCTGACTGAACAATACGGTATTGGCGAGTTGCGCTTGCTGATGCCGGCATTGGTGCGGCTAAGTGCCGAAGACGCGCAATCTGACTACAGCGAGCCGGGCTGGATTGCCTGGGTAGCGCCACCGTTTCAACCGTATCCGCCGGCGCTCATACAGTGCGGCATCGATTTGTCGCGCATGCTCATTGTGCGGCCCAAAGACCCTAGCGAAATACTCTGGTCCGCCGAACAGGCGCTCTCTTCAGGCACCTGTGCGGCCGTGCTGTTCTGGAGTGAGAAACTCGACGACCAGGCGAGCCGGCGTTTGCAGCTGGCGGCTGAAAAAGGCCACAGCTGGGGCGTTGCTTTTCGCCCCATGGCTGCGCGCCAGCAACCGTCGGCCGCCGCATTGCGCCTGGAGCTACACTCCAGTAGCGAGGGCACGCGCGTTCATATCCTCAAAAGTCGTGGCGGTCGACCCACGATTCTCAATAAGTTCCTTTAAGCATGTCGCGGGCGTGGAAATCACCCGTTACGAGACGGGGAGCCGCCCCGACTCCCGCTGCGTTACAGCAGGTGTTGCCATTCGTTGAACCGGCGGCGCCGCTCGTTAAGCCGCTGGTTTTGACGCCAACGCGAGTGCAGCGGCTCTGGTTCTGCATCTGGCTGCCGGGTCTGCCGCTCGAGGCGACGCGTTCAGCGAACGGTGCGATGGCCGTTATCGAAGAACAGCAGGGCATTCATCGGGTACTGCTGGCCGATACCGAGGCAGAGGCTGCAGGCGTCATGGTCGGACAGTCGGCCAATGCCGCGCTCGCGTTGCTACCAGCGCTGCAGCTTGAAGAACGTAGCCCGCCCAGGGAGCAGCAGGTACTCGAGGCGCTGGCAAGCTGGCTCGAGCATTTTTCGTCATTTGTCTGCATTGCCGATCGTGACGTATTGCTACTGGAGATTGCTGGCAGCCTGCGGCTGTTCGGTGGTCTGCGGAAACTGCGCGAGAAAATTTCGACAGGTTTACGTCAACATGGCTTTAATGCCGCACTTGCGATCGCACCAACACCGCTTGGCGCAACCTGGCTGGCACGCGCGGGGCAACGGGCTTGTATTCGCGACGAGCAGAACCTCAAACGTGCATTACGTGATTTACCGCTGCACAGCTTGCAGTGGCCCGAAGGGCTGTGTGCATCGTTAAACGGCATGGGTGTGACAAGCATCGGCGATTGCCTGCGCCTGCCCCGCGAGGGCTTTGTGCGGCGTTTTGGTGCCGAGCATATGCTTGCACTGGACCGGGCGCTGGGGCATTTGCCGGATCCGCGTAATTCCTGGCGTGCGCCGGAGCGTTTCTGCGCGGATCATGAAATGGCAGAAGAACAGTCGGATCGGGAACGGCTGCTTAACGTGTGCCACGAGCTGTTGCTGTCACACGAGCAGTTCCTGCTGGCGAGACAGCTGGGTACGCAGCGCTTGAGCTTCAGTTTTTTCCATCTTAAGGGTTCTGCAACTGAACTGCGTTTAGGTTGTGCGCGTGCAGACCGTTCCGCTGAACGCTGGCTGGAGTTATTACGTATTCGCTTCGAGCAGCTGGTATTACCTGAACCGGTCATTGCGATTCGTTTGCGCAGTGGCATAACACAGGCCTTGCAGGCGCAGTCCGCGCGCCTGAATTTCGATGGTGTTAAAGACAGACCGGCACGAAGCTACTCAATCGCGGAGCTCGCTGAACGTCTTGTTGCTCGTATCGGTGAACAGTCCGTGCACTCGTTCAGTATGGTTGCCGAACATCGTCCCCAGTATGCCTGGCGTCCGCAGAGTCTTTTCTCTGACTGGGCGAGTAGCACGCTGTCAGAGGTCCGGCGACATTTGCAGCGGCCCCTGTGGATGTTGCCTGAGCCGACCCTGCTGCCTGCCGATAGCGGTTATCCGCTGCATCAGGGTGACCGATTAACGCTGCTGGAGGGGCCGGAACGGCTTGAGACTGGCTGGTGGGATGAAGATGGCATTTCTCGTGACTATTACACCGCGGTAAACCTGGCGGGGATACGCTTGTGGATCTTCCGTAACCGCAGTCGGCCGTCTTCCTGGTACCTGCACGGCTATTTTGGATGATTGGAAGCGGCCTCAATGCCTGGCGAATACGCTGAGCTCCACGCACTCAGCAACTTTACGTTTTTACGGGGCGCCTCTCACCCCGAAGAACTCGTTGAGGTAGCGGCAAAGCTCGGCTACGAGGCGCTTGCCATTACCGACGAATGCTCGATGTCGGGCATCGTCCGGGCGCACTCGGCCGCAAAGCAGTTCGGACTCAAAAAACTGATTATCGGTGCCGAGTTCAAATTGCAAAGCGGTCGCAAGCTCGTTGCACTGGCACGCAATCGAAACGGCTACGCGTCACTGTGCCAGTTGATTTCGACAGCGCGCCGAGCCGCAGAAAAGGGCAGCTATGCGTTGTCGCGTACCGCGTTTGAAGGCGGTTTGCCGGACTGCCTGGTGTTATGGGTACCGGACCAGGATTTCAAACTGGATGTCGAGGATCACTGGGTACGCGAGACTTTTCGTGATCGCCTCTGGATTGCCGTTGAATTGCTCGCTGATGGCCGACAGCAGGAGCAGCTTGCGCGGCTGCAGGAAGAGGGCCGGCGGCTCAAATTGCCGCTGGTGGCGAGCGGTGATGTGCACATGCATCGTCGTTCGCGGCGAATTCTGCAGGACGCCCTGACAGCGATACGCCATGGCACGACGATCGACAATGCAGGTTTCGCCTTGTATGCAAACGGGGAACGTCATCTTCGTCCGTTCGAAACATTGCGACGTATTTACCCGCCCGAGCTGCTGGCCGAAACGGTACGCATAGCCAATGCCATCGAGTTTTCACTGGATGAGCTGTGCTACGAGTATCCTGATGAGCTGGTGCCGACGGGTGAAACGCCTGCCACGTATCTGCGCAAATTGACCGAGCAGGGCATGCACCGTCGCTGGCCTCGCAGCATTCCGCAGAAAGTGGTGCCGCTCGTCGAACATGAGCTCGCGCTGATTGCCGACCTCGAGTACGAGCCTTTCTTTCTGACGGTTTACGATATCGTTTCATTTGCCCGGTCGCAGGGCATTTTGTGCCAAGGCAGGGGGTCGGCGGCCAATTCCGCAGTCTGCTTTTGTTTAGGCATTACCGAGGTCGATCCGGGTCGCATGCAAATGCTGGTAGAGCGTTTCATTTCCAAGGAGCGAAACGAGCCACCTGATATCGATGTCGACTTCGAGCATGAACGTCGCGAAGAGGTGATTCAGTACATCTACGCCAAGTACGGTCGTGAGCGAGCGGCGCTCGCGGCGACGGTCATCACTTATCGGCCCCGCAGTGCGCTGCGCGATGTTGGAAAACTGCTGGGCCTGAGCGATTTGCAGGTCAGTCGTTTGTCGCGTTCCATGCAATGGTGGGACGGCAGCAAAGTTGACGACAGCCGTGTTCTCGAGGCCGGGCTCGATCCCGACAGCCCTGTCATGCGTCGGCTGTTGTACCTGGTGAAAGAGCTCATCGGTTTCCCAAGGCATCTGTCGCAGCATGTAGGCGGTTTTGTAATCTCGAATACGCATTTGTACAACCTGGTGCCGATCGAAAACGCCGCAATGCCTGATCGCACGGTGATCCAGTGGGAAAAAGACGACCTGGAGGAACTGGGTCTGCTCAAGGTCGACGTTCTCGGCCTCGGCATGCTGACGGCCATACGCCGCAGCTTCGATCTGATACGCGATTTCAGCGGTATGCAGTACACGCTGGCCAGCGTGCCGGCTGAGGATCCGCGTGTCTATGACATGATTTGCGAAGGCGACACGATGGGTGTTTTTCAGATCGAGTCACGGGCGCAGATGGCGATGCTGCCGAGGCTGAAGCCTCGTTGTTACTACGACCTGGTGATTGAGGTGGCAATTATCCGGCCAGGCCCGATACAGGGCGACATGGTGCACCCGTATTTGCGCCGCCGAAACGGCGAGGAAGCTGTCGACTATCCCAGTGATGCCGTTAAAGGCGTATTGCAGCGCACGTTGGGGGTGCCGATTTTCCAGGAACAGGTCATGCAGCTTGCCGTTGTTGCGGCCGGTTTTACGCCAGGTGAGGCGGATCAGTTACGGCGCGCGATGGCGGCATGGAAGCGTCGCGGCGGCCTCGGTGGTTTCGAGGAAAAGCTGATTTCGGGCATGCGTGAACGTGGCTATAAAGAGGAATTCGCGCGGCAGATATTTCGCCAGATCGAGGGCTTTGGTGAGTACGGGTTCCCGGAATCGCATTCCGCGAGTTTCGCACTGCTGGTGTATGTCTCATCGTGGCTGAAATGTCATGAGCCCGCGGCATTTACCTGTGCACTGCTGAACAGCCAGCCCATGGGCTTTTATTCCGCATCACAGCTTGTTCAGGACGTGCGGCGGCACGGCGTTCAGGTACGACCTGTCGATATCAATCAAAGCCTGTGGGACTGCTCGCTGGAGGCCGATGACGAAGGCAAAGCGTCACTGCGCCTGGGCTTTCGCATGGTCAAGGGGCTGTCCGAGGCGGCAGGGCAGAGAATCGTCGCAGAGCGCCGCTCGGGTGACTACGAACAGGCGCAGCAGTTGCTCGAGCGTGCAGGGCTCGATCAGCGCGAACTCGGCGTGCTGGCATCGTCAGGCGCCTTACAAACGGTAGCCGGGGATCGGCACAGGGCGCGTTGGGCCGTGTCCGGCATCGAAAAGCCGATGCCGCTGTTTCCCTCAATGGACCGTTATGAAGCGACGCCATTGTTACGTAAACCAACCGAAGGCCAGAACATTGTTGCGGACTACAAGGGCACCGGGCTGACGCTTGAAAGACATCCTGTATGTCTGCTCAGGCGGCATCTGGACCGCTATCGGTACCGATCAGCGCAACAATTACCGGATCTTGAGAATGGCCAGACGCTCAACGTCGCCGGCCTTGTGATTACGAAGCAGCGGCCGGGCACCGCTAGCGGCGTCACCTTCGTAACGCTGGAAGACGAGACAGGGCAAATAAATGTCGTGGTCTGGAAGCAGATCGCCGAGCAATATCGTGCCGCATTACTCAACGCACGGTTGCTGGGCCTATCCGGGGAACTGCAGATCGAGGGGAAAGTGATACATGTGATCGCCCATCGATTATTTGATCACACGAATATGCTGGGCAACCTGACCGTACGATCACGTGATTTTCGTTAGTAGCGGAAAATCAGTCTTCGTCGAGATTGATATTAAAAGTGCTGTCCAGCTCCTGCTCGCGCTTCTCTCTGAGTTCCTCAAGCTTGTGTCGAATCTCAGCTTTGCGGTGCACATCCTCGCTGTCGCTGGCATCAAGCTTGGCAACCAATCGCTCAATGTCCATTTCAACAGTCGTGTCACCACTAACGACGTCGTCGGCACCATCCTCGGTAATGACGACAGTCGCCGTGAGCGAGTCGTCAGGTACTTCATCAACAGTCTCCTCGTTGACGTTGTCTTTTTCACCGTTCATTGCAGCAGTCTCCAGCAACAGGTATGTCAGTTAGTATTATCAGCGAATCAGGTTATTAATTTCAAAGATCGGGAGCAAAATTGCAAGCACAATCGTAAGAACGATAGCCCCCATTATGACAATCAGCAACGGCTGCAAAATTCCAAGCAGCGCTGCGATCAAACCGTCAACCTCGCGCTCCTGACCTGCAGCGGCGCGCGCGAGCATTTCCTCGAGGCGACCGCCGGCTTCTCCGCTGGATATGAGATGAATCATCATGGGCGGGAACAGCTTGCTGGCGGCCAGCGATTTAGCGATGGAACCGCCTTCCCGAACTCGCAGGGTAGCCTCCATGACAGCGTCCCGCATTGGCAAATTCTCGATAACCTCTGAGGATATATTCAGGGATTCGAGAATAGGAACGCCGCTGCCGGCGAGAATACTGAGCGTGCGCGTGAAACGCGCGGTGTTGACGCCACGTGTCAGCCGCCCAACGATAGGCGTTCTCAGTAATACCGAATGGAAGCGCCGCCGCGGGCCGTCTTTCTGCAAAACCCACCAGGCCGCATAAGACAGCCCACCCAGGCCAATAATCACGAGCAACCAGTAATCGCGCAAGAAATCACTGGTGGCGATCAGGCCACTCGTCAGGGCTGGCAGCTCGGCCGCCGTATTTTCGAAGACGCCGACTATCTTGGGTACGACGGTGGCCAGCATGAAGCTGATGATGCCGACGGCCATTACCACCAGCGCGATCGGGTAGACCATTGCATTGGTTATGCGCTGCCGGAGCTCCTGGCGTGCCTCGGTATAGTCGGCCAGGCGTTCGAGTACAACATCGAGATGACCGGACTGCTCGCCCGCAGCCACCGTTGCCCGGTACAGTTCCGGAAATGCCTGTGGGAACTCGCTGAAGCCATCGGCCAGCGTATGACCTTCCATCACCTTCGCGCGCACGCCCAGCAGCATGCTCTTGGTTCGCGGCTGATCATTCTGCTGAGAGACGGCGAGCAGGGCCTCTTCCAGGGGTAAGCCGGACTGTGAGAGGGACGCGAGCTGTCGCGTTATGAGAGCCAGTTCGCCCGACGACATACCGCGCCGCAGGGAAAAGCTGCGCTGCCGGCGCGCTTCTCGCTGCGCAACTTCCGTAACGCTGACCGGCAACAGTTTGCGGTCTCGCAGCAGCTGGCGAACATGTCGTGGCGTGTCGCCCTCGAGCAAGCCTTTCGACTGCTTGCCGGACTGATCCATCGCTACGTATTCAAAAGCACCCATCTGGCAGTTTTCCGTGTCTGGCTAGCCGACCAACCGGATCAGTCCTCGCGCGTGACGCGCAGGACCTCCTCAAGGGTCGTCGTGCCATTGAGAACCTGTCGACGACCGTCAGCGCGGATGCTCGGACTGGTTTTGCGGGCGTGTCGATCCAACTCTTGTTCGCTGACGCCGCCGTGGATCATCTCGCGCATCTCGTCGTCAACCGTAATCAGCTCGTAGATGCCGGTACGACCCGAGAAACCGCCATTGGCACCTTCGCCCGGGTGGTAGAGAGTGGGCGGGTTGGCCGGATCGACTTCCAGCAGCTTGCACTCGTACTCGCGGGCCGTGTACGGAATCTTGGAATCATGGTCGAGGACGCGCACCAGGCGCTGCGCAAGAACGCCCAGCAAGCTGGATGAGAGCAGGAACGGTTCGACGCCCATATCGCGCAGGCGTGTCACGGCCCCGGCAGCCGTGTTGGTATGCAAGGTCGATAGAACGAGGTGGCCGGTAAGGCTCGCCTGTACGGCGATCTCGGCCGTTTCGAGATCACGAACCTCACCCACCATGACGACATCGGGGTCCTGCCGCAGTATTGCGCGCAGACCGCGCGCGAAGGTCATGTTCACTTTCGTATTGACCTGCGATTGCCCGATACCGTCGATGAAATACTCGATCGGATCTTCGACCGTCATTATGTTGCGTGTGTCGTCGTTGATGCACTCCAGAGACGCGTACAGCGTCGTCGTCTTGCCGGATCCGGTCGGACCTGTCACGAGAATGATGCCGTGCGGTTTGTGAATCAGACGATCCATTGTCTTTTGTGCAACGGGGTCCATGCCGAGCGAAGTCAGCTCGAGGCGACCGGCCTGTTTGTCGAGTAATCGCAGCACGACGCGTTCGCCGTGCCCTGAGGGCATGGTCGACACACGAACGTCGACCGCGCGGCCGGCGATCCGCAAAGATATGCGGCCGTCCTGAGGCAGCCGTTTTTCGGCGATATCCAGCTTCGACATGACCTTGATTCGCGAGACCACTAACGGCGCAAGAGCCCGTCTGGTTTGCAGAATCTCTTTGAGCACACCATCGACACGAAAGCGCACGCCAAGGCGATTCTCGTAAGGCTCGATGTGCACGTCCGAGGCGTTCTCTTTGATCGCCTCAGTCAGGACCGCGTTGATAAAACGAATGATAGGCGCATCGTCGTCGCTCTCCAGCAGATCGGACGGTCCCTGCAGCTCCTGGGCAACCTGCGTGAGATTGAATTCCTCGTCCAGGCCGTCAACCATCTGTGACGCCTTGGTCCGGTCGCGCTCATAGAATTCCTGCAAAGCGGCGTCGAATACGTCTGCGGAAACTCGCGACAGCTTCAAAGGGACACCCGCGAACCGTCGGGTTTCTGCAAGGCTGACCGGTGTAACGCCGCTTCGACAAACGGCGTCCGCCTCGTTTTCGTCAATGCTGCGAATCAGCACGCCATGGCGTTTGGCGAAGGAATACGGCAGCGTTCGAGGGTGCGGCTCGGCCTGCAGCTCCTGCTCAGTCTCGAGCGTGATTTCGCTGTTTGCTTCCATAGCGCTTATTCGTTGTCTTCCGCCGTGTTTTTCGTGGATCTGTCAGCTTCCTCGAATGGCGGCAACGCGAAGTGTTCTTCTCCGGGCATTAACTGGATGCCCGTGCCTTCACTTTCCTGAAGAACGTCGCGAATGTAATTGTATTTCGAGTTCGTTTCGCGGGAAACCGCAACCGAATCACGCAGGATCTTCGTTCGAATGAAAATCAGCAGGTTGGTCTTTACCTTGTCCGTCTTGCGACTGCGAAACAGGGCGCCGATAACAGGGATACTGCCAAGAACAGGTACGCGCTGATCACTCTCACGTAGCACGTCTTCGAGAAGACCGCCCAGCACGAGAATCTGTCCGTCGTCGACGATGACGGTTGTATCAATAGTTCGCTCGTTGGTAATCAGGTCGACCGCCCCGGAAGCTGACTGTGCAATGCTGGAAATTTCCTGAGAAATTTTCAGTAGCATCGAGTCGCCGTCGTTAATTTGTGGCGTGATGGTTAATTTGACACCAACCTGCTCGCGATTGATCGTTTGAAAGGGGTTTACGGAGCCACCGGTGCTGCCAGTGTTTGTGAACGAACCGGTCACAAACGGCACCTCTTGGCCGACGTTCAGGCTCGCCTCCTCGTTATCGGTTGTTACGATCGACGGTGTAGAGATGATGTTGGTATCCGCGTCCCCCTGCAGCGCCTTGAGAACTGCCGCAAAACTCACCCCGGTATCGCTGAGGCGGCCGATGCCGACCGTGATACCGTCGCCAATCAGGCTGGGATCGACGGTACCGCCGGCCGCCGCGCCGCCAAGCTGTACTACGCCGGAACCCAGGGCAGGAAAATTGGTAACGGCAATCGGCGCGTTGGAGCTTTTACCCTCCACAGCCCAGGTCACGCCAAGTTCAGCCGTCTTGTCGGCGATAACTTCGACGATAATAGCTTCGACGAGTACCTGTGCGCGGCGAATATCGAGCTTGTCTACAATTTGCATTAGCGAGCGCATCATCTTGGGCGGTGCATTAACGACGAGCGCGTTGGTCTGGGTATCGGCCCAGACGCTTACGCCGTTCGATCCCGACGCCGCCGCGCCCGCGGCCTGCGCTGCACCAGTGAGTTGCGCCGTAAAATGTTGTTGTAGTTTCGTTGCCAGATCTTCGGCTTCGGCATAGCGAAGATAGCGAACCTTCGTGTCCCCCCCATCTTCGAGTGGCGTATCGAGGTGAGCGATCAGTGTGCGAAGTCGCAATCGATCAGACTTATCGCCTCCGATAAGTACGCTGTTGGTGCGAGCGTCGGCAACCATGCTCGTTGTCGCCGGCGCGCCGTCCGAGCGCGGGGTCTGCGCGAGCGCGGTCATGATGCGGACGATTTCGGACGCCGACGCATGCACCAGTGTAATAACCTCGATATCGTCATCGCTGGCCTGGTCAATGCGCCGGATGATCGCCACCATGCGCGCGACGTTAGCCGCCCGATCGGAAATTATCAGCATGTTAGAGCCCGCATGAGCGACCATGTGGCCGTACTGAGGAATCAACGGGCGCAATATGGGGACCAACTGGGTTGCGCCGACGTTGCGAACCTGAATTACCTGCGTTGCCAGGTCATCCGGGCCCGACACCGAATTGGTGCCGAGCGGACCGGCGAACTGGCGTGCGGTAGCGTCTGGCAAAATCTTGGTCAGGTCACCGCTCTGAATAGCGACATAGCCATGAACCTGAAGAATTGACAGGAACGCCTCGTAAAACGCATCGGGTGACATCGGTGTGGCCGACAACAACGTAACCTTGCCCGTGACGCGAGGATCGATAATGAAGTTCTTTCCGGTTACCTCGCTGACTGCCTCGACGACCTTGCGGATGTCTGCATCTTTCCAGTTGAGTGTAACGTCGGTTTGCTGTGCCCAACCGGCTGAGGCAACTGATAACACTAGTGCCGCTATCAACGGGCGCACCAATCGGCGCAAAGTAGTTCTTGTTTTTTGTTTCATTTGGTTTGCTCGCCGGTCAGATCGAGTTGACTGGTCTTAAGAGTGATGGTCTCGGGTTGCCCATTGCGTTCAACTGTAACGGTTACTTGCTCTGCAGTACCGAGTGACTGAAATATCTGCATCGCCTGGGTCGGGTCGGTCAGTGACTGCCCATCGATATCTTTTATGAGGTCGCCTGGCCGCAGACCCAGCGCCGAGAATTGCTGTCGGTCCCGGCCCGGGTAGACGCGGTAACCGCTTTGTTGGCCGTTTACGAAGTAGGGCGTCGGGCGGATGACATCCGAGAGTTTCGTCAGGTTCTGTGAAACGACGGCCTGAAGACTCTGCGAGTTATCCTTGGCGCGGCGATTCCGCGTCGTCGTTCGCCGACTCTGCGTAACTGCCGCCGCGGCAAAGTCCTTTGGCAGCTTCAGGTTGGTAAGAACACCGTTTTCGTTCAGTACCACCCGGTCCGCATAAATCGCGTGCAGTTTTGCGCCGGAGCCAATCGCATCATCGATGGCGTAGACCTTTTCGTCGTTGTTGCCGTCGGCAATGATGGCGACTGAGTATTCCCTGATTTGCGAGGCGACCGTACCTTTCAGTGACAAATTCGTAAGGCGTGTATCGCTGAGGTTGTCCTCTTCCTCGGGCGCCGGCGCCAACTCCATGTTTGTTTCATCCGCCTCGCCGAATATGTGCGCGGCAACAACGGCTTGCACGTCGCTGGACGCGGCCGCCTGCACACGAGTGGTCACGCTGGAGGCAGGCACTGCAATGCCATCCCCGGCCGCGGGTCCGGGAAACAGCATCCAGATGACTTTCGCGATTTGCCACGCGATAGCCACGACCAGGAGCAGGCTCAACCATGGCGGCACGACGCGATTTATGACGGACAGCGCGTCGCGACCATCCAGGCTGGTGAGATCGGATAAATTGACTTTGGTGATCATGTTCCGCGCGGCTAACTTCCGTACCTTGACCTCATTACTAACGCAGCGGCCCAATGATACGGGTTGATTCGCGGCGGCGACAAGAGGGTAGAGGCTGAAAATGCTATGTTTTGCAAAGGTATACCTACACTTTCTAATGTAAAGGTTAGACTAGAAATTGGCGGCCTGGTCGGAAAATGACGGCTTTTTCGCCAGGCCCGGAACAGCGCCCGCCTGGGCGAGCTTCGATATAATAACGTGCTTACGGCCCACATATTGAATTTCTCATATCTGACCGCAAATCCGGCAATCAAATTCATTAAATTCTTTAGCCTGACAAATTATGTACCCTGACCCAAATGAGTGAGAAACCGACCGACAACGAACAATACGGCAGCCATGATCTCGCGGTCGAGGAGGCGCGACCAAAGCTGAAGCGGCCGCCATTGTACCGGGTGGTCCTGCTAAACGATGACTTCACACCGATGGAGTTTGTCGTGGATATACTCGAAACGGTATTCAGCATGGAACGTACCCGTGCGACTCAGGTCATGTTAGAAGTACATACGAAGGGTAAGGGCGTTTGTGGCGTATTCAGTTTTGAAATCGCCGAAACCAAGGTCGCGCAGGTAACGGGTATCGCCAAGCAACATCAGCATCCGCTACTCTGCGCAATGGAACAGGTCTGAACCGGCAATGAGGCAGCACTATGCTCAGCAGTGAGCTCGAATTTTGTTTGAATGAGGCATTTCAGCGCGCTCGGGACCATCGTCACGAGTTCATGACGGTCGAGCATCTCCTGCTTGCGCTGCTGGATATTCCAAAGGTTCACGAAATCCTGAAGGCTTGCAACGCCAACCTCCCGGAGTTGCGTCGCCAGCTGGCCGAGTGCGTCGACGAACAGACGCCGCTGCTGCCCGAGGACACCGAAACGGATGTTCAGCCGACGCTGGGCTTTCAGCGTGTGCTGCAGCGCGCGGTCTTCCATGTGCAGTCCAGCGGCAAGAAGGAAGTGACAGGCACTAATGTGCTGGTTGCGATCTTCAGTGAGAAGCAGTCGCAGGCGGTTTACTTCATGAATCTGCAGGACGTTACCCGCCTCGATATCGTGAATTTCATCTCTCACGGGCTGCCACAGGTGCCGGGTGACGGCGGCGAAGAGCAGCCTGAGGCACAGCTCGAAGGCGATGCCGAAGTCGAGAGTTCGTCGCTGGATCAATACGCCACGAATCTGAATGAGCAGGCCATCCAGGGCAAGATTGATCCGCTGATCGGCCGCGAACTGGAGGTTGAGCGAACCGTCCAGATCCTGTGCCGGCGACGCAAGAATAATCCGCTGTACGTTGGCGAAGCCGGCGTCGGCAAGACGGCGCTTGCCGAAGGACTGGCGCGCATGATCACGGAAGAGCGTGTTCCCGAGGTGCTTCGAGACAGCACGATCTACGCGCTGGACATGGGCACGCTCATTGCCAACACCAAATATCACGGTGACTTTGAAAAGCGCCTGAAGGG
>CAYTTZ010000020.1:0-24593 GCA_964440945.1 uncultured Woeseiaceae bacterium
CGAAGCCCCGCTGTTGCGGGGTTTTTCGTTTCCAAATGACAGACTGGCGGTCAGATGAAATTCGTCGATGAAGCAACGATTCGCGTTCAGGCGGGCAATGGCGGTCATGGCTGCCTGAGCTTTCGTCGCGAAAAATACGTGGAGCGCGGTGGACCCGATGGTGGTGACGGCGGCAACGGCGGCAGCGTCTACCTGGTCGCCGACGCATCGTTGAATACGCTTGCGGATTTCCGCGTCGCGAGACGATTCAAGGCTGCGGGTGGCCAGGGCGGCGCAGGGGAAAACCGGACGGGTGCCTCTGCGGACGACCTGGAAGTCATGATTCCGTGTGGGACGGTTGTCCACGATGTTGACACGGGCGAATTCATCTGCGATCTGACGCTGGCTGGCCAGCGCCAGAAGGTGGCCGAGGGTGGCCACCGGGGTCTCGGCAATACCCGCTTCAAGAGCAGCATCAATCGGGCGCCGCGAAAGATAACCAATGGCACGCCCGGCGAAGCCCGCCACCTTAGCCTCGAGCTCAAGGTTCTGGCAGATGTCGGCTTGCTAGGCATGCCCAACGCCGGCAAGTCCACTCTGATCACGGCGATGTCTCAGGCGAAACCACGGATCGCCGATTATCCGTTCACGACATTGCACCCGAACCTCGGCGTTGTTCGAGTCGGTCAGTTGCAAAGTTTTGTGATGGCCGATGTTCCAGGCCTGATAGAGGGTGCCTCGGAAGGCGCCGGACTGGGTATCCAGTTCCTTAAACATCTTCAAAGGACGCGCCTCCTGCTGCACCTGGTGGATATTGCACCGCTCGACCCAGCCACGGACCCGGCCGACGAGGTCAAGGCAATCGCGGCGGAGCTGGTGCGTTTCTCAGTGGAACTCGCTGAAAAGCCGCGCTGGCTCGTGATCAACAAGATCGATTTGCTGGACGAGGAAGACCTCGCGGTCGCCCGGGAGATGCTGTTGGAAGCACTGGCCTGGGAGGGCCCGGTATTCGAAGTTAGTGCGGCGACGGGTCAGGGCACGGAGGCGTTGGGCCAGGCAATCATGCGCGAATTTGAGCTGATGAAAGAAGACATTGGCGTCGACGAAGCATTCGATCCCACGTCCGTCTAGGCAAGGCACAAAAAAGCCGGGCCCGCGATTGCAGGCCCGGCTTATTCTTGATCGTTAGCGTTGCTCAGGCCGACAATGCTTTTACGCGTGTGTTCAGACGGCTCTTATGACGTGCCGCCTTGTTCTTGGTGACAATGCCCTTGTTGATCATGCTGTCAATGACCGGCACGGCGTCTTTGTACGCAGCAACGGCTGTGTCCTTGTCGCCGGCGTCACAAGCATTGACGACGTTTTTAATTTTCGTGCGCATCATGGAGCGAAGACCCATGTTGTGCTTGCGGGTCTTCTCCGCCTGGCGGGCACGCTTCTGCGCTGATTTGATGTTTGCCACTGGTTTTCCCGTGTCCTGCTCTCAAAGAGCCGCGTATTATTCGTGGCCGGAGGCGCATTGTCAATGGCCATTGACGGGCCTGCGCCGAAACGCGCGACATAATGTGTAAATGACTGATTTTATGACTTTTTTGGGCTAAACTCGGCGCTCCGATGACGACCAGAAAACAGAACAGCGGGCTGAAATTGGCGCTGAGGACTGCGGTAGTCAGCGGCATGACGCTCATCTCCCGTGTGCTTGGGCTGGTGAGGGACGTGGTATTCGCGCGTTATTTCGGCGCCTCGCTGGTCATGGACGCCTTCCTCGTAGCCCAGCGCATCCCCAATATGCTGAGGCGCTTTTTCGCTGAGGGCGCGTTTTCGGCGGGTTTCATTCCCGTGATGGCGCGTTATCGTGAGAAACACGATCATTCCGAGGCCCGGGAATTCGTCGATGCTGTTGCGGGTACGTTCGGTATCGTGCTGTTCTTTATCACCCTCGTGGGCGTCATCGCCTCTCCGCTACTCGTATTGATTGTCGCTCCCGGCTTTGTGGGTGACGGTGGAGATTTTGATCTCGCGGCCCTGATGCTGCGCTTTACATTTCCGTATTTGTTGTTTGTCTCGCTGACCGCATTTGCGGGTGGCATTCTCAACACGTATGGGCGCTTCGGCGTTCCGGCGTTTACCCCGGTAATCCTGAACGTTGTCCTGATCGCCGCGGCCGTATGGGTGTCGCCTCGACTCGAACAGCCCGTCATGGCACTCGCCTACGCGATACTGCTGGCGGGTATTCTGCAGCTGCTTTTTCAGCTGCCATTCCTGGCGAGACTGCACGCGTTCCCACGACCGACCTGGTCGCCCAGGCATGAGGGTGTGCGGCGCGCGTTTCGCCTGATGGTCCCGGCGATATTCGGTTCGTCAGTAGCGCAAATTAACGTGCTGATCGGAGGGATCATCGCCTCACTGTTACCCGTTGGCAGCATCAGTTACCTGTATTTCTCTGACCGGCTAATGGAATTTCCGTTGGGCCTTTTCAGTATCGCTCTGGCAACCGTCACATTGCCGACGTTGTCCCGGCTCTGGGCGAGTGATGACAAGACGGAGTTTGCGCAGACACTGGACTGGTCGATGCGGCTTGCGCTGCTCATCGTCGTGCCGGCAGCAGCCGGTCTGATATTGCTGTCAGGTCCGCTGATTGCGACGTTGTTCTTCGGAGGAATCTTCGATGAAAATTCGGTCACCATGACAATGCTTGCGCTGCGTGCGTATGCGGTCGGTTTGATCGGCTTCTCCTTCGTGAAGATCCTGGCGCCCGCTTTTTTTGCGCGCGAGGACACGCGTACGCCGGTTCGCATCGGTCTCGTCGCGCTGGGTACCAACCTGGTACTCAGTGTCGCCTCAGCGTGGTACCTGAGCGCCACGGGCTTCAATGGACCGCATGTCGGGCTGGCGGCTGCCACGTCCGTGGCTGCGATTCTGAACGCGGCCCTGCTTTACCGGGGCTTGAGAAAAGACCAGGTGATTCGTCACTCCTCGGGTTGGCTATCGCTGCTGACACGTGTCGGGATCGCGAACCTCGCAATGTGCGGGGTGCTTTACCAGCTGGGTCGCCCGCTATCCTGGTGGCTGGACGTTACGTTGTTCGATCGCGTCTACTGGCTGACGATTTCCGTAGCTGCCGGGGCTGCCAGCTACTTCCTGGCGTTGCTGGTTCTCGGCATGCGCCCGTCGCAGTTTCGCCTGAAGGAGAGCTAGGATGCGGCTGGTAAGACACTTGTCTGACTTGCCTGTCGGTGCATTGGCGGATGGCAGTGTTGTGACGATTGGCGCCTACGACGGCGTGCATCTTGGTCATCAGCAACTCCTGGATAGGGTGACTCGGGAAGCACGACGAAGCGAGCGCCCGTCAGTGGTAATGAGCTTCGAGCCCACGCCCAAAGAGTTCTTTGCGGCAGTGAGCCCGCCTGCGCGGCTCATGCGCTTTCGGGAGAAGTTCGACGCCCTGGCCGATCACGGCATCGATATCTTTTTCTGCCCACGATTCGGTCCCGCCATGCGGGGCATTCGCGCCGACGCGTTTATCCGCCAGATCCTGGTGCACGGGCTAAATGCACGCCATATCGTGGTTGGCGATGATTTTCGGTTCGCAAGCCGTCGCGAAGGCACGATCGAGCACTTGGCGCGGGCGAGCCGGGCGCTGCAGTTTGGACTTGAGCGTGTGCCGAGTATCGTTGTCGATGGTGTCAGGGTCAGTAGCACGATAATTCGCGAGACGCTGGCGGATGGGGATGTGCAGCGCGCATCCACGCTGCTTGGTCGCCCGTATCGAATGTCCGGAAAAGTCGTGAAGGGCAGGCAGGTCGGGCGCTCGCTTGGCTACGCGACGGCTAACGTCGATATCCGACGACGCCAGAGCGCAGTAATGGGAATATTCGCCGTACGCGTATACGGTCTTGACGATGGCGCGGTGGACGGCGTCGCGAGCCTCGGCACGCGGCCGACGTTCGAATTGTGCAAGCCACTGCTGGAAGTTCACCTGTTTGATTTCGATAGGGAAATCTATGGTGAATACATTCACGTGGACTTTCTTGCGCACCTTCGCCCCGAGGAGAAGTTCGGGTCCGTTGACGATCTGGTTGCACAAATGGCCATTGATGCCGAAAATGCGCGTACCGCTCTCGCCGCATTGGCGGTATGACAGGAACACGGATATTGGATAATCAAGCAGAAATCAGCGTAGGCAACGGACGATTCATCGCGTGGATGGTTGTCGCGGCAGTCATAGTCATTGCCGACCAGGTGACGAAGTGGGCCATTGTCGAGTGGCTGCCGCTCTACGATCGAGTGCCGATCAATGGCTTTATCAACCTGACGCACCAGAAAAATGAAGGTGCTGCTTTCAGTTTCCTCGCGAATGCCGGCGGTTGGCAACGCTGGTTCTTCGTGGTGCTGGCCACGACGGTCAGCGCCGTAATTGCCGTCTGGATCTGGCGAATTCGAAAGCAGGGCCAGGCGATATTATCCTGCGGCCTGGCTTTCGTGCTGGGTGGCGCCATTGGCAACCTGATTGATCGCGTCCTGCTGGGGCACGTGACCGACTTCATTCAGGTATGGTTCGGAAACTGGGCTTTTCCCTCGTTCAACGTGGCGGACGCCGGCATTTCTGTCGGCGCCGCGTTGTTGATTATCGATGCGCTGTTCTTTTCCGGCCGTGATACGGCGCGCGCTGAAGCGGCAACCGGCGAGAATGCCGGTTCGGATTCCGGCAGCCCGACCTAGTTCTTTCGCGTCCAGCAGTCGGTATACGGCCCCGACGTCTTGGTGGCGCCACCGTTAATTCGGAACGTCAGGCACTTTGTTTTTTCCTGGTCGTCGGGAATGTAGGTCGCTGTTGCCAGGAAATTCTCCGGCCACGTCGGGTTTGCCGCAACAGTGAACGTGTAGGTGCCAGATTCAGAGGGGATCGTCGTGGCGGCATAGCCAAGCTCTACGAGCGTGCCGAATCGCTGGTTCTGCAGGTAAAACTTTTCCTGGTTTGTTGCGATCTTTAGCAGCCCCGCCTTGGCTTCGGCGCGTTTCGCGCGTGCCACGAAATCGCGGTAGTTCGGGAACGCGATCGTGGTCAGAATGCCGATGATCACGACCACGATCATCAGCTCCAACAGCGTTATTCCCTGCATTTTCTTACGCATTTGCATAACTAATATCCTGAATTCCGTCCGACCTGTCTGGTCCGGCTATTCTATACCGTCCTGCGTCCATAGTGTGCGCACCGGGAAATTCGGGAAACCCGGGTCAAAACACTCGACACCGACACAAGCAACAGGCGGCGGCGAGCAGTCGTCGCCCGTGCAGTTTGGATCTACGGGGCTTGGGAAAAAGAACTGCGGCTTCGGTGCAATACCACCTTGCTCGAGTTGGGTTACACGCGCAGCGTCGATATCGTCCGGATCGGTCGGAATCGTAGCGCCGTAGTCAATGACCGGGTCACCGTTGACAATGTCCAGGCGATAGAGGCGGTTAATACTGATGCCCGCCTGACAGGGGTCTGTCGAATCCGCCGTCGGTTCCATCGTGACGAAGAAGACCGAGTTGTCAAAGGTCTGCGAGTCGGATAGAACCTTCTCATTAGCGGGCAGCGTCAACATCCAGCCGTCCTTAGTCAACGGAATCGATGTACCGTACGCGCCGCCGATCTCAGTCAAATCGCCATCGTCGATAATCGAGTAGCTGTTGTACTGAGTCTGAGTCAACGGGTTGAGCAGATCCGGATCGCGAATCGAATAGAAGCGATCGGTGGTGTCGTTATCGAGCGGATGCGCCCGGTAGCCACTGCCGATGCTAATCGCAAGGTAGCGGCGGTTCTGCTCTTTGTCGGTCAATATCGATACATCAGGCGTTGTATAAAAACGCCGTGTATCTGCACTGGTCGGAGTACTCAGTCCTTCGGCGCCGAGGCGAGCTATTACTCCGCCCGCAACGACCTTGTTCGGCTGGGCGCCATTCGCGATGTCGAATCGCCAGATCTGGCCACCGAGATCAGCTGCGTACATGCGATCCGCCAGGCCGTCGCCATTAAGGTCGATTACCCGAATACGGCCGGGAATGGAGCGCGTCATCTTGCTCAGCTCAAGGTCCGCGCCGCTATCGATACCAGCTCTCCAGATGCGGTCTCCGGTCCTTAGGTCCAGCATCATGATGCCGGCGCCTTCGGCGTCTGCCGTGGTCGGGTGCGCCGGTGAGTCATGCGCCGTGTCATAGCCCCCGCCGATCACAACTACGGCTTTCTGCGGGCTTTGCTGAAGCGTGCTATCGATGTCGATCTTGGCAACGACCGGTGGCGACCAGGTCTGACCAAGTTCCGGGAACGAACGAACCCAGCGAAGTTTCGGTTTGTCGGGGTCCGAGACCTCAACCATGTAATAGTTGTCACCACCGCGCCGCATACCGAATACCAGGTAGACGAAGTCGCCATCGCTGGTAGTGATAATGCCGTCGTT
Organism: uncultured Woeseiaceae bacterium; assembly: GCA_964440945.1. Taxonomy (GTDB): domain Bacteria; phylum Pseudomonadota; class Gammaproteobacteria; order Steroidobacterales; family Woeseiaceae; genus UBA1847. The sequence continues at coordinate 6,423 of CAYTTZ010000020.1, forward strand.
GTTGGCATCGTGGAGGACGGGCACAACGTCGCCGTCGAGTCCGTAGTTCTTGTAGTCGACGTTCTCATTGAAGTACAGATCGCCCAGGTTATCGAGCAGTTCATTTGGTATGAACGCCCACTTCTCTACGCCGCTATCGGCGTCGATAGCGTGCAGGTAACCAGTGTTGGTCGCTGTATAAATTACAACGTCATAGCCAGTGGTCTTGCCGTAGACCACGGCCGCAGGCTGCGCGTGCAGGGTGTCACCCATGGATCCCCGCGATTCCGTCACGTCGCCGTCGCCGTCGTCATCCTTGACATCCATGCCACGCGTCCAGTCGATCAGGGTTGCCACCGCAGGCTCGCCAGCGGCACCGACGAGACCGAAGTCCCCCGGCGTGTAGAGCCCCGCATTACCTGAGGTCAACGCGTTGCCCGCTATCGTCAGATCGCTGCTGCCGTTGTTGGTGTAGACCTTGCGGCTGTCCGGTTGAGGCAGGATGTTGGCGGTACCGCCCTTGTAGACATCAGCGCCATCAGCAGATGCGCCCTGGTTCCAGAAGTTCTTGGCGGTGCCGGCAAAAAAGCCGGTATCCGGATCGATGGCGTCGTTATCGAGGGCATCTTCGATACCCACTCCCCTGATCACGTACTTCTTCAGGTTGCCCGGCCAGTGGACTTCGTCCTTGGCGCGGAACACGGAGACATACAGATCATTCAGGTGTTGGGTTCGATTGAAAGCGTTGACCGCAACAGCAGGCGCCGTAAAGGAAATATCGCGCTTGAAGATATCGCTGGTGATTTCCGTCAGGGCCTCCGTCAGGTCGCCAACGTTGTTGGCTACGAAGTACTTGCCGCCGCCTGCATCCGCTGCTTCGGTCAGGTAGGTAGCCGCCGCGTCCGCGTCCTCTCCCGGGAGTCCGAATCCGATCGTATACAGGGTTGATGACTGTACGCCATCAACATTCGGGTTCAGGTCGGCTTTAGCCAGGTAGTCCGCGACATCGTCCAGGCATTGCCCGTTAACGTCTGCTCCGGCACATCCGGTGCGGCCGGTGACAGTACCGTAGTTGGGTAGACCGACCGGCGCCGCCGCATTGATCTTGGTGTAGATGTCACGGTCCGCCGTTGGCAGGCCGTCAGTCAATAGTACGACAAAGTTCTTCGAACACGTGTATTCGACCGGCTGCTTGTACTTCGAAGCACTGGTAACCGGGGCCATCAGGGCCGCCGAATCCGTGTCGTCGTAGTCACTGTAGTCCCGGCTCATACCACTGAGATAGCGGGCCGCTTCGTACAGCGTTTCTGCGAGCGGCGTGTTGCCGCTGGCAGGGAGGTTATCGACAATAGTATTTGCCGCGGTTCGGTTTGTATCGAGATCTTTGAGACCGAACATGACCGGACCGCCGTTATTGCCGTCGAAGCGCATGAAGCCGACATTGACGTTGTTCATCGAGCCGAGGACGTTCTTGGTTACGGCTTGGACGATGTCGGTCTTGCGCAGGTTCTCCGCCGTCGGTCCGTTACGCCAATTGAGGTAGTTGGGATCGTATACCGTTACTACTCGATGAGTAGGCCAGGATCCCCAGTTGACTTCTCTATTGGACTTGCTCGTATATTTGTTGTTTCTGTTGGTTCCGCTACGCGCGTACGGTTTTGTCAGGGCGTTGCCGCCATTGGGACCATGTACGCCCGAGTCTTCTTCACACTCGACAGATGCGTCGTCTTCCCAGCGGTCGAGCGTATACCAGGCTTCCTTGCCGCTTTCGTACTGGCGGTACATCGCCATGGTGTCGGAAAATTTGCCGGCCGTCGCAATTTGCGCGGCGCCCTGGGCACAGTTAAATCGTGTTTTCTTGAATTTGTAGCTGCTGCCACAGGTTGGCACCCAGCTGCTGGTACCGTCTTTCCAGTAGTACTTGTCGGCTTCGCAGCTGCCGGGATAAACGACCGCCGGGTCGTAGGGCGGCTGAGTCGAGACCTCGCCGGTCATACTGCCGGATGAGTCCAGGATGAATAGCAGGTTGGGTTGTGCCGCGCCGCTGAGGCCTGGCGTCGATAGCAATAGCTCGACGTCATCGGCCCAAACGGGAGATGAGATCGTCAGTGAGAGCAGCAGTCCTAAACCTGCCCAAGCGGTCCGTTTCCTGGACTTAAACATGGTCCTTTCCTCTTCAGTCATTCCGTGACCGGATATCTCAGTCAGTCACAAGTAAATAGTGTCTACCGACTTATCTCTATTGTTGTAACGGTATTCGTCTCTGTTTCGTAGCTCACCAGTGCGTAGCTATCTTTGCTACGTTTCAAGGTGGCGTGACCCCTCCTGAACTCATCGAATTTGACAGCTCTGCCGTCGATCACAAATCTCGTATCGGCGGTCAGTCGTGCTCTTTTATGATCCTCGTCACACTCTCCCACACAGGGTTTGAATGTCATCGTACCGCTGGGAGTACCCGGGAGAATGATGTTGTCGGGCGACAGCTCGACTGCATCGATCAACGCGAATGCGGGCGCACCTAGCAGTAATAATGTAGCGATCAGTGTTTTGCGAATAGTCATCTTCTTTTCTCCGAATTTGTCCTTGTTGGGCGTCGCGTCCTGCGTCTTCCTGCCCTGTCCGTAACCAGTTGAACTATCGCTAAATTATCCGGGTTCCGGACTAAAAAGTCCGGAACCATTACTCAATTATTCAATCCCGTCCTGCGTCCACAGCGTGCGCACAGGGTTGTTCGTGAAGCCCGGGTTGAAGCACTCTACGCCGACGCAGCCGATCGGCGGCGGCGAACAGGCGGCTCCCGTGCAAGGATCCGGTGCTCCGGGGAACAGGAACGTCGGCGTTGGTGCGATACCGCCCTGTTGCAGCGACGTTGTCCGTGCCGCGTTGCTCTCGCCCGGTGTCATCGTGTCGAGGTTATTCGCCACCGGGTCGCCGTTCGCGACTTCGACGCGATACAAGTAGTTGTTTCCGGGGGCTACCTGGCAGGTCGCGGCGGACAGCACATCGGGCTGATAGCCAATGAAGAACACAGAATTGTCGAACGTGGCGGAAGCGGAAAGCATCATCTGTCCCGCCGGGAGCGTGAACTTCCAGCCGCGGTCGTCGCTGCCAATAACGGTGTTCACCTGGCCGCTAACTTCAGCCATGTCCCCGTCCAACGCGACGTCATAGATGTCGTACGCGTCCTGATCCAGCTTCGAGAACAAGCCCGGATCGCGAAGCGAGTAGTAAGCGTCCGCGGCGCTGGCATCCAGCGGATGGGCACGGTAGCCGCTACCCACACCAATCGCGAGGAAGCGGCGATTGAGAGCCGGGTCCGTGAAGATAGATACATCGGGTGCGGAGTAGAAGCGACGCGTATCGGTCGTCCCGGCCGTTGCTACACCTTCTCCACCGAATCGGGCGATGACGCCGCCGGTCACCAGGTCGGCCGGTGCCTCGTTTCGAAAAATGTCGAAGCGGAACAGCTGGCCGCCAACATCAATAGCGTACATCCGGTCAATGAAGCCGTCACCACTGAAGTCGATAACCCGAATCTGGCTGGGCATCGCACGAGTCATTGTCGAAAGCGTAAGGTCCGCATCGGCCCGACCGGCTCGCCACAGGCGCTCACCTGTCAGCAGGTCCAGCATCGAGATGCCGGCACCGGCGTTATCAGCAGTGCTGGGCAATGCCGCGGTGTCATGCACCGTGTCGTAGCCTTCGCCGATGATGACAACGGCTTTCTGAGCGTTCAGGCTGCCGTGTACAAGGTCAACGCGCGCAACCACCGGCTTGCTCCAGCTCTGGCCGAATTCCGGATAGCTCGCAGTCCACAGCAATTCCGGTGAGTCTTTGTCCGTCACGTCCAGCGCGTAGTAGGTGCTGCCACCGCGACGCAGGCCGAAGATGACGTAGATAAAGTCGTCGCCGTCGATGATGCCGTTGTCATCCAGATCAGCGACGACGGGGACAATGTCGCCATCGATGCCGTACTGCTTATAAGTCGAACTACCGTTGAGCATCAGCTCGGGCAGGTTCGGCAGGAACTCCTTGGGGATGAACGACCAGAGCTCAACGCCCGTGTCGCCATCGACGGCATGGAAATAGCCGTCATTGGTCGCCGTAAACACAACGACGTCAGGGTCCGAAGGATCGGAGCCATAAGCTACGGCAGCCGGCTGTGAATGCAGCGGATCGCCCATCACATAGCGCGTGTCCGTGGTCAGGCCGTCGACGTCATCATCCAGAATGTCCTGGCCGCGTGCCCAGCGAATGACATCTTCCCGGCTCGGCTCTCCGGTAGCACCCGTGAGGCCAAAGTCGGCATCGCTGAAGTCGTCCACGTTGGACGGCGTGAGGACGTTGTTTCCGGCCGTCAGGTCGCTGAACGAGCCGTTGTTCGTGTAGACATTGCGATCATCCGACAGCGGTAGCTTGTTCGCCGCTCCACCGAGCGTTACGTCGGTACCGTCATTCGTTCCAGTCGGCGTCCAGATGCTGCGCGCGGTGTTCTTGAAGAAACCGCTGTCGGTATCGACTGCGTCGTCGTCTCTGGCGTCCTTGATAACACCGCTACTGATCGTGTATTTCTTCAGGTTACCGGGCCAGTGGACCTTGGCGTCCGGAAGAAAAGTCGATACGTAGAGATCGTTCAGGTTCTGGGTACGGTTGAATGTGTTAACGGCAACAGCCGGCGCCGTGAACGACAGGCCCTTGTCCACAATGCTCTCAATAATGCGCATCAGAACCGTCGTCAGCGATTCGGCGTCTTCCGCCTTGTAGTAGTCACCACCCGACTCGGCCGCCGCTGCCTGCAGAATTGGCAGATCGATATCGAAGCCGATGGTGTGGGTTGTTACGACCTGTGGGCCGGTCGTCGATGCACTGATGTCGACCGTGGACAGGTACGCTGCGATATCGTCGAGACAGCGACCTTCGCCGGTGCCGTCGCAGGTCGCGCTGCCGAAGTCCGGCAGAGTGGGCGCCTTGGTCTGCGCGTCTACGTCGTTAACAGGCATGCCGTCACTGAGCAATACGTTGAAGTTGCGTGTACAGACCGGCATCGAAGGGCTCTGGTAGCCGCCCGGCGCCTCGCCGACAAATGCTTTCGGATCGATATCGCCAATCGGCAGCCCGAAATCGGGGCTTAGCGTGTCGGTTTCGAGTTGCAGGTTGCCGTAGTCCGCATTCAGGCCACGCCAGTACAGGGCAGACTCGTACAGCGCTTCGGCCAACGGCGTGGCGCCGCCATCGGCGAGGCCATTGATTTTTGCCAGGATTGCCGCGCGATCGCTATTGAGCGGGCTGATGGCATGCAGCACGCGCCCGCCGTCAGAGCCAGTGAAACGCATGAGGCCAACGTTTACATCCTCGATCGCGTTCATGAGGTTCTTGGTTACCGCCTTCATGATGTCGATCTTGGGGATGCTCGCGGTGACCGGAGTTTCTTTCCAGTTCAGGTAGTTACCGTCATAAATGGTATAGGCCTGGGTCGCGTCGCCGCTACCCCATGTCAAAGCCGCGCTCGGGTCCGATGTGAATGGGGCAAGATCCGTACCGGCCTGGGCATAGTAGTCTCCGATCGTGCCGTCGCCATGCACACTTTCATCGTTCTGGCATTCAACCAGTCCTGTGGCGTTGCCGATTTGCAACTGCTGCCAGCGCTCGGAGCTGGTGGCGTCGGCCCGGTATTGCACCATGACACCGGCGTATGCGCCAATGCCGGTCATACGCAGCGTGGCGTCCGCACAAACAAAGGCCGCCTCGTTGACGAACTTGGTATTGGTGCCGCCGACGCAGCTCGGCTCGATATCCAGCGTCGTCCAGTAGAACTCGTCTGCAGCGCAGGATCCGGAGTAGATTTCCGTATTGTCATACGGCCTGGTCGTATCGACCGGGTCGCCCATACTTCCCGACGTATCGAGAATGAACATGATGTTCGGAGGCGAGGCAACCGTTTTGCTGGGATCGACAACGAGCAGCTCTGTGTCGTCTGCGATAGCCGGTGCGCCGGCGACCAGCGTAACCAGCAATGACGCGGCGATCGATAGTGTCTTGTTCAAATGAATATTCATAATTCTGTCCCCAGTATCCTTTCCGAGCCGCTTATTGTGTGTAAACAAACACTTTCACAATCGTGTTGCTCTGCAGGTCCCGCCTTACGTTGACGACGTGGCCGCTGCTGAGTCTCAGGCTTTCAATAACCATACGAAAGTCGTTTAGTCTCATAGTTTTGCCATCGACCGAGTAAACCGTTCGTTCGGTTACGCGATACGTTTCGTAATCACAGTCATCGCATTCCTTGACCGTAATCGTGCCGCTCGGGCCGCTCGGTAGCCGCACCGACTGCACCAGCACCTCGTAGGTTCGGGTCGGCGCGTAATCTTGTGCCATCGCGGTCGCGCTCATTACGAGCAGCAGCGAAATAAAGGCGGTTGTCATTGTTTTCATCGGAATGCTCCGTGCCAAAACTAGAGTGAGTCGTTCCCGGGGCCTACAACATAGAAAGCCTGGGTATGCAGCGCGCTTGCGTCGCGGTCGGTATCACTTCCTGGCGCACGACTGGATTTTGCCTCCGAGGTGGCGAGGAAGTGATAAGCGGATATGCCGCTGCCAACGCCAAGGCTGAAGGCACTATCGGGAACCAGCGTTGTGTCTTCGGTGAACACGGTTCCCTTGTAAGCATCATTCGTGCTGCCGGTGACGTAAGACGTGCCAAGGTCCAACGGCGTAGGTGAAGGCACGAAGCGCCCCATAGACATGATCGTATCCAGGCCGGTCTCAGCCGCCTGAAAGGCGAACTCATAGTTCTGGTCGTTTCGAGCCATCGCCAATTCGGTTGTGGCCGTGTTCATGCCGGAAATAGCAAGCGTTGTGATGACAACGAGCAGCAGGAGGCTAATAACGAGAACGGCGCCCTGTTGCCTGTTGCGTCTACCGATTGTCTGATTGATAGTTTTCATAATTCTTCTCTTGATCAGGTTCTGGCATTACGTAAGAGTATGGTCTTCGAGACTTCCATCCGACGATAGCCGTCGGAGAACGTGCCAAGATCGACATCGCCGGGCTTGTAGTCATTGGCGTCCTGTACGGCCAGTTCGCGAGTTGTGCTTCGAACCACCAGCCAGACGCGTGCTGTAAGGACAGTAGCGCCGGGCGAATAGCCGCTTGGCGCGGTTGGGTTGTAAACAGCATCACCTGGATTGACGTAGCGATCGACCGTGTTGTCACCGTTCATGTCGATGCCCAGCTGCAGCTGGATATTCTCGATGCCGGGCGCGACTTCCTGGTCATTTATGACTGACGCACCCGAATTAATCGTCAGCGTTTTGCGGCGCAGCGTCGGCGTATTGGGTATCAGCTCGGATTCCTGCGCGACGTAGTAACTGTTCACCAGCAAATTATGGGTCGCCGACGGGTCTGTCGCCTGCGCGGGAGACGTCGGGTCTGCGGCCGGCGTAAAAATCGACGGTACAATGCCATTGAAAAACAACTGGCCTGCAATGCGCGAGCTCTGGATCTGCAGGCGACCGTTCGCCGGGAGCACCGGGGCGACGCTTCCACGCCGTACCGTGATGGTGTCTGAGAACGTCTGCGCGGTGCCGGCATCGGTCGTCGGCAGGCAGGCAAGCCCATAGCTGTTGTTGAAGCCGTCAATTGGCAACGCGAGGTCAAGTACCCAGCGTACGCCGCAGTCAGCGGGCGGCGTAAGGCTCGTAGGGTCCGCAACGTCAGTGAAGGAGCGTCCCTCGATCTGCAGGCCGCGGCTGTTGCGACCCCAGTTGCTCGCCATGCGAAGGTCTGCTTCGATCGTGTCCATCGCGAACTGTGCGGTCTCCTGCACGCGGGCGATTGACTCGTTGATAACGAAAGCCTCACGGCTCTGGTTATAAATATTGATCGTACCGATCATCAGGAACGAGCCGATAGCCAGTGCGACCATCAGTTCGACCAATGTCAGGCCGGCCTGTCGGTGGGTAAATATTCTTGGTGATGATTGCATGCGATGCACCCTCCTAAAACGGGTTGACCGGGATGATGATAGCGTAGCTCGGCGCCGTCTCGCCGGCCTCGTCCCAGCTCACTTCGATCGCGTAGGTATTCGGCGTTACCGTGTCATCGAAAGTGATTTCGATGCTGCCGTTCGGCAGCATTTCATCGGCCTGCGTAAGCCAGAGGTCGATGTCGTTGGCCGCCATTTGTGCCGGCGTGCAATCGACGCCGCCCAACACACAGTTATTGTCACCGCGAACGCCTTCATAAACGACGCCGGCCCGCGGATTAGCGCGAATTCGGTCGGCTACGTCGCTGGCTAGAGTCACGGCGTGGTGGCGAAACGTGGAGGTACGACCGGCCTTCATGCCTTCAACGTACAGGCCGGCAATACCGAGCATGCCGACGGACATGATTACCAGGGCGATCAGAACCTCGACCAATGAAAAGCCGGTCTCGTTTCGGATCGTGCGGAGATTTGTGTTCTTGACTGTCATATCTCTCAGTTCCTTAGCTTGCGCGCAACGGTTCACAGTGCCTTACGAGCACGTGAAGCTGTTGTCGTCCATTACTTCCTGGATCATATCTTTATCGCGCTGGATGGTTGCGCGACCAAGCGGTGTTGCTAAAAACAGGCGTGCGGCAGAACTGCCGCCTGAGGCTGTAATGTTGCCCCGCTTGTCGCACATGACAATTTGCGTAAGCGCTACAGCCGCGCCAACCTGGCCGCGCCCCAATCCTGTGCCGGCAAAACCGAAGTACTTGGCGTCATTGGCCACATTCATCGTAACGTCGGCTGCCAAGGCCGGGACCTGGCGAAGTATGGTATCGCCAACACCGACGGCGATGTCGCCATCAAGGTCGAGAAAAACAATGTAGCCGTCTTGCCAGTTGCCGCTACAGGTGGGTGATGCGGCCATCGAGTTGGCGCTCGCACAGATCGTTATAAAAGTCTTGGCCCGTGAGGCCTCACTTCGTGCGTAGTGGAACGTCGCATGGAGGTCGTTGGCCGTGGCGGTCATGCGACTGTTCTGGCTGTAGGCGATCATATTAGGCACGCCAATGGCCATCACCATGCCGACGATCGTGAGGGTTATCATCAATTCGTAGAGCGTGAAGCCCTTTTGGGATGTCTTGTTCATGTGCGCCACTATAGAGAGCGGCCGCGGGCCGTGTGGGACTATCCGACAAACGGCCGGGCGAAGCCGATAAGCGGTCTATTCTCGCTGATCGCATTTGACTTAATCCGCGCAGGTATAGGATCTGCCGGCGGGCGTCGATAGTGCGACTCGAGGCCGTCCGGTATAGCTGACGACGAGGCCGCGTGGCGAAGCCCGATTATTGCGGTCGCAAACGACGAAAGTACCGTTCGTGGCACGCCGGAAAGTGGCCCGCAGGGTGAAGGCGCCCCGGTTCGCCTTGACGATCATATTGCTGTTGACCTGGTGATGCCTGAGGACGGGCTCGCCAGGATCGACGCGCGGCGGTGAATCGCCATCCTTGTTCTCGAACATGAGCCAGCCACTGGACCAGTCTCTGCCACCGAGACACTGCAGGCCGTCGCCGCTCGGGCAGAGCGAAACCACCTTGCGGCGCATGATCGATTCCTTGCGCGCCAGGTGAATCGCGTGAAACAGGGCATTGACCTCGACGACCTGGCGCTGCCGGGCCAGCAGGGACCCGAAAGACGGTATGCCAATCGTCAGCAATGCGGCGATCAGCGACGTCGTGACGAGCAATTCGTAGAGCGAGTAACCGGGTGATTGCCGGACCATGGTGGACCTCCTTGTCCTGGCCCATTGTCACCGGGAGCCCCACCGTGACGCCGCCGTCGAATGTCCGCCATATTCGCGGAAATGCCGCTGCGCTCGTGCCGCCGGAGTCCGCAGACATGGTATCCTCGGAAACAATTCCGGATTCACAGGACGTACAGCATGGCGCGCTCCGATATCCTCGATAAACTACATCGATACGGCATCAAGCCAACCCCCCAGCGGCTGAAGATCGCAGAAATATTGCTCGCGAAACCGCAGCACTTGTCCGCCGAGCAGATTCTGGATCGACTGCGCGAATCGGGCGGTGCCGTATCCAAGGCAACCGTCTATAACACACTGAATTTGTTCGGAGAACGCGGGCTTGTCAAAGAGCTCAGCGTGGATCCGGAGCGCCGCTACTACGACTCCTCGAATGTGCCGCATCACCACTTTTATAATGTCGATACCTGCGAGCTGACCGACATCGACGAGCACGATATTTGCTTCAGCGCGCTGCCGCGGCTACCCGAGGGTACCGAGAGCCAGAGCGTCGAGGTTTTGATCAAGGTCCGCCGTCGGCAGGATTAATTCGCCGAGGCCCTTTTCGGACCGAGCCGGCGAGGCTATACTTCGCGCCGCTTATCTGTGCCGGATTAGCTCAGTTGGTAGAGCGCCACATTCGTAATGTGGAAGTCAGGTGTTCGAATCACCTATCCGGCACCATTCTCTACTCCTCACCCGCGTATTCGAAGTCGCTGTTGCGAAACAGCTCCTGCTCGTCAAAACTGATGAACAGGTAGGCTCGGCCCTTGACTTCGACCTGCGTCGACAATGGCACCACGAGACCTCCTTCCACGGCCGGCCCAAAGGTCAGTCTTGTCACCAGTTTTGCGATCCTCACGCCCATGGCAGGCTTGATTGGTGAGCGGGCGCGAAGGTCTATGTACTCCAGGTAGGGTCCGGCTTTGTTGATCCGAATCGTCGCGTCGAGGCTGTCCATAATCGCGTGCTCGTCTTCGCCAGGGTTAAACCCCAGTAGCCAATGATCCCCGGTTTCCTCGATCAGCCGAAGCGAGTCCGGCTCGACCATCGCTTCGACGCTGTCATTCTCGTTCCCGGAGTGATCCCCAATCCGTTCTTCCTGGTACTTCTCTATTTCCTTCTCGGTGGGAGTACGGTTGTCGATAGTCAGCAGTTCCCAGCGCTGATTCGACTTCCGGCGTGGATCAAATCGTCCCACCCAGACGTGCTCGCTTTCAACGCGTGTCTCGGTATAGGCCCACGTCTTGTGAAACTCGAAATCAACTGCCTTGATAGCTTTCTCAAAGAGCTGGTCGTAATTTTCTGCCCCAAACGTGGCGGGTGCCGCTAACAGGCTGAGCAGGACAAGTGCGAGGCGCGGGTTCATTCTGCTTGTCTCAGGTAGAAGTCAAACGAGTTGCGCGGACTAAAGCGGTTGTTGATCCAGAGCAGCAGCATGCCCTCGACCCAGTGTGCGTTCTCGACGTTGCCGACATCGATCGGTTCGAGCCCCATGCCCGATGCCAGTTTCGCCACGACTTTCTTCGCGCCGCGACTGTTGCCGGCTAACGGCACCGATATGGGGCCGCCGGCGCTTTCCGGATCCATCATCGTTTTCCAGCTCAAGGTGTTGAAAGCTTTTACGACGTCGGCATCGGGCTGCAGTTCCTGGACGATCTGGGCGTTTGACGTTGCCACGCTGTGGCGAAACGTCATGAGCTCGCGTTCCATCGGGTTGGTTGGGTCGATGATGATCTTGCCGGAGAGTTCGCCCAGGCCCATTACGATTTCTTTGACGCGCGTGCCGGGAACGGCAAGTACGACGATATCGGCGTCTTTAACTGATTCGCCCGGTGTCGTTACGGAAGCGTTGTTTCCAGTTCTTGCAACCAGCTCCTGTGCATCGCTACCTTCGGGCTTGCGCGAGCCATACACGATCGTGTGGCCCTGTGCAGCAAACTCCGGGCCCAGTGCCGACGCTACGTTGCCGGTTCCAATAATGGCGATCGTCTCTGCAGAAGCGGCACCGGTGCACAGTGCCGAGGTGATCAGAACTAAGGCGGAAATGAGTCGGGAACGCATGATTATTCTCCGGGGTGAAGACGCCATTCTCGTTGATTTGTGAGCCGATTCTGACACAGAGCGCCTGGCCAGGCATGGCGCGATCAGGGCGGGCGCTGATGCAGAGGGCGCGTCATTGGCGAGCAACTGGCGTGCGTACCACCATGGCCCCGACATTCGTCATGTTCAGCCAAGCAAGACTTGGATGGGCTACCGCATGCGCTTCTCGAAGGCCTGGCGCTCAAAGGCATACTGAATGTCTTCGGCGTTTGCGCGAATCTTACGCAGAAACACGAGCCCGAAAAGGTAGCCGCCGATACCACCCATTACGTGGGCCATGACATTCACCACACCGTGATCATCACGCGTGAGGAGTTGAATGACATCACCACCGATATACCATGTTGCGAGCATCCATCCGGGTATGGCAATTGAACCGAAGATGATGATGAAGAAGTAGTAGCACCGGATCTTGCCTTTCGGTAACAGGTACGCGAAAAGACCCATCATTCCCATAACGACGCCGGAAAGACCGAGCGTCCAGTAGTGCCCACCGGAGGCTGCCGCTGCCATAGAGCCGGTAAGACCAATGAACCAGGAATCAACGAGAACGAAGGCCACAAACCAGAGGCTCCCGATCAGCGTCTCCACGGCCGCTGCAAATGCGAAGAAAAAGACCAGGTTGAAGATGATGTGGCCCCAGTCGCCGTGCGCGAAACTCGATGTGATCATTGTCCACGGATTCCAGGAGCCAGTGTAGTAGGCGAGCCCGGTATCAGGATCGGCGGGAACCAGGCTGTTGTAGCGACGCACTTCGTCCTCAAGCATTTGCGCAACGTAAACGGACGAGTCAGCCGAATTGAATCCACTGAGCGGGCGCATTTCACCCGCCATATCCCTGATGACCTCGGCCGAGTCCCGTTCCGGATCGTTGGCTATGGTGTACATGATTTCCGCACAGTTGTCGGTACCCTGAGACGCGGCTATGCGATCAAAGATGATCGTCTCGAGGTGGCTCCGCGACGCGCCGCAGAAGCGCTCCATCGCCATACCGAATTCATGCCAGTCACTCTGTTGTTTCAGAAAAACTCCGGTGCAGATCAGGCAGACGAGCAGGGTGAGGATTGGAAACCGCGGCAGGTGAAAATCTGGCTTGACGGGCAGGAACATCGGCTGAAGCTACCACGCTGTTAAATCGGGGCTAGTATATTAGATATTAGTAAACTATAATTAAGCATAATCTAATGTAATGCTAACGTATGATGCCACGTCTGGCTCAGGGTTTCTCAATTGAATCAATTATTTAAGTACGTTCTCGTGGTGATCGGTATGACCTCGGGAGGCTTCGCACAGGCTAGTCAAAGCGAAGGTCTCGAGGCCGCGTGGGCTATCGCCCTCGGAGAAGACCCGCTCATCCAGGCGTCCCGGAGCCAGGTTGCGGCGGCCGAAGCAGATCTCCTGGCGGCCAAAGCGGGGCGCCTGCCCGCTGTTTCTGCGAGCGCCGGAATTACCCGGTTTGACGAGGCGCCGGCGTTCGATTTCAGTGGTGCCGGAGTGCCGGCCGTATTGCCGCTGTTTGGTGGAGAAACCATGAAGATGGCCGACGCGCGTGTGACGGTGCCGCTCTACACCGGGGGTCAGGTCGGCAACCGGATAGGCGCCGCGGCGTCCATGCTTGGCGTGCGGCGGTCGCAGTCGGCGGCCAGCGAACAGGACATCAAGCTTGGTGTTGCGAGGCACTACATTGACGTGCTGCGTGCAGAGAGCGCACTGGCGGTTGCGGACAGCAGTGTGATGAGTCTTGCGGCACATGTCCGTGATGTTGAAGACATGTTCAAGTCGGGTTCGATCGCCCGTAACGACTACCTGGCGGCGGCTGTTTCGCTCGCGGATGTCGAGCAGGGCAGGTTGCAGGCGAGCAACAGACTCGATCTCGCACGTGCCGCCTATAACAGGGCACTGGCCCGGTCACTGGACGCCGCGGTTAATCTCGATGCGAAGCTGCCGGGTATTGATCCTGACCTGGACGTGGTATCGCTAAGCACGTTGACCGCCATCGCCATGCAGAATCGCGTTGAACTGGCGGCACTTGACGCGGCTGCCGATGCGTTTCGATACCAGTCACAGTCGGCCAGGGCGAGCGCGCGACCCCAGCTCGGCCTTATCGGCGGGTATATGGCCTTACAAAACGACTTCCTGAACCGCGATGAGTTCTGGATGGTTGGTGTAGGCCTGAACTGGACACTTTTCGACGGTGGGCAGGCTCGCAAGAAAGCCAGTGCGCTGTTGTTCAGGGAAAAAGCGATTCGACAGGAGCAGCAGAACCTCAGGTCCCACGTTGAGCTACAGGTTAGACAAGCCTGGCTGCGGCTGAACGAGACAACTGAACGTAAGCGGCTGACAGAGCGCGCCGTGGAACAAGCGGCGGAGAACCTGCGCGTCGTGCGCGACCGCTACCGTAACGGCGAGGGCACGAATACCGAAGTACTCGACGCCGAGGTATTGCGCAGCCGGAGTCGAAGCAACCATGACAACGCAGGATTCGACGCCAGGCTGGCGTTGTATGAAATCGCCAGAGGAGTAGGGCGGCTATGAACCCATTCAGGATTTTCGCTAGTAGCTTTGTGCTGTGGTGCACGCTGACCGGAGCCGCCGTGGCCGCTGTTCCTTTCGAGATCGTCCCTGTCACTTACGAGGTTGCGCCGCGCGAACGCCTCTGGGATGGTCGCATCGAAGCCGTCAACCAGGCGACCGTGTCTGCGCAAACCTCCGGACGCATCGCCGAGCTGCCGTTCGATGTCAACGACTTCGTTGACGCGGGCAAAGTCATCATGCGGTTTACAGATACCGAACAGCGCGCGGCACTGACGCGCGCGGAAGCGTCGTTCGAGGAAGGCCAGGCCCGCTATGCCGAGGCCTCGCAGGAATTCGAACGGGTCTCGAGTATGTTCGAGAATGGCACTGTCTCGCAGTCGCGTTTCGATCAGGCGAAAGCAAATCGGGACGCAGCGCAGGCACGCCTGAACGCCGCAAGCTCAGGCGTTGACACCGCGCGGGAACAGCTGGAGTACACCGTGGTTCGGGCTCCCTACGCGGGCATCGTTGCGCAGCGACACGTCGAGCTTGGCGAACTGGTTTCGCCAGGCCAGCCGCTAATCACCGGCTTGTCATTGCAATCCCTGCGCGTGAACGTGGACGTTCCGCAGAGCATGTTCCATGCGATCCGGACCATCGGTAAAGCGTTCGTTTACATCGAAGACGATCGTATCGCCGGAACGGAGCTGACGTTTTACCCGGTGGCCGATGCTGCCGCAAACACATTCCGCGTAAGAGTCGATCTGCCGGACGGCAGTGCGACGCTGTATCCGGGCATGATCGTCAAAGTCGGGTTTGTTGTGGGTGAGACAAGACGACTGTTGGTTCCGGCGGATGCAGTCGTCCGCCGCAGCGAACTTAGTGCCGTCTACGTGGCTACTGACGAACGGGTTTTGCTCCGCCAGGTCCGATTAGGGCGCCGCTATGGTGAGTCCATCGAAGTCCTTGCAGGCTTAAGCGAAGGCGAACTCGTCGCCGCAGAGCCGGTGGCCGCCGGGATCTACCTCAAAGAGCAGTCGGGAGCGAAGTAAGTGCCGGCTGCCAACAGGAAACTCGGCTTTTCGGGCTCGCTGGCGAAGAAATTCCAGGACTCGAAGATAACGCCGCTGCTTGCGCTGACCGGTTTGCTGCTGGGCCTGTTTGCTATTGCTGTGACGCCGCGCGAGGAAGAACCGCAGATCAACGTGACGTTCGCCAATATCTTTGTCCCGTTCCCGGGTGCCAGTGCGGTGGAGGTCGAGAACATCGTGGCCGTGCCGATGGAACAGGTACTGGCGGAAATCGAAGGTGTCAAGCACACCTACTCGGTATCGAAACCCGGCATGGCCGTCCTGACGATACAGTTCGAGGTCGGTGAGGACCGCACCGACGCTATCGTGCGGCTGTACAACGCGGTGTACTCCAATCAGGACTGGCAGCCGCCGGGTAGCGGCGTTCTGCAGCCGCTGATACAGCCGAAGGGGATCGACGATGTACCGACCGTCACCGTAACGCTGTGGACCACGGATCCGGCGCGCGGCGCGCATGAGCTGCAGCGAATCGCGTACTCTATCGAAGCGGAGATCAAACGCGTCCCGGGTACGCGCGACGTCTACACGGTTGGCGGTCCCGACCAGGTCGTGCACGTCAAGCTCGATCCACAACGCATGGCCGCCTACGGGCTGTCACTGGACGCGTTGCGCTATGCGCTGCAGGTCAGCAATGTTGTGTCCCACGCGGGCTCTCTGGTCGCCGATAACAGAAACGTCCCGGTTACCGTGGGCACGTTTCTCGCTGACCGCGACGACGTCGCCGAGATGGTGGTGGGCGTCATCGGCGGCAAAGCCATCTACCTCGACGATGTAGCTGACGTTTCCGAGGGTCCGGACCATCCGGAACAGTACGTGCGTTTTGGCAGTGGTGCAGCCGCCGTGGCGGTCGGCCTTGAGCCGGGCATTGTTGCGCCTGCCGTGACGCTGGCCATTGCCAAGAAACCTGGTACGAATGCCGCGCGCATGGCTGAGCAGGTTGTCGATCGGCTCGGCGCGCTGCGCGGTATTTTCATACCCGACGGTGTCGAATACACCGTGACGCGTAACTACGGCAAGACCGCCGACGACAAAGCAAAGAAGCTCATCCAGAAGCTCGCCTTTGCAACGGTGTCGGTCATTCTGCTGATAATGGTATCGCTCGGTTGGCGCGAAGCGGTGGTTGTTGGCTCGGCGGTTGTGGTGACACTGATGCTGACCCTGTTCGCATCGTGGGCCTGGGGTTTCACGATCAACCGAGTCTCGTTGTTCGCGCTGATCTTCTCGATCGGTATCCTCGTCGATGACGCCATCGTTGTCGTGGAGAATATCCATCGACACATGGCGATGGGCGGCAAGACCCTGTTCGAGGCGATTCCGCCGGCCGTCGATGAGGTGGGCGGACCGACGATTCTTGCGACCTTCACGGTAATCGCAGCGTTGCTGCCAATGGCTTTCGTGACCGGGCTGATGGGGCCCTATATGAGCCCGATCCCGATCAACGCCAGCATCGGTATGCTGCTGTCGCTGGCTGTGGCCTTGATCATTACGCCGTGGGCCTGCCTCAAGCTGCTGAAGAGCGATCATTCCGAACACCAGATCGACGATGCCTCTACGCGGTGGCTCGATCAGCTGTTTCGCAAGCTCGTCGGCCCGTTCCTGCGCGGGGCTGCGGGCAAGCGGCCACGACGCTGGCTGCTGGGTGGCGTATTCGTTGCGATCCTGTTCGCCATGGGCCTGGTCGTGATGCAGGCCGTCGTCATGAAAATGCTGCCGTTCGACAACAAATCCGAGTTCCAGGTCGTGCTCGACATGCCCGAGGGCACAACGGTCGAGCAGACGGGTCGCGTACTGGATGAAATGGCCGACTATCTGAGCACGCTGCCGGAGGTCACCGACTTCCAGGTTTACGTTGGTACTGCGGCGCCGATCAACTTCAACGGATTGGTGCGCCAGTACTACCTGCGCGAGGGCGCAAATGTCGGGGATATCCAGGTCAATCTTGTCAGCAAGTCGCAGCGCGAGCGTAAGAGCCATGAAATTGCGACCGCCGTCAGGGCACGCCTCAATGAGATTGGCACAAGCTATGGCGGTGCGGTGAAGGTCGTCGAGGTGCCACCCGGACCACCCGTGCAGTCTCCGCTGGTCGCCGAAGTGTATGGTCCCGATTATGCAGGCCAGCAAGACATCGCCCGCCAGCTGCGCGAGTTGTTCGCAGCGACGCCCGATATCGTAGACATCGACGATAGCGTTGAGGCCTCGGCGCCGCGTTTCGTCGTGTCGGTCGACAGAAACAAGGCAGCTATGCTGGGCGTCTCGCAGGCCAGCGTCGCGCACGCGCTGCAGACGGCGCTAAATGGTGAAGATGTGACCTTTGTTCGCGATGGCTTCCAGAAGTACCCGGTTCCCGTGCGCCTCGAGCTGCCGGTCGCGGACAAATCAGATCTGGACAGTCTCCTGATGATTCGAGTGGCCGGCCGTGATGGCAATCTTGCCCCCCTTACCGAGATTGTCGACGTCCATGAAGCCGAGTGGGAACAGACCATCTATCACAAGGACCTGTTGCCCGTCGTCTTCGTTACGGGCGATATGGCCGGCCACTTCGATTCGCCGTTGTATGGCATGTTCAACATGGTGGGCCACATCAACGACGAACAAGTGCTGGGCGAGAAGCTCGAGCAGCGATTTATTAACCAACCCGACAATCCCTATAACTACAGCCTCAAATGGGATGGCGAGTGGCAGATTACCTACGAGACGTTTCGCGATATGGGGATCGC
>CAYTTZ010000021.1:0-24289 GCA_964440945.1 uncultured Woeseiaceae bacterium
AGTTTGTCGAAAGTGATCACGCCGTCGGGTTTGGGGTAATCAATCGGCTTGGCGCCGGAGGCTTTCTGCAACGACTCGTGATCCGGGTCTTTGTTGCGCCAGGTAAACGGCAGCTTGCCGAAGAATATGTTCTGGTCGATAAACGCAAACGCGGCACCCCAGAAAACACCAAGCTTGTGGAGGCCCGGCCCGAAATTGCGGCCCTTGTGCAATTCCTTGTGTACCCAGGATGCTTTCACGCTGGTCTCGAAATCCGTGAGTTCGGATTGTCCGGTATCGCCACCGGCCAGTGCCTTGTGAATGCTCTCCGCTGCCAGCATGCCGGTCTTGATCGCCGTATGGGCTCCCTTGATCTTTACGCCGTTCAGAAAACCAGCGCCGCAACCTACCAGCATGCCGCCCGGGAACGTCAGTTTCGGCAGCGACTGCAGGCCGCCTTTGTTGACCGCCCGGGCGCCGTACGCGACTCGCTTGCCGCCATCGAGATAGCTTCGAATCTTCGGATGCAGTTTCCAGCGCTGAAACTCGTCGAAGGTCGACAGATGGGGATTCCTGTAATTCAGGGCGATGATCAGCCCGAGAAACACCTTGTTGTTCGCCGCGTGGTACAGGAAGCCGCCGCCCTCGGTGTGATTATCAAGGGGCCATCCGGTCGTATGAACGACCAGTCCCTCCTGGTGTTTGGCGGGGTCGATTTCCCAGACCTCCTTGATGCCAATACCATAGTGCTGCGGATCCGCACTTGCGCGAAGGTCAAAGCGATCCATGATCTGCTCGCTAAGGTTGCCACGCACGCCCTCAGCGAAGATCGTGTACTTGCCGGTTAATTCGTAGCCGGCCTGGTAGGCGCTCTTCTTCTGGCCATCCTTGCCAATACCCATGTCACTGGTTGCGACCCCTCTGACGCTGCCGTCGTCGTTGTAAAGGACCTCGGAAGCGGCGAAACCGGGAAACACGTTGACGCCCATCGCCTCTGCCTGCTCTCCGAGCCACTGGCAAAGCTGGCCGAGACTGATGATGTAATTGCCGTTGTTATGCATTGGCCTCGGCAGGAACAGCCCCGGCACGCGTACCGAGCCGCTATCACTGGTAAGGTAATGCACCAGATCGCCTGTCACCGCGGTCTTGACCGGAGCACCCTTCTCTTTCCAGTCAGGGAACAGCTCATTCAGCCCTGTTGGCTCGAACACATTGCCGGACAGAATATGCGCACCGATTTCGGAGCCCTTTTCGACGACGACCACGGACAGGCTGTCATCCAGCTGTAACAGGCGGCAGGCGGCAGACAGCCCGGCCGGCCCGGCACCGACGACAACTACGTCAAACTCCATGGACTCGCGTTCGTTCGATTCCGACATGGGTAGTGCTTCTCCTTTCGGGTTTTCGCGTATCTTATCAGCCTCTATGGCGGGCTTGATATTGACGATGTAATCTTGCCGACGCGCCTGATCGTCACCAATACAGGATTGAAGGTAGTTTGAAGATACGCGAAGCCTACAGGGATAGCCTGCGTCGCGAAGGTCATGTCGAGGACCCGGCACAGCTCGCGATTGTCGAGCGGCTGGCAGCACTGCAGGCACGGCTGACCGAAGCCGCTCCTCGATTCGCTCGCCTTCGCAGTCTTTTTGGGCGAACGGAGAATCCGGGGCACGTTGCCGTGCCGGGCCTGTATTTGTGGGGAGGCGTCGGTCGCGGCAAGACCCTGCTGATGGACCTGTTTTTCGAAACGCTACCGATCAGAGCCAAGAAGAGAATCCACTTCCATCGCATGATGCGCGAGGTGCATGAGCGCCGCAAAGCACTGGGTAATGTCCGCGACCCACTGGACGGTGTTGCAGCCGACATCGCGAGAGACACACGTGTGCTGTGCTTCGACGAATTCTTCGTCAGCGACATTGGCGATGCCATGATCCTCGGCCGCCTTCTCGACGGACTTTTTCAGCGCGGGGTCACACTGGTCGCGACGTCGAACTCCAAACCCGATGATCTCTACAACGACGGTTTGCAGCGCGAGCGTTTCCTGCCTGCCATAGACCTGCTCAACCAAAATACCGAGGTTGTGCAACTGGCGGGCGGTGTCGACTATCGTTTGCGATTGTTGGAGCAAGCAGGCACGTACCTCTGTCCCGACGACGAAGACGCGTTGCAGCGGCTTTCGTTTTTCTTTGACGAGTCCGCAACCAGCGAGATTCGCGGAAAAACAACGATTGATATCAATGCTCGCGAGATCCCGGCGCACAAGTGCGCGAAGAGCATCATCTGGTTCGGATTTGAGGATATCTGCGATGGCCCGCGCAGCCAGGCGGACTATATCGAGATAGCGCGCTGGTATCCGACGGTTATCATCGCCGGCGTGCCCCGATTTGATGCAACACTTGAAAACCAGGCGCGACGTTTCATCGCGCTGGTCGACGAGTTCTACGATCGCCACGTCAAACTGATGCTCTCGGCCGATGTCGAACTGGATTCACTGTACCAGGGAGACCGGCTGTCATTCGAGTTCGAACGGACCACAAGCCGCCTGATCGAGATGCAATCCAGGGAGTATCTCGCCCTGCCCCATCTCGCGTGATAGATTGGCCGCATGAGTGACGAACTGATCCTCGAGGACTTCCTGCCCTACCGTCTGGCAATACTGTCCCATACGGTCAGTACGACCATTGCACAGGTCTACGAGAAGCGTTTCCGCCTCTCCATACCCGAATGGCGCGTGATCGCTATCCTGGGTCGGTTCCCCGGCTTGTCGGCGGTGGAAGTTGCCGAGCGTACGTTTATGGACAAGGTCGCCGTGAGCCGTGCGGTCACCAAACTAATCAAGAACGGCCGCGTAGACAGGCAGTTTGCCGATGCGGACCGGCGCCGTTCGATCCTGAATCTGTCCGACGAGGGACGCAGGGTGCATGACGAAGTCGCGCCATTGGCACTGCAGTTCGAGAACGACCTTATTGAGGGGCTCAGTGAAGAGGAAATCGGCAAGCTTGGTGTCATCATGGAGCGCCTGATGACGCGGGCGCGCGGGCTCGACAAAGGCTGATCAGGACGTGTGCCGGGCTACGACCTCGGTGCGAACCTGCAGCAGTTCCGGAAAAAACTCGATGTCCAGTGCCTTCTTCAGAAATGGAACGCCTGAGGATCCGCCGGAGCCGCGCTGGTGGCCGATGATTCGTTCAACCGTTTTCATGTGGTGAAAACGCCAGAACTGGAAGTTGTTGCCGATGTCCACAAGCGCCTCGCAGGCCTCATAAGGATGCCAGTGCCGGGCGCGATCGCCATAGATTTCACCGAGGGCACGGACAACCTCTGGGTCTTCGTCGCGTATCTCGCTGAAGTCGCGATCGACAACGTGGTCCGGTATCGCCATGCCCTGACGCGAAAGATGCATGAGGAACTCCTCATACAGGCTCGGTGCCTCGAGCGCCGTCTTCAGCTGTGCATGCCAGTCCGGCTGGTGTTTGTGCACGCTTAAGGTAGAGCGGCTTTTGTTGCCGAGCATGAACTCGAGAATCCGGTACTGCGCCGACTGAAAGCCGGAGGCCTTGCCGAATACGTGACGAAATTCCGCGTATTCGCTCGGCGTCAGCGTGTCGAGAACCTTCCACTGGTTATACATCTGGTTCTGGATGTGGCGGACGCGGGCCAGGTTCTTGACGGCCGGCGCCAGCCTGTCATTGCGTATGTGGTGAATGGCCCCGCCGATCTCATGAATCGTCAGCTTGATCCAGAGCTCGGCGACCTGGTGCTGGATAATAAACAGCATCTCGTCGTGATGCGGGGGGTCGCTCAGTGGTTTTTGTGCGGACAGCAGCTTGTCGAGCTGCAAATATCCGGTGTAATCATCGTCTCGGGACAAATCCGTATAGATTGTTTGCTCAAGTTCGCGTTTATTCATGTCAACTATCTTCCTGAGCGAGTCATCAGGGCAGCATTGTAGGCCATTTCGCTCGTGATCCGGCGCTTTGGGTAAATTTGTTGCAGCAGCAATTGCGGTATAATTCGGCGCGGTTAGCAATGGCCAGTTTCAGCACCTGCAAGAATCGAATTCGGCAACATCCTATCAATCTGTCGGGCCGGCAGTTCCGGTCGGAGCGAATGCAGTGACAACAAACGAAAACCGTCGTGGCGGAGACATCAGGCAAGTGATCGTCGACACCATTATTGCGACTCGTGTAACGTCGAAAAGCCTGAAAGGTTCGGCGCAGATCCGGCGCTACCTCATGCAGTATTTTGCCACCGTCCCGGTAGAAGACCTGCAGGGGCGCTCCGAACAGATCATGGCCAGCATCGCGCTCGATCATCTCGATTTCGCAGCGACTCGGCGCAAGGGCCAGTCACTGATTCGTATTTTCAACCCCACCGAAAAAACGCACGGCTATGAGTCGGCGTTTACGTTTGTGGAGATGATCAATGACGATATGCCGTTTCTTGTCGACTCGGTCGCGGCGGCCATCAATCGTCACAGTCTCGCCGTACATATCACGGTGCACCCGCTTATCTCGATCAAGCGTGACAACAAGGGGCACATAGTCGCCATCACCAACGCCGATGACGACGACGCGAGCACGGAGTCGTTTGTCCGATTTGCTATCGACCGCACTACCGATACGAATGAACTGCAGACCCTCCAACAGGAAATCAACAAGGTCCTGCATGATGTTCGTCTCACCGTGCGTGACTGGGGCAAGATGCGCAAGGCCATGCGCGACACCAGCGAACTGCTGGTCAACGGACCGAAGGGCGCAGACCCATTGCTACGCTCCGAGAGCCAGGCATTGCTCAACTGGTTCGCCGATGAGCACTTCACCTTTCTCGGCTATCGCGAGTATTCGCTTTCCAAGCGAGGCAAGCGCGTCTTCCTGAAGCCTGTAAAAGGCACGGGATTGGGTGTACTCAGCCAGGATGACCGTGGCTCTTCCGGTATCGAGCTGACCACGGAAATGCGACGACTGACTCGTTCAAAAGACTGGCTCATTCTGACCAAGGCGAATTCTCGTTCGACGGTGCATCGCGCGGCATTTCTCGACTACGTCGGCATCAAGATCTATGACAAGAAGGGCAATACAGTCGGAGAGCGTCGCTTCATCGGCCTTCTGACGTCTGTCGCTTACAGCGAAAACCCCAGAAACATCCCGTTATTGCGGCACAAAGTGCAGAAGATTTTCGAACGTGCACATGTGAATATAGCAGGCCATCGCGGCAAGGCGCTGCTGCATATAATCGATACGTACCCCAGGGAAGAGCTGTTTCAGAGCTCCGTTCAGGACCTTGCACGCACAATGCTTGGCATCCTGAATCTGCAGGATCGCCAGCGCATCAAGTTCTTCCTCAGACGTGACACCTTCAGGCGATTTTTCTCCTGTCTCGTGTACGTGCCACGCGAGAAGTACACAACCGATATACGGCGAAAGATCGAGGCACTGCTGAATGAAGCCTTTGGCGGTATCTCGGCAGACTCAGCCGTTCAGATTTCGGATTCTGCACTCGCGCGCGTACACACGATCGTGCGAACGCTGGAAGGTGAGCGCCCGCATATCAGCATCCATCATATCGAAGAGCAGATTGAAGACCTGGTCATTACCTGGTCGGACAGGCTGAACACCGAGCTGCTGCGGAAATACGGCCTCGACGAGGGTACCCGCCTTTACCGTACTTACCGCGATGTGTTTCCGGCCGGTTTTCAGGAGGATACGACGCCAGCCGAGGCCTGCGCCGACATTCAGCAGGTCGACGAGATGCTGCGCGACGACTCGTGTCGCGCCGTTAATCTCTACGTGCCCGAGGATTCCGAGCCCGGACACATGCACTTCATGGTTTACAGCCGCAACGAACCGATCGTGCTGTCGGAAGCGCTGCCGGTGCTCGAACACATGGGCGTGGACGTTTACACGGAGCGACCCTACGAGGTCAATCTGCACACGGGTGAGTGCTTCTGGATCCAGGATTTCCACCTCCGCCACGAAAGCGGTGAGGCCGTGGACAGTGATGCCGTATCGGATCGATTCGAAGATTGCTTCATGGCGGTGCTATCCGGCGACGCCGAGAACGACGGTCTCAACCGGCTCGTCGTCAGCGCCGGTCTCGACTGGCGGCAAACGACGTTACTGCGCTGCTATGCCAAGCATATTCTGCAGCTGGGCGTGCCTTTCAGTCAGACCTACATGGAGGATGTGCTGGTTGCGCATGCCGGCCTTGCCGCGTTGTTCGTACGACAGTTCGAGATTCAGTTCGATCCGGATCTCGGCAAATCGAAACGCGCTCGCCAACTGAAAGAGGTTCAGGGCGGCGTGAAGCGCGGCATTGCAAAAGCACGCCATGTCGATGAGGACCGCATCCTTTCCGCCTTTGCCGGTGGTATCAACGCGACGCTGCGAAGCAACTATTTTCAGACGGTCGATGACGGCAGCACGCCGAAGTCGTACATATCGATCAAGCTCGACCCGTCGATGCTCCCCGAGATCCCCCTGCCCCGGCCCAGATTCGAAGTCTTCGTGTACTCGCCGGAAGTCGAAGGCGTTCATTTGCGCGGCGGTGACATTGCGCGTGGCGGACTGCGCTGGTCGGATCGCCGTGAGGACTTTCGCACTGAAATACTCGGCCTGATGAAAGCGCAGATCGTAAAAAACACCGTTATCGTGCCCACCGGTGCAAAGGGCGGTTTCTTTCCGAAGCGCGCCCCTCTTGGCGACCGCGCAGCCATCATGGAAAACGGCATTCATTGTTACAAGACGTTCATCCGTGGCCTGCTGGACCTGACCGACAATGTCGTCGACGACCAGATCGTCACGCCCGACCGCGTCGTGCGCCTTGACGGCGACGATCCGTACCTTGTAGTTGCCGCTGACAAGGGCACGGCGACGTTCTCCGATATCGCCAACGGCATCTCTGCAGATTACGATTTCTGGCTGGACGATGCTTTCGCGTCCGGCGGCTCTGCCGGCTATGACCACAAAGGCATGGCCATAACCGCTCGCGGCGCCTGGGAGGCGGTGAAACGCCACTTCCACGAGGTCGGCGTGAACATCCAGAAAGAGCCTTTCACGGTTGCCGGCATCGGTGACATGAGCGGCGACGTATTCGGCAACGGCATGCTGTTGTCCCGAAAGATCAAGCTCGTAGCGGCATTTAATCATCGCAACATATTCCTTGACCCGGACCCGGACACGGCAAAGAGCTTCCGAGAGCGCCGGCGGCTGTTCCGCAAGAATGGCTCCACGTGGCAGGACTACGATCGCGAGCTGATTTCCAAAGGCGGCGGCATCTACTCGCGCCAGGACAAGACGATTCGACTCAGTGCGGAGGTAAAGAAACTTCTCGGTGTCACCGCATCATCGTTGCAGCCTGACGAGTTGATTCGCGCCATTCTCAAGATGCGGATCGACCTGCTCTGGAACGGCGGTATCGGCACCTACGTGAAAGCCAGTATCGAGGGACACTCGGACGCAGGCGATCGCAACAACGACAGCGTCCGGGTCGATGCCGATGAATTGCGCTGCAAGGTGATCGGTGAAGGCGGCAACCTGGGCTTTACACAGCGCGCTCGCGTCGAGTTCAGTCTGCGCGGCGGGCGTATCAATACGGACTTTATCGATAATTCCGGCGGCGTCGACTGCTCTGACCGCGAAGTCAACATCAAGATCCTGCTCGGCGACGTAGCCAAGAAAAAAGGTATGGCGCGAAGCAAGCGCGACGAGCTGCTTGCATCCATGACCGACGATGTCGCGGATCTTGTCCTCAGGAATAACTATTTGCAGACGCAGTCAATCAGCATCAGCGAAATGCTTTCCGCGGCACGTATCGATGAGACAGCTCGGCTGATCAAGGCGCTCGAACGCACTGGCCTGCTCAACCGGGAACTCGAATCTCTTCCGAGTGAGACCGAGATCGAAGATCGCCGCAACCGCAAGCAAGGATTCACGCGACCAGAGCTGGCGATCGTGTTGAGTTACGCAAAGATCGATCTCTATGACGGATTGATCGAGTCGCAGGACACGCTCGAGGACTTCCTCAGAATCGATCCGCAGCGATACTTCCCGCCGATACTCAGGCGCCGCTATACGGACCTCATCCCTGGTCACCGGCTGAGCCGGCAGATCCTGGCAACACTGATTGCCAATGCCCTCGTGAACCGTATGGGTCCTGCGTTCGTTAAACGCGTGCAGGATGACACTGGCGCCAACGTCGTCACCATCGCCCGGGCTTACGAAGTCGCGCGCATCATCTGCCGCGCGATGCCGCTGCTGCGCGACATCGAGTCCCTGGATCACAAGATTCCGGCCAGGGCGCAGCTCGCGATGATGTTCGAGGTCAGCCGTACGCTGCGTCACGCGTGTTACTGGCTAATCGAACAACACGGCGACCAACTCGATATCGTCAAGACAGTTGACCGCCTCAAAGAGCGCATGGCGCAGATCTACTCGCGATCGACCACATACCTTTCCAAGACCAGCGGCGATCGAAATGCCAAGGCCGAGCAGGAATGGATCGAGATGGGCGTGCCGGAGAAACTCGCGCAACGAATGTCGATGTTGCTGATTACCCGTGCCGCTGTGGATATCGCCGACGTTGCCGCGGAACGCAAGCGAGACGTCATCGACACCGCCCGTATCTACTCGACCTTCAACGACGCCCTGGGCCTGCAGTGGCTGCACAACTGCGCCGAGGATCTCAAGGTCAGCGGGCGATGGCAGGCTATGGCGAGAAGTAATTTGCGCGACGAGTTTTACAAGGTTCGCAGAGAGATTGCGCTGGGCCTGTTGACTCGCCGCGGCAAACTCGATGGTCGGGTCGTCGCCATGAAATGGCTGGATAAGCATGAAGAAGAAGTTCGACAGTTCCGCGACATGCTCGACGAGATGAGGCTGCGCGGCACATACGACTTTGCTACGCTGTCGGTGGCCGCACAGGAACTGCGCGACCTGACACTGGGCTAACTACGATGCGACATTTCGTCGCCACACAAGCGGAGAAATAATGGCTGGCAAGCTCTTACTATGCCGTCACGGACAGAGTGACTGGAACCTGAAGAACCTTTTCACAGGATGGAAGGACGTCGATCTCACCGAGAAGGGCATCCAGGAAGGAATTGAAGCGGGGCGACTGCTATCCGAACTCGGCTTCGAGTTCGACGTCGCTTATACGTCGGTTCTGAAACGCGCGATTCGCACACTATGGTACATGCTGGATGAGATGGATCTGATGTGGATACCGGTGATTCGGGACTGGCGTTTGAACGAGCGCCACTACGGCGCGTTGCAGGGGCTGAACAAGGCGGAGACAGCAGCCAAGTACGGCGATGAGCAGGTGCACATCTGGCGACGAAGTTACGACATTCCGCCACCGCCGCTGGAAGATGATGACGAACGCCACCCATCACACGATCCGCGCTATAAGGGCATCGATAACCTGCCGGGCGCAGAGTCGCTGTTGCTCACGCTCGAACGCGTCATGCCGTGCTGGAACGAGCGTATCGCGCCAGATCTGAAGGCGGGCAAGAACGTCCTGGTTGCGGCGCATGGCAACAGCCTGCGCGCGCTGGTAAAAATGCTGGATAAGGTCTCTGACGAGGAGATCACCGGCTTCAACATCCCAACCGGCATTCCGCTCGCTTACGAGCTCGATGACGACCTGAAACCGATTTCGCGGGAGTTTCTTGGCGACCCGGAGGCCGTGGCGAAGGCGGCGGCGGCCGTTGCTGCCCAGGGCAAGGCGAAGTGATGCAGGCGCTCGGCGACCGGGCGCCAGTTCTTGAAGGCAGCGGCCACTTCGTCGCCGACAACGCTACGATAATCGGCAGCGTGCGGCTGAAAGATCAGTCCAGCATCTGGTTCAACTGCGTGCTGCGCGGCGATAACGACTGGCTGGAAGTTGGCGAACGCAGCAATATCCAGGACGGCTGCATTCTGCACACCGATCCCGGCATCCCGCTTGTCATCGGTAATGGCGTGACTGTCGGCCACCGAGTGATGTTGCACGGCTGCCAGGTTGGCGATAACTCGCTCATCGGTATTGGCAGCACGCTCCTGAACGGCTCAGTCATCGGCAACAATTGCATTGTCGGCGCGCACTCACTGGTCACGGAAGGCAAGGAGTTTCCGGACGGATCATTGATACTCGGATCGCCGGCACGCGTAGTCCGAGAACTCAGCGACGAAGAAATTGCTCACATTGGCTGGTCGGCAGACGTGTACGTGCAAAACGCTGAGCGCTTTAACGAGCAGCTCGCCTAGACCTGTTTTCGCGGATCGGAACGATTTCGCTCGCGTTCCGGATCGACTACGCGAACCAGGCCTTCTTGCGATGTCGAGGCCACCAGTTTGCCGCTACTGGTGAACAGCTGGCCGCGTGCAAACCCGCGCGCGCCGGCTGCATTCGGACTGTCCATTGAATACAACAGCCAATCGTCCATCCTGAAGTCGTGATGAAACCACAAGGCGTGATCGAGACTTGCCATGATGACGCTCTCCCGGGTCATGGACAGGCCATGCGGCAGCGTCGACGTTGCCAGCAACTCGAAATCGGAGACGTAGGTCAGCAGGTTCTGGTGCAGCGCCCGATCGTCCGGCAAGCGATCGACGGCGCGGATCCAGACATGTTTTTTCGGAGGCAGTTTTTCGCGCGCACCGAGGCTGATGGGATCAACCGGACGGAAATCGAAGGGTCGCTTGTCCGTCATGAAACGTCGCAGTTTCATCGGGATATTTTCCAGCACATCGGTCGCGACTTCCGTCAGGTCTTTCAGCCCGTCCGGCGGTGGCACGTCGGGCATCTCACCCTGGTGCTCAAGTCCTTCCTCCGGGGTCTGGAATGACGCGGCGAGGTTCAGTATCGGCCGCCCGTGCTGAATCGCGACCACACGTCGATTCGAGAAACTACCGCCATCACGAGCACGATCAACGTCGTAAATAATCGGCGCAGTGACGTCACCACGTCGCAGAAAATAGGCGTGCAGCGAGTGTGCGACCCGACCCTCGACGGTATGTTGTGCGGCGGACAGTGCCTGGCCGAGAACCTGGCCGCCGAAAACCTGTGGGCTGCCAATATCCCGGCTGTCGCCGCGAAAGATGTTCTCCTCGATGCGCTCGAGTTTGAGAAGCGCAATGACGTCCGTCAGTACCGGGTGCATCCTAGTCTCCCGAAAGACCGCCATCGACTGTGATGCCCGTGCCGCTGACAAAGACGGCATCGTCGCTGGCCAGAAACAGAGCAACCTTGGCAACGTCAACCGGCTCGCCCAGGCGACGCGCAGCGGAACGCTGGATGCAGTAATCCCGGAGCGCCTTGTCCTTGCGAAAGACCTCGCGGCTCTCCGGCGTCATTACGGCGCCCGGTTGAATGTAATTGGCAGTGATCGAAAACTCGCCCGCATCGGCGGCGATAGCACGTGTCATGTGAGCCAGGTCCTGCTCAGCATAGGCGAAGGGCGATTCGCCGCTGTCGCCAAAACAGCTGCGCAGAAATCCGATGTTGATTATTCGTCCCTGCGGACTCTTCTGGAGATACGACAGCGCAACCCGGCAACTCTCGAGCATTAGCGCCGCTCTCGACTTCAGAAGACGCTCCAGTGCCTGATCCACCTCCTGCAGCGGTGAGTCGGGTTGCAGCGGAAAATCGTTGACGAGTATATCGAGGCCGCCCAGCTTCTTTGCTACTTCCTTGAGCATTGCGGGCATCTGCTCGGTATCGGTGAATGACGTGGCCAGGCCCGTAATGCCCTTGACCCTGGAGTAGTGCTGCACGATACCGCTATTCGCGGAATCGACGGCCACCACCGTCGCACCATGCTTGACCAGGGTACGAGCGATAGCCTCGCCGATACCGCCGCCCGCATTCAAGACGACCGCGTTGAGTCCGTAGAGGCGCGATGGATCGCCCATGTTTGTTCCTTACACTTGATGAAAGTAGCCGGCGTCAATCCGGGAGTGCATAGTCGACGAATTGCTTTCGCAATTCAATCTTCTTCACCTTGCCGGTCGCCGTGTGCGGCAGTTCATCGACAAATACGGCGTCGTTTGGAATCCACCAGTCCGCCACCTTGCCCTTAAGGAAGCCCAGCACCTCGTCCTTCTCGAGCTCTTTACCCTCTGCCCGAACCACAACCAGCAGCGGACGCTCGGTCCACTTCGGGTGTGCGACGCCAATCACGGCGGCCTCGGCGACCGCCGGATGCCCCATCGCGACGTTTTCCAGTTCGATCGAGCTGATCCACTCGCCGCCCGACTTGATAACGTCCTTGGTCCGATCGGTAATAGCCATGTAGCCTTGCGGATCGATGGTCGCAACGTCACCGGTATCGAACCAGCCGTCGTCCGAATGCGTGCCTGCGCCCCCGGCGAGTTTGAAATAGTCGCTGCAAATCCAGGGGCCGCGAACCTGCAGGGCCCCGTAAGCAACGCCGTCCCACGGCAATTCCTGTCCCTGGTCATCGACAATGCGCAATTCACAGCCGAATATGCCGCGGCCGGCCTTGGTCGCCAGATCGAGTCGCTCGTCCGGCGTCAGCGATTCGAGCCCGGCCTTCAGCGAATTACAGGTACCCAACGGGCTCATCTCTGTCATGCCCCAGCCCTGGCGCAGTTCGACGCCGTGCTCGTCACGAAATTCCTCGATCATCGAACGCGGTACCGCGGCACCGCCAACCAGCGTGCACCTCAGCTTGTCGAGTCGCTTGCCTTCGCTTGCGCAATACTGCAACAGCGAGAGCCACACCGTCGGTACGCCGAGCGCCATCGTCACTGCCTCAGAGTCCATGAGTTCGTATAGCGCCGCACCGTCGCCCATCTTCGGTCCCGGGAACACCAGCTTCGCGCCGACCATCAGGCAGGCATACGGCACGCCCCAGGCATTCACATGAAACAGCGGCACGACCGGCAGCACGCAGTCAGTGCTGGACAAATTCATGACGTCCGGCGCCGGCGCAGCATAGGCATGCAGGACCTGCGAGCGATGGTCGTAGAGAACGCCCTTCGGATCGCCGGTCGTACCGGACGTATAACAAAGCGCGGACGCTGACTGCTCATCCAGCTCTGGCCAATCGTACGCGGCCGATTCAGCGGCAATCAGCGTCTCGTAGCAAACCGCATTTGGCAACGACGTCTCCGGCATATGCGCCTCGTCAGTCATGACCACAAAACCTTCGACGTTCGGGATCTGTGGCAGCAACTTCTCCAGCAGCGGCACGAACAGGACATCGGTGAATATCCAGCGGTCCTCCGCGTGGTTGATGATGAAGATCAGCTGCTCTGGAAACAGGCGCGGGTTTATCGTATGGCAGACGTAGCCCGCTCCGCTGACACCGTAGTAGAGTTCCAGGTGTCGATAGTCGTTCCAGGCAATCGTGGCAATTCGATCACCCTGCGAAAGTCCCAGCTTATCCAGCGCGTTGGCCAGCTGCTTCGAACGGCCAATCGCGTCGCGAATCGTGCATCGATGGCGCGGGTTGTCCGCGGTGACCGATACGATTTCGCGATCACCATGAAACTTGGCGGCGTGCTCTGCAATTGAGGAAATAAGCAGAGGCCTGTTCATCATAAGTCCGTGCATATCTGGTTCCCGTCCTGTTCGGTTCTGTTAGTTGTCCCAGCGTCCCTGGCAGCGGACGCCGACCAGGTGTCTGTTGCTCCTGTGAAGCCGGCCTATTTCTTTGGGGTTCCGGGGCCGATAAGAAACCATACGATCAGCCCTACCAGCGGAAAGGCGGCGACAACCGCTATCCAGATTACCTTCCGGAGGGTGTCCACCGAGCTGTCGAAAATTCGCACCGCGGCATAGACCACGAGTGCCAGGTGGATGATTCCCCAAAATCCGAGATTGTCCATATCGTCCCTCTTTCTGTCACACAGTTTGTCGCGGCGCACCGCAGAAATTCGTACGCACCGGGCCCGGCAGCCTCAGTCACTGAAGAAGTACATTCCCAGCGTCTCTGCGACGCACGCCGGTTTGCGCGCGCCCTCCATTTCGAGCCTGACTTCACCCGTAAGCAGGAGTGCGCCCGCCCTCTTCCGCGCCTGCAAAACCTTGGCCCGCGCGCGCAGCCGCGCGCCGACCGGAACCGGCGCGTAGAAACGTACTTTGTTCAGGCCGAAGTTGATTGCGCGTGCAAGGTTTTCAACTTCGACGAAGTCGCTCGTCAACGTCGGGATGAGTGCGAGGGTCAGGTAGCCATGAGCGATTGTCTTGCCATCCGGCATCTCCTTGGCCGCCCGTTCAGTATCGACGTGAATCCACTGGTAGTCACCGGTCGCCTCGGCGAACTGATCGACACGATGCTGATCGATGACGACCCAGTCGGAAAGACCGATCTCCTCACCTTCGAGCCTCTTGGCATCCTCAATGGACCTAATCAGCCGCACACGCTACCCCAAACCCTGATCAGCAAGTAGTGATACCTGATAGCCAGACAATCTGCAACGCCGCGGCTTCCCCGCATATCGCTCAGTGGCCACCGTGCTCAGCACAACGTTCGCAGTTCACCCAGCCCGAATCGCCGTCAACGTAGTGTTCTTTCTTCCAGATCGGTAGCCTGACTTTTAATTCGTCGATGATGTATCGGCAGGCCCTGAAAGCCTCATCACGATGCGCAGAGGCAACGCCCACCCAAACGGCCAGGTCACCGATCTCGAGCAGCCCCGTTCGATGCACGCAGCGCGCCTCAAGAAACGGGAATTTCTGGCGTGCCTCGTCGAGTACCCGCAGCCCCTCGGAAACGACCAGCGGCTCGTACGCTTCGTACTCGAGTCGCTCGACGGTGCGGCCGTCGTTCAGATTCCTGACCCAGCCTTCGAAACTGCAGAAACCGCCGGCGCCGTCGTTGGCGAGAGAACGCTTCAGCCCTTCGGCATCGATCGCCGTCGTGGTTACCTCGATCATCTCAGCCGCCTGCGACCGGCGGGAACAGCAACACGGTATCGCCGTCAGTCACCGGGGAGGACCAATCGGCCATTTCATCGTTGATCGCGACTTTGCAGTGACCGTTCGGCTCCCGGGAACCGTGGCGCAGCCGTGTTTGCTCGAAGACGTCTTTCGCCGTCGCCGCATCCAGGTGGAGAGTTTCTTCGCTAAGGCCCGCATGTTCACGAAACATCGCAAAATAGCGCACCGTAATCGTCTTCATCTGCACGCTCACGACAGACCACCAAGCACGCTGCGCTCAAGATCGTCAGGCGTATTCACATTGTCCAGGGCGACAGGATCTGGCTGCTCCAGCAGCAGCGTATCGGAACGGATGAGCATCTTGCGCGGGCAGTACATGCCGTCGGCAACGAAGTCCCGCACGATATCCGAGCTCGCCGCCGTGTACACCGCGCAAAGCGGCTCGGGGAGGCTATCGTAGCTGCTCCTGTATGCCGAAAAGGGCCTGTCAGGCGAGCGCTTTTGAAGCAGGTTCGTCAGGGTCGGCGCATCGATATTCGGCAGATCGCACGCCAGCACCAGCCAGTCGACGTCCGGATATTCATCCATGGCCGAAAGAATGCCGGCAACGGGACCCAGGCCTTCGTAACGATCGACAATTTGTTCGAAGCGACTGCGTTCGGTGTCGTCCTGCTGATCCGCGCGCGCCGACACGAAGACGCGTTCTACGAGCTCATCAAGCAAATGCACGACGTAGGCCAGCTGCGACTGCCCGGCGCGGCGCAGCGCCGCCTTGTCCTGGCCCATGCGGCGACTCTCGCCGCCCGCAAGCACCA
This sequence comes from uncultured Woeseiaceae bacterium, assembly GCA_964440945.1. Classification (GTDB taxonomy): domain Bacteria; phylum Pseudomonadota; class Gammaproteobacteria; order Steroidobacterales; family Woeseiaceae; genus UBA1847. The sequence continues at coordinate 15,681 of CAYTTZ010000021.1, forward strand.
GCCCAAACACCGGCCTTGCCATCGAGTCACTCATCGCGACTGAAATCCCGCTTGCCACCGGTCTTCGCCATCAAGCGCGTATCGCCGATCACGATGTCATGCGACATCGCCTTCAGCATGTCATAAACGGTCAGTGCGGCGACGCTGGCGCCCGTCAACGCCTCCATCTCCACACCGGTCTTGTGGCGCACCTTGCAGCGGCAGTCAATGACAGCATCGTTACCTCGCATGCGCACAGAGATCGAACAATCATCGAGCCCGATCGGGTGACAAAACGGAATCAACTCATGCGTCTTTTTCGCGGCCATGACACCAGCAATGATTGCCGTTGCGAAAACCGGGCCCTTCTTCGACGCTATTTCCTCGCCGGAAATGTGCTGTGCAATTTCCTCGGGCAACTGCACAACAGCCTGCGCGTGTGCCTCACGCAGGGTCTCCTGTTTATTGCTGACGTCAACCATTGTCGGCTGATTGTTGGCGTCCACATGACTGAGTTTGCTCACGCTATCCCCCGATCCGGTACATTTCGACTTTGCGTTGCCTGTGAGCTTCGGCCAGCTCCGGGCTTCTTAGTTCACTATAGCGATCGGCGCGTTGCAGCCAGATGCGCGACAGGATATCGGTGAGCTCATCCTCGTCCGCCTGGTTTCGCAAGGCTTCGCGAAGATCCGTTCCCTGCGTCGCGAACAGGCAGGTGTACAGCACTCCGTCGGCTGACAGCCTTGCCCGACTGCAATCGCCGCAGAAGGGCTCGGTTACGGAAGAGATGAAACCGATCTCACCCAGGCCGTCGACATAAGCGTAACGACGCGCAACCTCCCCCGGGTAGTTCTTGTCGATGCGACGTAACGGCCAGCGCTGCATGACCTGGTCCCGCAGTTCCCGAGACGGCACGACCTGGTCCATACGCCAGCCGTTCTGATTACCCACGTCCATGAACTCGATCAGCCGAACGATATGCGGCGTGCCGCGAAAATGCTCCAGCAGATCGATCACCGTGTGGTCATTAACGCCGCGCTGCACGACAACGTTGATCTTGATCGGTGCAAGCCCGGCACGTTCAGCCGCATCGAGTCCCTCGAGAACTTGCTTGAGGTCGCCGCGACCGCCGCTCATGCGTCTGAATACATCCGCGTCCAGGCTATCGAGACTGATCGTCACGCGTTGCAGTCCAGCCTCTTTCAGCTTGCCTGCGATCGGTGCCAGCAACATGCCGTTTGTAGTCAGCGCAAGGTCCTCAATGCCTGGCAGCTCTGCGAGTCCGGTTATGAGCGTCGCGAGGTTCTTGTCCAGCAATGGCTCGCCGCCCGTCAGCCGAATTTTGCTGACACCCAGTCCGACGGCAATGCTGGCCACTTTCAGGATTTCTTCGTAATTGAGGCGCTGCTTTTTCCTGAGGAACTCGTAATCTGCATGAAACCTGTCCTCCGGCATGCAATACGGGCACCGGAAATTGCATTGATCAAGCAGAGAAATACGCAGGTCATGGAGCGGCCGGCGAAGCGCGTCCTGTATCTGGGCGCGAGGCCTGATGGGCTGCTCTTCAGTTTCGGGGTTCGAACTCATCCGGGCATTCTGCCTTAACTCGGCGGTGTTACAAACCGCAACAGACGAATCACCCGGGGTTTGCTAAGCTCCGCGGCGTATCTTGAGGGGATAATTCCGTATGAACGTAGATTTCAGCCCGGAAGAGCTGGCTTTCCAGGAAGAGGTCAGAGCCTTTTTCCGCGATGAATGTCCTGAGGATATTCGACAACAGCAGGAATCGGGCGCCGAGCTTCGGCCAGAGAGCCAGACCCGCTGGCAGCAGCTGCTACACAAGAAAGGCTGGGCGGGCGTCAACTGGCCCGTAGAGTATGGCGGCACCGGCTGGACGCCTGTGCAGAAATATATTTTCGCGACCGAAGAGGCCAACGCCAACGCGCCGATCATTATTCCGTTCGGGCTTAGCATGGTGGGCCCCGTTATCTATACCTTCGGTAACGAGGAGCAAAAACAGCGCTTCCTTCCGGACATTCTGGCCAGCAAGGTCTGGTGGTGCCAGGGCTATTCGGAGCCGGGCGCCGGATCCGACCTCGCCTCCCTGAAAGCACGCGCCGACCTCGTCGGCAATCATTTCGTTGTTAACGGTACCAAGACCTGGACGACGCTGGGACAACATGCTGACTGGATATTCTGCCTGGTAAAGACGAACACTGATGTCGCGCGCCGACAGGAGGGCATCAGCTTTATCCTGATTGACATGAAGACGCCCGGCGTTTCCGTCAAGCCGATCATTCTCCTGGACGGCACACACGAAGTGAACGAGATCCACTTCGAGAATGTCGAGGTTCCGGTAGAGAACCTGGTCGGCGAGGAAGGCAAGGGCTGGACCTATGGCAAGGTATTGCTGCGGCATGAGCGCGCGAACATCGCTGGCGTGGCTCGCTCACGTTATCGCACCAGGCGCCTGCGCACCCAGGCCGCAAGTTCCGTTCGCGGTGCCGCGCCACTCGCCGACGACAAGAACTTCATGCGCCGCCTCGCCGCTGTCGAAGTAGATCTGAAAGCGCTCGAATATACCGAGCTCCGCACACTTGCGGCGGTCGCTTCGGGCAAGGCACCCGGACCGGAGTCGTCCATTCTCAAGATCAAGGGCACGGAGTTACAGCAGGCTATCGACACGCTCTACATTCAGGCTGCCGGCTACTACGCACTGCCCTACGTGCCGCAGCAGTATGAGCCGGACTATTCCGGTGAAACGGTCGGTGAGGGTGGCGAGACGCAGTCCTCGCTGCGCTATTTCAATTTTCGTAAAGCATCGATTTACGGTGGCTCCAACGAGATTCAGAAGAACATCATTGCCAAGCATGTGCTTGGGCTCTGAGGGAAGCTAATGGACTTTTCACTGAATGAAGTACAGGAGATGCTGGCCGACAGCATCGACAAGTTCATCGAGAACGAGTACGCCTTCGACACGCGGCAAAAATACGCGGCCAGTGAGGCCGGCTACAGCGATGAAGTCTGGAAGATGATCGCGGAGCTCGGCTGGACAGCCGTGACGTTCTCCGAGGAAGACGGCGGATTTGACGGCAACCAGATCGACATCATGGTCATGATGCAGCGCTTTGGACGCGGACTCGTCGTCGAACCGTATCTCGCCAACATTATCCTCGCCGGCGGTATCCTGAAACGTGTTGGCATCCCGAAGCAGAAAGAGCGCTGGCTGCACGCGATTATGGCCGGCGAATTGCAGGCAACGCTCGCATTCACGGAGCCGCAGGCCCGTTACGACCTCGCCAATATCGCGACAACGGCTACCGCGGATGGTGACGGCTGGATACTCAACGGCAAGAAAGCGTTCGTACTAAACGGCGGCACCTCGGAACTCGTCCTTATTCCTGCCCGGTCCGCTGGCGAACCTGGTGATGAGGAAGGCATCAGCTTGTTTGCCGTGCCGGCAGATGCGGATGGCGTTAGTCTGCATGCCTATCACACGGTCGATGGAATGCGGGCCGCCGAACTGACGCTAAGCGACGTCCAGGTCGGTGCAGACGATGTACTCGGAGAGATCGGCGAAGGCTTCGCCGCACTCGATGCAACGATTGACGATGCCATCCTGGCCGTTTGCGCCGAGGGCATCGGCATCATGCACGTGCTTAAGGACAAGACCATCGAGTATTCGAAAAACCGTTCCCAGTTCGGCGTGCCCATCGGAAGCTTCCAGGCGCTGCAGCATCGCATGGTCGACATGCTCACGGCCTGCGAACAAGCGCAATCGCTGTTGCTCTGGACGGCTATTACCTGCGCTGCGGGTGACGATCAGTCGAAGCGAGCGATCAGTTCCCTGAAGTACCTTGTCAGCACCAGTGGCCAGACGCTGGGTGAAGAGGCCGTGCAGCTGCACGGCGGTATGGGCGTTACCTGGGACCTCGACGTCGCGCATTATTTCAAGCGCCTGACCGCTATCGGTCAGCTGTTCGGCAACGCGGACTGGCACCTCGACAGGCTGGCCGCCTGACTGATGCCACACTCTTACTCGGTCCCTGATCAACTGAGAGGTCTTGCTCGCTCGAAAATACGCCTGCTTCGCAGTCCACACTTCGTTGTAGCGCAGAATCCGCGCTAGCACCCGGGACGCATTGTGTTTCCGCAATCGGTCGTCGACTTTTACGCTGCCAACCAGGAGCTTCTCTGGCTGACGACGCTGTTTGTCGACCTGGGCTTCACGGTCCTTTTGTATCGTCTCTTCGGCAAGGCAGGCCTGCAGGTCGCCATCGCAACGGCTATTCTGCTGGCCAACCTGCAGGGCCCCAAGCTGACGATCATCTTCGGTCTGCAGACGAGTCTCGGCGTTATCTTCTACTCCAGTATCTTTTTCGCGACCGATGTACTCAGCGAAAACTATGGCAAGGCGGCCGCGAACAAAGCCGTACGCATGGGTTTTGCAGTCAGCGTCATCGTCCTGGTCATGCTGAGTCTTGCGCTGCTGTACCTGCCCAGCGACAAGCCCGAGACGGCGGCATTCTCCGCCTCTGTTCACGATGCATTCGCCACGATCGTCAACTTCACGCCCCGTTTCATTTTTGGTTCACTGCTGGCCTACTACGTCAGCCAGCATTTCGACGTGTGGGCGTTCCACAAGATCAAATCGGTAACCGGTGAGCGGTGGCTGTGGCTGCGCAACAATCTTTCGACAATGAGCTCGCAGGTTGTCGATACCCTCATTTACTCGCTGGTCGCCTGGTGGGGCATCGTTGACCTGGAGACGGCGCTCGCGCTCGGCGCTGCGAAGTACCTATTCAAAGTTGTCATTGCTATGATCGACACTGTGTTCCTTTACTGGGCGCGGCACATGCACAGACTTCGCCAGAGCGTCCCGCAGATCGCCGGGTAAATTCATGAAGCCATCAGGCGTCATCACCATCACGACTGACTTCGGCCATAAAGGTCCGTTTGCCGGCGTGATGAAGGGAGTCATCCTTAGCCGTTTTGCCGACGCGAAGGTGGTCGATCTGGCGCATGATATTCCAGCCCAATGGCCTCCTGAGGCCGGCTTCTGGGTCAGCCGATCCTACGCCTGGTTTCCTGCCGGTACCGTACATCTCGCGATCGTCGACCCGGGTGTGGGCACCGAGCGCGACATACTCATGGCCGAGATCGACGGCCATGTTTTCATCGCCCCCGACAACGGCCTGCTCGGACAGCTGCTCGACAATGCCGAATCGCCGCACGTCTTCAGGCTAGTCGAGAGCAAGACCGCGCCCCTCGGATTGCCGACCGCCAGCGCGACATTTCACGGCCGTGACATTTTTGCGCCGATTGCCGCCGAGCTCGCCGCCGGTCGCGTGTCGCTGGATACGATCGGCGAACCCGTCCGCACATGGACGCCCAGCTGGCTCGACGAGCCCGAGATATCGGAAGGCCGAATTAGCGGAGTTATCGTCACGATCGACGCATTTGGCAACCTAATCAGCAATATTGATGCCAGTTTGCTGGACGATTTCCGCGAGCCCGTGGCCAGTATTGGCGGCCACCAGATCCCGATGCTGCAAACCTACGGACGCGCAAAGCCGGGCGATCTGCTCGCGCTCGTCAACTCCTTTGGCGTTGTCGAAGTCGCCAAGGCGGAGGGTAGTGCGGCGGAAGGTCTTGGCTCTGATCGCGGCGCGCCATTGCTCATCCGCGAAGGCTATACAACTTAAGCCTGCTGCATCGCCTGTTTCTCGATCTTCGCCCAGGAATCGCGCAGCGTCACGATACGATTGAATACCGGCTCACCGACGGCGGTGTCCTGCGCGTCAACGCAGAAGTAACCGAGCCTCTCAAACTGGACCGACTCGTCCACCTCGGCCAGTGATGGCTCGAGTTTTGCTTGAACCACCTCGAGCGAATTCTCATTGAGCACACTGTGAAAATCGTCGGCCTTGTTGGGATTCGCGTCATTGAACAGACGGTCGTACAAGCGCACTGATGCATCCATTCCGTGTTTACAGGACACCCAGTGAATCGTGCCCTTGACCTTGCGGTCTGACGTCCCGGTCCCGCTGCGCGTATCCGGGTCATAGCTGCAGCGCAGCTCGACGACCTCACCTGCATCGTTCTTGATCACTTCATCGCACCGGATGATGTAACCGAATCGCAACCTGACCTCACCGTCTGGTTTGAGCCGGAAGAACTTGCGCGGGGCCTCCTCCATGAAGTCGTCCTGTTCGATCCACAGCTCCCGGGAAAACGGCAACTCGCGTGTGCCGAAATCGGGATTACCAGGGTGGTTCATGGCTTCCATGAACTCCACCTGGTCTTCCGGGTAATTCGTCAGTACGACTTTGAGCGGGCGAAGCACCGCCATGCGACGTGGGGCTGCGTCCCCGAGCGTCTCGCGCACGCAATTCTCAAGCGCACCCATCTCGATCAGCTTGTCTTTTTTGGTCACGCCAGCGCGGATCACGAACTCTCGGAGCGCCTCAGGCGGGTAACCACGACGACGCATGCCCGCTATCGTGGGCATACGCGGGTCATCCCAGCCCGCTACGACGCCCTCTTCAACCAGGGCATTGAGCTTGCGTTTGCTCGTTATCGCGTAGGCGATGTTGAGTCGCGAGAATTCGATCTGGCGTGGCCGATGTTCCGGCTGCAGCTGATCCAGGAACCAGTCGTACAACGGGCGGTGGTCTTCGAACTCAAGCGTACAGAGCGAATGGGTGATGCCTTCATAGGCATCGGAAAGACCGTGCGCGAAGTCGTACATCGGGTAGATACACCACTTGTCACCCGCGTTCTGGTGCGCGATATGACGGATCCGGTAGATAGCCGGATCGCGCATGTTCATATTCGGTGACGCCATATCGATTTTCGCACGGAGCAAATGCTCACCGTCACCAAACTCCCCCGCATACATGCGCCGGAACAGGTCCAGGTTTTCCTCGATGCCGCGGTCCCGGTACGGACTGTTCTTACCCGGTTCCGTCAGAGTGCCGCGATACTCACGTATTTCGTCAGCGCTGAGGCTGTCGACGTAGGCGGCGCCTTTCTCGATCAACTCAATTGCGGACTGGTACAGCCGGTCGAAATAGTCGGACGCATGGGTCAGGCGATCCTCCCAGTCGAAACCCAGCCAATGCACGTTCTCCTTGATCGCCTCGACGTACTCAGGGCTCTCTTTACCCGGATTCGTGTCATCGAGCCTGAGGTAAGTGCGCCCGCCCGTTTCCGCGGCGACGCCGAAGTTCAGGCAAATCGACATGACATGCCCGATGTGCAGGTAGCCGTTGGGTTCAGGCGGAAAACGCGTCACGATCTCCGCGTGTTTGCCCGACTCGAGGTCGTCGTCAATTATCTTGCGGATAAAGTCCCGCGGTTCGTTGTCATTCATGGGGGCGGATTGTACGCGAACAGGGGTCTGGCAGTAGCGTTTTTCGGGCGCTCTGTTGCAGCTGAGGCCGCCCGGTCAAGGCGCTTGGCGAGACGGTTGGCGGGTCCAAACCAGCGTGCAGCAACACCGATTGGGGGCCTCAGCTGCAACCTGAAGGGCCGCCTCGATTTTCGCACCAGCGTCATTATCGGTCGCTACTGTTGCCATGCTACACAGCGCCCCCTCTGCCTCACTGGCACGAAAATCGAGGCCAGCAGAGTCCGCGCAAAACGGTATTGTCAGACCCGGGTTTATCAGGGTGGCAATTCGCGTACAATTCCGCGCATGCTGAATATCACTTTACCTGATGGCTCCATCCAGGAGTTCGATGCTGCCGCCCGCGGCAGTGAGATAGCCGCCCGTATCGGAGAAGGACTGGCGCGTGCCGCTGTCGCGATCCGCGTTGATGGAGAGCTCTGGGACCTCAATCGTGACATCGAGACCGATGCCGCCGTAGAGATCGTGACACGAGATTCCGATGACGGAATAGAGTTGCTGCGCCACGATGCCGCCCACGTGCTCGCCGAAGCGGTCAAAGAACTCTGGCCCGACACCCAGGTGACAATCGGGCCCGCCATCGAGAATGGCTTCTACTACGATTTCGCACGCGAAGAGCCGTTTACCGAGAGCGACCTGGAGACCATCGAGGCGCGCATGAAGGAAATCGTCGATCGCGACGAAACCCTGGTGCGCGAAGTCTGGGAACGGGACAAGGCCGCCGAGTTCTTCCGCGGCATTGGCGAAGAGTACAAGGCGGAGATCATTGAGAGCATTCCGTCAGACGAAGATCTGACACTGTACCGCCAGGGCGAGTTCATCGACCTGTGTCGTGGCCCGCACCTGCCGTCGACGGGCAAGCTCGGCAAGGCGTTCAAACTCACGCATGTATCGGGCGCCTATTGGCGCGGCGATTCGAACAACGAGATGCTACAACGCATTTACGGCACGGCCTGGTCTAACGATAAGGCGCTGCGCAAGTACCTGCACATGCTCGAGGAAGCGGAGAAACGCGATCACCGCCGCCTCGGTCGTGTCATGGACCTGTTCCACTTCCAGGAAGAAGCACCCGGCGCCGTATTCTGGCACGCGAACGGCTGGTCTGTGTTCCAGTCGCTCATCGGGTACATGCGGCAAGAACAGAACGAAGCCGGTTACCAGGAAATCAACACCCCTGAAATTATGGCGAAAGCGTTGTGGGAGAAGTCCGGCCACAACG
>CAYTTZ010000022.1:0-23837 GCA_964440945.1 uncultured Woeseiaceae bacterium
AGGTCGAGCATGGTCAGGATGCCGTAGGGAGTCAGATCGAAGTGTTCGCGAATCAGTTCCATCAGTTTTGTATCAGAATGTTTCCCGGTGCCAAATGTGCTGACGCTGATCGATGTCGGTTCAGCAACGCCGATGGCATAGGATACCTGAATCTCGCAACGGTCCGCGAGGCCCGCCGCCACGATGTTCTTGGCAACGTATCGAGCGGCGTAGGCTGCCGAACGGTCGACCTTCGACGGGTCTTTGCCCGAGAAGGCACCGCCGCCGTGGCGTGCAGCGCCACCGTAGGTATCGACGATGATCTTGCGACCGGTCAGCCCGCAGTCGCCCATCGGTCCGCCGATCTCGAAGCGGCCCGTGGGATTGATGTGGTATTTCGTGTTGGCGTTGACCAGTTCCGCGGGGATGATCGGCTTGATGATCTCCTCCATCACGCCCTCGCGCAGGTCAGCCATGCTGACATCCGCGGCATGTTGTGACGAGAGTACGACAGCATCGATGGCAACCGGCTTATTGTCTTCGTAAACGAAGGTGACCTGGCTCTTTGCGTCAGGGCGCAGATAGGGCAGCGTGCCGTTCTTTCGGACTTCCGCGTGGCGCCTGACGAGGCGGTGGGAATAGGTGATCGGCGCCGGCATGAGCACATCGGTTTCGTTGGTCGCGTAGCCGAACATCAGGCCCTGGTCGCCGGCACCCTGTTGTTCGGGCGTTTCACGATCCACGCCCTGGTTGATGTCGCCGGACTGCTTTCCGATAGCATTGAGCACGGCACAGGATGCGCCGTCGAAGCCCTTTTCGGAGCTGTCATAGCCGATGTCCAGCACCGTCTCGCGCACGATTTCCTCCATATCGACCCAGGCGGATGTCGTGATTTCGCCGGCGACGATAGCGACACCGGTTTTAACCATGGTCTCGCAAGCGACGCGCGCTTTCGGATCCTGCTCGATGATGGCATCGAGGATCGCGTCCGAGATCTGGTCAGCAATTTTGTCGGGATGACCCTCGGAGACCGATTCCGAGGTAAAAAGAAACGAATCACTCATGGTTTTTGAGGCTCTCAGATTACAGGGTGGCGCATTGTACCCTTGATGCGGCCCCCTATAACAGGGAAAATGCCCGCCTCGCGGATAGCCAGACCGCACCCACAATAAAACGGCCGCAAGGTCCACTACAGATAAGGTCTCATGCCAAATAAAGCAGCAGTTGTCGGCCAGCCAGCCCGGCGCGATCTCGCGAATGCGATCAGAGTCCTGAGCATGGATGCCGTGCAGACGGCGAATTCAGGTCATCCCGGCGCGCCGATGGGCATGGCGGATATCGCCGAAGTTCTCTGGAACGACTACCTGCGACATAATCCGTCGAACCCGGAATGGGCAAATCGGGATCGCTTCGTTTTGTCCAATGGCCATGCTTCGATGCTGCTTTACAGCCTGCTGCATCTTACTGGCTACGATGCGTTTGGTATCGAGCCGCTCAGGAATTTTCGTCAGCTCGGCCACCGCACCGCGGGTCATCCGGAATACGAGCGCGGCGGTCCCATCGAAACGACGACCGGTCCTCTCGGCCAGGGAATCAGCAACGCAGTGGGCATGGCGCTGGCCGAAAAAATGCTCGCTGCCGAATTCAACCGACCGGATCACGAGATCGTCGACCACAAGACCTGGGTCTTCCTGGGCGACGGCTGCCTCATGGAAGGCATATCGCACGAAGCCTGTTCGCTTGCCGGAACCTTGAAGCTCGGCAAGTTGATCTGTTTTTATGACGACAACAACATCTCGATCGATGGCGAGGTGGATGCCTGGTTTACAGACGACACGCCGGCCCGCTTCGAGGCGTATGGCTGGCAGGTTGTTGAAAACGTCGACGGTCATGATGGCGCGGAAATAACGGCTGCTATCGAGGAAGCGCTCGCGGACGAAGACAGGCCGACCCTGATTTGTTGCAAGACCATTATTGGTTTCGGTGCGCCGAACAAGCAGGGCACTGCTTCGACACACGGTGCGCCACTGGGTGATGAGGAGATTGCCGCGGCGCGCGAGACGTTGGGCTGGGATTCGCCGCCGTTCGAGATTCCGGATGAAATCGCGGCCGCCTGGAGCGGCAAAGAGCGCGGTGAAGCCGACGAGGCGTCCTGGAACCGGACGTTTGCTGATTACAATGCCGAGCACCCGGAACTCGCTGCCGAGTTTGCGCGACGTATGGCTGGCAATCTGCCGGGCGACTGGGCGGATATCGCTGACAATGCGATCGCAGAAATTGCCGCTGCCGGCGAAAACATGGCCACGCGCAAAGCGTCGCTGGTCGTGCTCAATGCCTTCGCGCCGGCGCTGCCGGAACTCGTCGGCGGCTCGGCGGATCTCACGGGCTCCAACCTGACCAAGCACGCTGGCTCCACGCCAATCTCGGGGAGTGATGCCGCCGGAAACTACATCTGGTTCGGCGTCCGGGAGTTCGGCATGACGGCGATCTGCAACGGCCTTGCGCTGCACGGTGGCTTTATTCCCTATGCAGGCACGTTCCTGACGTTCTCCGACTACGCCCGCAACGCGCTGCGCATGGCGGCGCTAATGAAGATTCGCAACATCCTCGTCTATACGCACGATTCCATCGGCCTGGGCGAAGACGGACCGACACACCAGCCGGTCGAGCACACGGCGTCTTTGCGCCTCATGCCGAACATGGGCGTCTGGCGTCCCTGCGACACGCTCGAGACGGCTGTCGCATGGCGCCATGCAATTGAACAGCGTGACGGTCCAACGAGCCTGGTCCTGACTCGGCAGGGCCTGCCGTACCAGTCGCGCACGCCAGCGCAGATTGCCGACGTAGCCCGCGGTGGATACGTATTGAAAGCACCGGTCGGAAACCCTGATATTCTCCTGATCGCGACAGGCTCCGAGGTCGCGTTGGCCGTCGCGGCGGCGGCGGCGCTTGCCGAGGAAGGTATTCAGGCAAGCGTCGTATCGATGCCATCGACGGATGTATTCGATGCGCAGGAAGCTGCCTACCGTGAATCCGTGCTGCCCGCGGCCGTGACTGCGCGCGTCGCGATCGAGGCGGGTGTCACCGGCGGCTGGTGGCGCTATGTCGGAACCGATGGCCGCGTTGTCGGCCTGGATAGTTTTGGAGCGTCGGCCCCGGCCGACGAGTTGTTCGAACATTTCGGCTTTACGACCGACAACATTGTTGCGGTTGCTAAGGACGTGCTGTCTTAAGAAATCAGGGCCGGCGATAGCTGGCCAATCATTTAAACCTGGAGAACTGGAAATGGCGATCAATATTGGTATCAACGGTTACGGACGCATCGGGCGTAACATCGTGCGCGCAATTCACGAATTGGGGCGGGCTGATGAGTTCAACGTTGTTGCCATCAACGATTTAGGTGATGCGAATACCAACGCCCACCTGACGCGTCGCGATACGGCGCACGGACGCTTCCCTGGCACCGTCGAAGTCGATGGTGACGACATCATCGTTAACGGTGATCGCATCAAAGTCTTCGCCGAGCGTGATCCCGCCAAACTGCCCTGGGGCGAGCTCGGTGTGGACGTCGTTTTCGAATGCACCGGCCTGTTTCGTACTCGCGACACCGCCGGCAAGCACATCGCAGGCGGCGCAAAGAAGGTGATTCTTTCGGCGCCGGGCGGTGCAGACATCGATGGCACTTTCGTTTATGGCGTCAACGACGACCAGCTGACGTCGAAGCATGAAATCATTTCGAATGCCTCGTGCACGACCAACTGTCTCGCACCGCTGGTCAAGCCGCTGCACGAAGCGATCGGTGTCAAGCACGGCGTCATGACGACGATTCATGCTTACACCAACGACCAGGTCCTGACCGACGTTTTTCACAAGGATTTGCGCCGCGCACGATCCGCTACGATGTCGCAGATTCCTACCAGCACCGGAGCCGCAAAGGCCGTTGGCCTGGTTCTGCCGGAGCTAAACGGCAAGCTTGATGGATTCTCGATGCGTGTGCCGACCATCAACGTGTCTTGTGTCGACCTGACCTTCGTTGCCGAGCGCGCGACCACTGTTGAAGAGGTCAACTCGATTATGAAAGCAGCCAGCGAAGGGCCCCTCAAAGGCGTGCTCGCTTACAACGACGAGCCGCTGGTCTCGATCGACTTCAATCACGACCCGGCATCGTCCACGTTTGACGCAGGCCTGACGAAAGTGATGGAAGGCACGCTCGTCAAGGTGTTGTCGTGGTATGACAACGAGTGGGGTTTCTCCTGCCGCATGCTGGATACGGCAACCGCACTGATCAACGCCAAGTAAGCACAGCATCGGGAGCCGATATGTCCATCATAAAGATGGCTGACGTTGCGCTATCGGGCAAACGGGTGTTCATTCGTGAGGACCTGAATGTCCCGGTAGCCGACGGCGTCGTAACCAGCGACGCGCGCATTCGCGCCGCATTGCCGACTATTAAGGCAGCGCTGGCCGCGAATGCGGCCGTCATGCTGGTGTCGCACCTGGGTCGACCCACCGAGGGTCAGCCTGACGACAAGTTTACGTTGCAGCCGGTCGCCGACCGGCTCGCGGAACTGTTAGGCCGGGATGTGCCGCTGGTCAAGGACTGGCTCGACGGCGTCGACGTCGACGCGGGCGATGTCGTGCTGCTCGAGAACGTGCGTTTCCTCGCCGGTGAAAAGTCCTGCGATGACGCGCTCTCGAGAAAAATGGCGGCGCTTTGCGATGTTTTCGTCATGGATGCTTTTGGCACGGCGCACCGTGCGCAGGCGAGCACCTACGGTGTCGCAGAGCACGCGCCTGTCGCTTGTGCCGGCCCTCTGCTGGTCGGTGAGCTGGAGGCGCTCGCGAAGGCACTCGACAATCCGGCACGACCAATGGTGGCGATCGTCGGCGGTTCCAAGGTGTCCACAAAGCTCACCGTGCTGGGTGCCTTGGCCGATGTCGTCGATTGTCTGATCGTCGGCGGCGGTATCGCCAATACCTTTATCGCTGCAGCCGGTCATTGTGTCGGTAAATCGCTCTACGAAGCCGATATGCTGGAAACGGCGCGTGAACTCGCGGCTAATCGGGACGACAGGGCGGACATTCCGGTGCCGTCCGACGTTGTAGTCGGAGACGAGTTTTCCGCCACCGCGAAGGCCACCGTCAAGACGATCGATGCTGTTGCTGCCGATGAATTGATACTCGATATTGGCCCGGAGACTGCAAAACGATTTGCCGAAATCCTGGCTGGGGCTGGCACCATCATCTGGAATGGTCCGGTCGGAGTCTTCGAGTTTGACAGCTTTGGTGCCGGTACCAAGGCGCTTGCTGAGGCAATAGCAGACAGCGATGCGTTTTCGGTCGCCGGCGGTGGGGACACGCTCGCCGCAATCGACAAATACGGACTTGCCGACAAGATTTCGTATATCTCGACCGGCGGTGGGGCATTTCTCGAATTTGTCGAGGGCAAAAAACTGCCCGCCGTAGAGATGCTGGAAAAGCGCGCCGCCCAGTAGGCTCAACGTCGGCCATCACGCCGCACTTTGTCAGGCAAGCGACCGCCATTATTGTTGGCGGACTGTCTCGCTTGCACTCGCCGGATGTCTCGCCAACAAGAATCTCGCGTCTGCCAGAATCTTAAGGCTTGATCCCCGAGCGTGACGTTTAGCCCAGGCAATTTCTGCTGACGCGCTTAATGAGTCGGTGGTGTTCTCAGGCAGGCCAGGGGCCTGTGATGGCGAGGGTCATTCCCGGGTACTGGATATTCACGAAGACCGTCTTGCCGTCGGGTGAAAAACACACGCCAGCAAGCTCCGAGTCGGTATAGGGGTTGTCAGCAATCGCGTACTGCCCACCGTCGGGCCGTATGCCGACAAGCCCACAATGATCCACAGTATCTTCACATACGATGAGATCGCCCCAGGGTGCCATCGTCAGGTTGTCGCAATTCCTGAGTAGCGAGTGCTCGTCCGCTTCAGCTATCAATGTCAGCGCGCCTGGCGCGTCAGTTTCCGCTGCAGTGCCCTCGAACGGGCTGGGCTTGTAGGTGAACACCTGCCCGATGCGCGCTGGTCCGCCGATCGTGCAGGTGAATGCAAAGCGGTCACCCGCGACGCACAGGCCCTCGCCCCGAGCAAAGGTGGCGGCGCCAAGTGCCGCGCCCCGCAGGCGCAGATCGTTACCGACTGGATCGACATCATCGAGATCGATCCAGCGAGTCTTCATCGGCGTGTTCAGCATCGTCTGCGGCCGCGATGACCAGTTGTGCGTCATGACCGACGAGTGATTGTCGAGCGCCAAAGCCTGCAGTCGCCCGCCGGCCTGCAGTTTGCCGGGCACGTTGGGAATGAAGCGATAAAACAGGCTATGGTATCGATCTTCGGTCATGTAGACGATGCCGGTGTCCGCATGCACAGCGCAAGCCTCATGCTCGAATTTACCCATCGCCTTGATCGGCTCTGCCGCGGCCAGGCCCTCGGCCTGTGACGAAACTTCAAATACGTAGCCATGCGGTTGGTCGCGTGTTATCGCGTGTTCATACTCGGTTTGGCTACCGGGTACCCGGAAACATTCCTCGCAACTCAACCAGCTTCCCCAGGGCGTTGCTCCGCCCGCACAGTTAATTTCTGTGCCGGCGAGACTGAGAAACTGCTTTTCGGTGTCACCTGTAAACGGGTTAAAGATGGTCGTCGTTGTGCCGCCGAGCGCAGGCGTTTTGTCGGCGCCACGGTCATACAGCAACGACCTGGTGGCCTCGGACAGTTTGTCGTAGCCATCAACGAAAGCACTGCCTTCAAACCAGTGCGTGTTCATTTCGTGATTTGTGATCAGGATGATGCGGCCATCTTTACCATTGAATGCCGCCATGCCGTCATGGGCCTCCGGCACTCGCAGTCGATCGCTCATGACATCGCCGGCCCGCGAGACCACCCGATAGCTGAAACCACCAGGGAGATCCAGGATGCCGTTCGGGTCGCTGCGGAGTTTGCCCGGCGAGTCGTCGTCGGCGCGGCAGGACTGCGTCATCGCGGGTGTCACGGCAGCCGCGGCGATGCTCTTTAGAAAACGGCGTCTGTTTAGCATGCGGGTTTTGGCTCGGAGAAAGCAGGTTCGTGAGCATAACTCCCCGATATGGCGTTCGGAAGTCATTGTCGCCATTTCACCATGCTGTGCCATTCCAGCTGTGCAATAATCGCCGCCATGCGAAGACGAACCAAGATAGTTGCGACGCTGGGCCCGGCCTCAGATACCGTAGAAAAACTGGGGCAAATGATCGAGGCCGGCATGACCGTTGCCCGCCTGAACTTCTCGCACGGCAACGCGGACGAGCATCGACGCCGCGCCGCGGCATTGCGCGAAGCCGCCGGCAAGATTGGCCGGGACGTCGGTCTGCTGGGCGACTTGCAGGGGCCGAAGATACGCGTCCTGCGCTTTGCGGATCACAGCGTCGTCCTCAAGGATGGCGCGCGGTTTTTCCTGGACAGTACGCTGGGATTAATGGAGGGCAGCGAGAAGGGCGTTGGCGTCGCGCTGGAGACCTTGCACAACGATCTGAAAGCCGACGATATCCTGTTGCTCAACGACGGCATGATTACCCTCAAAGTCGACAGCATCAAGGGAACCCGGATTCATACGATCGTCGTCAACGGCGGCATCCTGTCCGACCATAAGGGTATCAATCTTAAGGGTGGGGGCTTATCCGCGCCTGCACTGACCGACATCGACAAGAAGAACATCAAGCTCGCGGCGGAGTTGAATGCCGACTTTCTCGCGGTGTCGTTTGTGCGCAGCGCCGCCGATGTAACGGAGGCGCGCAAACTTTTCGAGAAGGCGGGCGGAAAGGGTCTGATCGTCGCCAAGATCGAGCGTGTAGAGGCGGTTCAGGATATTGATTCCATCATCGACGCATGCGACGTCATCATGGTCGCGCGCGGTGACCTTGGCGTGGAAATGGGTTACGCGGAACTCACAGGTATTCAGAAGGATCTGATTCGTAAGACGCGCAAGAAGCACAAGATCGTTATTACCGCGACTCAGATGATGGAGTCGATGATCCTGAATCCGATTCCGACCCGCGCCGAAGTCTCGGATGTCGCGAACGCCGTTATGGACGGCACCGACGCAGTGATGTTGTCGGGTGAGACAGCTATGGGCAAGTACCCGGTCGAGGCGATCAGCGCGATGGCAGAAGTCTGCGTCGGCGCGGAGAAGTTTCCGCTCGCCACAGGCAGCACGACTCATCGCATGAACGATCGTTTCGAAAATGTCGATGAGGCCATTGCGATGGCGACGATGTACACCGCCAACCACATGGCAGTCAGGGCAATTATCGCGCTGACGGAATCCGGTTCGACGACTCGCTGGATGTCGCGTATTCGTTCGGATATTCCGATTTACGCATTTACGCCGCACGAAGCTACCAGCAGACGCGTCGCCATGTATCGTGGTGTTTACCCGGTGTCCTTCGCGATCAACATCGACAATCCGCGACGACTGTATCAGGACATCTTTAATACCTTGTTGTATTACGAACTCGTCGAGGTCGACGACCTGGTGATCTTCACCAAGGGCGATCTCGACAATGTGTCCGGTAATACCAACGCAATGAAGGTGTTGGCGGTCAAGAAAGAAGAATGAAACGAGCCTTATTCCGCCTCGCGCTGGCGGCGGGTATGCTGGCTGCCGTCGCCGCCATGGTTGCCTTTTTGGCGTTACGCGGCAGCCTGCCGAGCCTCAGTGACGAGATTGCGGTTGAGGGCCTTGCCGCTCGCGTAACGATTGAGCGTGACGCTGATGGCATTCCGGTCATCAAGGCTTCGAACCGCACGGATCTTGCATTTGCCACGGGCTTTACGCACGGCCAGGATCGATTCTTTCAAATGGACATGATTCGGCGGCAGGCAGCCGGTGAGTTGTCGGAGATCGTTGGCAGTGTTGCGATCGAGACAGACAAGCGCCACCGGTTTCACCGTTTTCGAAGTCGGGCACAGGCCGTAATCGCGGCTGCCAGCGACAGCGACCTCGCGTTGCTAAAGGCTTACTCGGAGGGCGTGAATGCTGGCGTGCAGTCGCTGAATACGCGGCCCTTCGAATATTTCGTGATCGGGGCTGAGCCGAAGCCCTGGATACCGGAAGACTCCCTGCTGGTCGTCTACGCAATGTACATGCAGCTCAACGACTCGCGTGGCATCAAGGACGTGCGACGCGGCCTTGCCCGCCGTGTGCTGCCGGCAGAGGTGTACGACTGGATGTACCCTCAGGGTACGCCCTGGGATGCGCCGATCATGGGCGAGCCACGAGCGGTTGCGGCTATTCCCGGTGAGGGCGTTTATTCGATCCGCAATGTGCCGGACAACTCGCCGTCGGCGAGAGAGCAGGGGCGTTACCCGCTGCGCGGCAGCAACAACTGGGCGGTATCGGGTGCGCTGACGGCGACGGGTCGGGCGATTGTCTCCAACGATATGCACCTCGGACTGAACACGCCGAACATCTTTTATCGAGCGCGGCTGGTCGTCGACGGCGAAGACTCGTACGAAATGACCGGCGTTACCCTGCCCGGCGCACCGTTCGTTATCGCTGGCAGCAATACCCGCGTCGCATGGGGTTTTACAAATAGTTACGGTGACTGGACAGACGTTGTTGTCCTTAAACCGGGCTCCTCCGACAACACATATATGACGCCGGATGGCGAGGTCGCGTTCGTGGAACATGACGAACTCATCAACGTCAAGGGTGCCGATCCGGTGGCGTACCGCGTACGGGAGACGGTCTGGGGACCGGTGCTGGACGATGTTGACTACCCGGATGGCGAAGTCGCGGTGAGCTGGCTTGCGCATAAGGCTGAGGGACTAAATCTGCGATTTATCGATCTCGAAACAGCGGTTTCCGTCGACGAGGCGCTCGATATTGCGAACACTATGTCAATGCCGCCGCAGAACTTCGTTAGCGGCGATGCAGGCGGCAATATTGGCTGGACGATCGCTGGCCAGATACCACGCAAGACGGATTACAACGCCATGTTGCCCGCCGACTGGAGCACAGAGCATGGCTGGCAGGGTTGGCTGGATTCCTCAGAGTATCCGCGTATCGTCAATCCGGAGAACGGCCGGCTCTGGACAGCGAATGCCCGCGTCGTTGACGCAGACGCGTTACGGGTGATTGGGGATGGCGGTTACGACCTCGGGGCTCGTGCTAGGCAGATACGTGACGGGCTGTTTGCTGTTGACGCTTTCGCGCCCGAAGACATGCTTGCCATTCAATATGATGATCGCGCGCTGTTTCTTACACCCTGGCGCGAGCTGCTGCTGGAGGTGCTGGATGAAAATGTCGTCGACGAAGATCCGGAACTTGCCGAGTATCGACGATTGGTTGCGGACTGGATTCCGCGCGCTTCGCCCGACTCTGTCGGGTACCGGCTCGTACGGGCATTTCGCCTCGAAGTTGAGCAGCGCGTATTTCATGCGCTGATGGCCCCGGTTCGCGAGGCGTACGGAGATGACGTGGTCTTGCGCCGCAGCAATCAGTTCGAGGCGCCGCTCTGGTCGTTGTTGACGATACAGCCCATGCACATGTTGCCCAAGGATTACGACAACTGGAACGAGCTGATGCTTGCTGCCGTGCGGCAGAATATCGACTACTTCAACGAGACCTTTGAAGGGCCGCTGTCACAGCGGAATTGGGGTGAGATCAATACGGCGGCGATACGCCATCCGCTCAGTCGCAGTATTCCCCTGCTGGGCGACTACCTGAATATGCCGGCGGATCCGCTGAACGGCGATCTCGATATGCCAAAAGCCCAGGGACCGTCCTTCGGGGCATCGGAGCGGTTTTCCGTGTCTCCCGGTGACGAGGCGAACAGCATACTGCACATGCCGACGGGGCAGAGTGGCCACCCGTTATCGAGTTTCTACAGCCGCGGCCACGAGAACTGGGTGCGGGGCATTGCCAGCCCGTTTCTGCCGGGGCCGGCAGAGTACAGGCTGACGCTGACGCCCGCTGCGCGGTAAGATGGTGGGCAGGACGTAACACGGACAGGCAAATGGCAGACAACAGATTCACCGGCACCAGCACGTATATCGCAACCGACGACCTGACCATGGCGGTCAACGCTGCGGTCACACTGGAACGACCGATACTCGTCAAAGGCGAGCCGGGTACCGGCAAGACCCAGCTTGCCATTGAGGTCGCGCAGTCACTCGGTCGGCCGCTGTACGAGTGGCATATCAAATCGACAACCAAGGCGCAGCAAGGGCTCTACGAATATGACGCCGTTGCGCGGCTGCGCGACTCCCAGCTCGGCGACGATCGCGTACACGACATCAGCAACTACATCGTTCGTGGCAAAGTCTGGGAGGCTTTCGAGTCTGATGAACAGCCCGTATTGCTCATCGACGAGATCGACAAAGCGGATATCGAGTTTCCCAACGACCTGCTGCGCGAACTGGATCGAATGGAGTTCTACGTCTACGAGACGAAGAAGCTGGTGAAAGCCCGTCATCGACCGATCATCGTCATAACCAGTAACAATGAGAAGGAGCTGCCAGACGCGTTCCTGCGCCGCTGTTTCTTCCACTACATCAAGTTTCCGGACAAGGAGACAATGGCCGAAATCGTAGATGTACATTTCCCAAACCTGAAGAAAGACCTGCTGCGCGAGGCGCTGGAAGCGTTTTACAAAGTTCGCGATGTGCGCGGCCTGAAGAAGAAACCGTCGACATCCGAACTTCTGGATTGGATCAAGCTATTGCTCGCCGAAGATATTCCCCTGGAGGTTCTGCGTGGCGACGATTCTCGCAACGCGATTCCTCCGCTGCACGGGGCGCTCCTTAAGAACGAACAGGATGTTCACCTGTTCGAGCAGCTGGTGTTTCTCGACCGTCGCAGCAATCCGCAGTAAGCGCGATGCTGATCCCGTTCTTCTACATGCTCCGCGAAGGCGGCATGAAGTCGTCGATAACCGAGCTATTGACGCTGCTCGAAGCGATGAAGCGCGGGCTCGCAGGGCAGAGTGTCGAGGACTTTTATTACCTTGCGCGCGCGAGCCTGGTCAAGGACGAGGCCCACCTGGATCGATTCGATCGAATCTTCGGCGCCTACTTCAAGGGCGTTGAAGACTCCCTGGCGGACCTGATGCAGGAGATCCCGGATGACTGGCTGCGACACCAGGCGGAACTGATGCTGTCCGAGGAGGAGCGCAAGCAGATCGAGGCGCTGGGTGGTTTCGACGAGTTGATGAAGGCGCTCCAGGAGCGCCTCGACGAACAGGATGAGCGCCACGAAGGCGGTAATCGCTGGATCGGCACGGCGGGGACGTCGCCTTTCGGTGCCTACGGTTACAACCCCGAAGGCGTGCGTATGGGTCAGCAGGAGTCGCGCAATCGCAGCGCCGTCAAGGTTTGGGATCAGCGCGACTATCGGAACCTCGATGACTCGATCGAATTGGGAACGCGAAATATAAAGGTCGCGCTGCGCCGCCTCAGGAAGTTCGCTCGGGAAGGCGCTGCGGACCAGCTTGACCTTGACGACACGATCGACAAAACGGCGCGTAATGCCGGCCTGCTGGATATTCGTATGGTTCCGGAACGACACAATGCGGTGAAGGTGCTGCTATGTCTTGATATCGGCGGATCAATGGATGATCACGTGCGTATTTGCGAAGAACTGTTCTCTGCGGCAAGCAGCGAGTTCAAGCACCTCGAGTATTTCTATTTTCACAATTTCATTTACGAAAGCCTGTGGAAAGACAACCGACGCCGTCATTCGGAAAAGACACCGACCCTCGACATCGCGCACAAGTACGGGTCGGACTACAAACTGATCTTCGTTGGCGACGCGACCATGAGTCCGTATGAAATCGTGTACGCGGGCGGCAGTGTCGAGCACTGGAATGAAGAGCCCGGCGCCGTCTGGATCAAGCGGTTGCTGAATACCTATTCGAAGGCGGTCTGGCTAAATCCGGAACCGAAGCAGCGCTGGGACTATACGCCGTCGACGAAGTTGGTTCGGGAACTCATGGGTGATCGCATGTACCCGTTGACGATCGCCGGTCTCGACGATGCCATCAAGGCGTTGCACTAGGGTCGATTAGTCGTCTGCCGCTGCGCTCATCGGCGTCGCGGCGAGCAACTTGAGGTCGGCAATGACCAACTCCGAATGATCGCCGGGCTTCACACTGTTGTAGTGCTTGGCCACATGGCCGTCCGGGTCGATGATGAACGTTTGCCGTTTTGCGACGGTCATGCCGAGCATGCGTGTCTTCACACCGTACGCGTCTGCGGTGCGGCCATCGATATCGGCCAATAACGGAAATGGCAGAGAATGGTTTTCCGCAAACTCCCTGTGTGAATCGACATCATCGAGACTCACACCGAGAATCTGCGCGTTGAGGTCCCTGAAGGCGAAAATGTTGTCACGGAACTCACAGGCCTCGGTCGTGCAGCCCGGGGTCTCATCTTTGGGATAGAAGTAAAGTACAACCCACTGGCCGCGATAGTCCTCCAGTGAATGCAGCTGCCCCTCCTGGTCAGAGAGCTCAAATTCCGGCGCTATGCTGCCAACCGGCGGCTGGTCTGTCGCAGATCCCGCGGGGGCCAAAGCGAAGATGAGGACAACGGCCGCCACTGTTAGAGTGGCTGTAACTGCGCGATTCATAATAGAAATTCTCGATTCTCGATAATGAGCCGCAGGTCTTTGTTACGGCAATCACTCTATAATACCCTGTATTCTTTCTCGCGCGAAGGCGCGCTCCCTGGCAAAGCGTAACGACACAATGAGCGAGTCCGAAAACGGTAGCAGGGCAGCATTGGTACTGCCGGGCGGCGGCGCCCGCGGCGCGTTTCAGGTCGGCGTGCTGAAAGCCGTGGCCGAATTGCTGCCTCGCGGTGCCGCCAATCCATTTTCGATCATCAGTGGAACCTCTGCAGGCGCGGTCAATTCGGTGGTCCTGGCATCGAGGGCGCAGCATCTTCGATCTGCGGTGGCCGAACTGGAACAGGTCTGGGGACATTTTCGCTGTCACCACGTTTACAAGACCGACAACGTCACCATGCTGAAAAGCAGCCTGCACTGGCTTGCATCCATCGTTCTCGGCGGTTGGCTGGTCGGTGCGCCCAAGTCCCTGCTCGACAACGCGCCATTACGCGCTTTGCTGAATCGCAACGTTCACTTTCCACGCATCGAGGATGCCATCAAGGCTGGCCACCTGGACGCGGTCGCGGTGACGGCAGCGGGATACGGTTCGGCGCGTTCAACTTCGTTCTTCGAGGCAATCGAAGAGCAGAGCAGCTGGGAACGCACGCGGCGCCTGGGCCTGCGTTGCGAGTTGAACCTGGATCACGTCATGGCGAGCATTGCTGTGCCGATGGTGTTTCCGCCTGTGAGGATCGGCAACGACTATTTCGGTGATGGCGCGATGCGCCAGGCAACGCCCCTGAGTCCCGCGGTGCATCTCGGCGCAGACAGGATCCTGGTCATCGGAGTTCGCGATGAGACAGGCGATCAGACACCGGACACGGGTCCTGAATCGCCCAGCTTCGCGCAGATCGCCGGATACATGCTCGACACGCTGTTCATGGATGGCTTGTATTCAGACCTCGAGCGCATTACGCGTATCAACCAGCTGATCGATGCGGCTTCGACAGAAAACACTCCACCGGCAGTAGCCAACATGCGGGCAATCGATACAATGCTGATCGTCCCGAGCGAAGACCTCCGCGTCCTGGCCCACAAACACCGCAAGGAACTACCGTTTGCGATCCGCGCCTTGCTGCGGGGTGTTGGCGGGAGCAACCAGGGCGAAAACCGTCTGCTGAGCTTCCTGCTGTTCGAAAAGGCGTACACGCGTGAGCTGATCAAACTCGGCTACCACGACGCGATGAGTGTGAAGCATGAGCTTCTGGACTTCGTAACGGGTGCACCGGTGCCGAGGCTGTTCGCGCCGAACTGGATCAAGAGGGATCTGAGTGCATTCGGGACCGAGCTCTAGTCGTGTGCGGCGACCTGTAGTTTCCTGGACTACAACAGGAAGATTGCGCCGAGACCGAGAAACGCCGTGTAGCCGACGACATCTGTGACGGTCGTGAGGACGACGCCGCCTGCCAGTGCCGGGTCGACGTTAAGACGCCTCAGTATCAGCGGGATGCTATAGCCTGCGAATGCTGCAATGACCAGGTTGATGATCATTGCAGCACCGATGATGGCCCCAATGCGCCAGTCGCCAAACCAGAAATACGTAACCAGTGCGACGACGGCAGCCCAGCCGCAGCCGTTCAAAACGCCGACGAGCACCTCTTTGCGCAATATGCCGCGGGCGTTCGCCCGGTTAATCTGCCCCAACGCAATAGCACGGGTGATGATGGTCAGCGACTGGCTGCCAGCGACACCGCCCATGCTCGGAACGACCGGCATCAGCACTGCAAGCAATACTATCTTGTCGATCGTCGTCTGAAACAGGTCGACGACAGCAGCGGCCAGGAATGCGGTCGCGAGGTTGACGCCGAGCCAGAGCGCGCGTCGTGTCGCGCTCTGCACGACCGGGGCAAACATATCGTCTTCTTCGCCAAGGCCGGCCGCACTCCTCAGGGAGTGTTCGGCCTCATCGCGAATTACGTCAACAACATCGTCCACAGTGATTCGACCGAGTACGCGGAAGTCGTCGTCAACAACCGGCGCGGACAGCAAGTCGCGATTCTCAAATTCCCAGACGACCTGCGCCGACGGGGTGTGCGCCGGAATCGGCATGACATCTGTGGACATGACGTTGGCGACCATTTCTTCCGGATCGCGCGTCAGCAGACGGGACAGGTACAGCGAGCCGATGTAACCGTTGTCGCGACTGACGACAAATATTGAGTCCGTTCCGTCGGGCATTTTACCGACAGCGCGCAGGTATCGCCCGACCACCTCGAGCGTAACATCGGGACGAACCGTCACGATGTCGACGTTCATCAGTCCGCCGGCGCTTTCCTCATCGTAGGCGAGTACCTGCTTGAGACGCTCGTGGTCCTGCTTGTCGAGAGACTGCAGTACCTCCTGCGTTACCGCTTCCGGCATATCGGCGAGCAGATCGGCAAGGTCGTCGACCTGCATGCCGTCCGCGGCGGCGACAAGCTCTTCGGTGGCCATCCCCTCGATGAGGCCGTCACGCACATCCTCAGCAAGTTCGACGAGGACATCGCCACCGATTTCCGAATCAACGATTTCCCAGAGCATTGCGCGCTGTTTCAGCGGCAGGGACTCGAGCAAGCGAGCCACCTCGGAGGGATACAGGCTGTTGACCATTATCCGGGCCGAACGCATGCGGCCGCTATTGAGTCGCTCCTGCAGCAGTTCGAGGTTGGCTTTTGTGGTCTCTCGCCCGTCCATGACGGCGGAGTTTAGCAGCTTACTTCGGCGCTCGACGATGTGCCGAAAGGCTATTGTGGCGGATCAGCACCGGATCGTGGACTTTCTGTAGCGCCGCGCCGAGTTTTTCGGTCATGCAGACGGAACGATGCTGGCCGCCCGTGCAGCCAATTCCGACCGTGAGGTAACCGCGGTGCGCCTCCTTGTAATGCGGGATCCAGCGCCCAAGGAATCCAATGATGTCGTCGAACATCTCTTCGAACACCGGCTGTGCATTGAGGAAGTCGACGACTTCCCCGTCGAGACCGGTCAGGCCTCGCAATTCAATCGTCCAGTAGGGGTTTGGCAGGCATCGCAGATCGAACACGAAGTCGGCATTCGCGGGAATGCCGTACTTGAATCCAAACGACTGAATCAGGACCGACAGTGATTCGGACTCACGCCGATCGACGCGGCCGCGAATGATGTCTGCAAGCTCGTAAATGCTGATAATCGACGTGTCAATTACCAGGTCGGCGCAGTTCTGTATCTCGGCAAGAATCGCACGCTCCGACTCGATTGCCGCGTGTAGCTCGCCGCCACGTTCCGCGAGCGGATGACGCCGTCGGGATTCACTGTATCGCTGTAACAGTATTTCGTCGCTGGCGCGCAGGAAGATTATTTCTGTCTGCACGTTTTTGTTTTGCAGTTCGAGCAGCAGTTCCGGCAAGGATTGCAGGTCTTCGACACGCGCGCGCGCGTCAACGCCCACGGCCAGCAGTCGCGGAGATTGATTGTCGCGGGAACGAACCTCATCGACCGCGGCCTTCAAGAGCGGGGCCGGCAGGTTATCGATACAGTAGTAACCGAGGTCCTCGAGTACATGCAGGGCGACAGTTTTGCCGGACCCCGAAAGGCCGCTTACGATAATCAGGCGAAGTTCGTTCGACATGAGTCGTCGGGCGCGGAGAGGGACGCGCCGTCGATTAGTGCGTCATACAGCTCACGGCTGCTGTTGATACCGCGAAGACGCGCCCGCAGTCCTTCGTCAGACAATACGGTGGTAACGAGTTGAATGTCTGCGTGATGTGCTTCAGTCATTTCGACCGGCACCATCATGCCGATGACGAGGTCGACGGGTTCGCCATCGGCGGCATCGAAGTCAACGGGCTCAGAGAGCTTCATCAGCGCCGCGTTGCTGTTTTCGATTCCGCTAACGCGGCAGTGTGGGAAAGCCGCGCCCTTGTCGAGGCCGGTGCATCCCAGGCGTTCCCGCTCTATCAGCCCCTCAAATATAGTCTCGCTGGCAATGTCAGCATGCGCGCGCACCAGCAGCTCACTCAGAATCTCGAGACAGTGCTTTTTGCTGCGCGCCGTTGCATTGCAGAGGACGCCGTCAGGCTTGATGATATTTTCGAGCGACATAGAACGTAGTCGGGTTATTGCAGCCTGCGCATGGGTGGTTTTGCGCCGATTGAATCCGGGCTCAGGCGTACCCGGATTTTTGGCTTTCTCTCGCGTGATGGTCGCCGAGTTTTTCCTTGTACTTGCGTACTCGTCTTTCGAGCTTGTCCACGAGCCCGTCGATCGCAGCGTACATGTCTTCTTCAATATGTTCGCAGTGGATCGAGCCGCCATTTACTTTTGCTGTGGCTTCTGCTTTGTGGCGGAGTTTTTCTACGGTCAGGATACATTGGACGTCAGACACAAGGTCAAAGTGGCGTGCAATTTTTTCTAGTTTTGATTCGACATAGTCTCTTAAGGAATCGGTTACTTCGACATGATGGCCTGAAACATTCAATTGCATAGTGGTCTCCTGTACATATTGTGATTCGAACTGGTCATGACCAGAATCCTTTCGTCCCGCAGCGTCTCGATGACAGTCCCTGCGACCTCCGCGGCAGGCTGTTCGTGGCTCACCGAACTACCTCGTCTCGCGACTTCTGCGCTCGCTGGATGACGGAATGTTCATGGCTTCACGGTACTTCGCGACTGTCCGTCTGGCAACCGAAATACCGTCCTCCTTGAGTAAGTTGGTGATCTTGCTGTCGCTCAGCGGTTTTTTCGGGTTCTCGGCCCCGATCAGTTTGCGTATTTTCGCGCGAACCGAGGTTGACGACTGGTCTTCGCCGCTTGCCGACGCCAGGTGACTCGAGAAGAAATACTTGAATTCAAGGACCCCGCGGGGCGTGTGCATGTACTTGTTGGTCGTTACACGCGAAATTGTGGACTCGTGCATACCGATTTCCTCAGCGATATCCCGCAGCACCATGGGTTTCATCGCTTCATCGCCATGCTCCAGGAATGCCGTCTGGCGCGCAACGATGCTGGTAGCGACCTTGAGCAGCGTTTCATTGCGGATTTCAAGACTGCGTATCAGCCAGCGGGCTTCCTGCAGCTGCGACTTCAAGACAGCATGTTCGCCGCTACCGCGAAGTAATTTCGCGTACTGCTGATTAACGGACAGGCGCGGCACACCGGTCGGGCTGATCTCCACCTGCCAGCGATTGTCGATCTTGCGAACGAAAACGTCCGGTATCACGTATTCGGCGGACGGCGGGCTGACGGCAAGCCCCGGCTTCGGGTTGCAGCCTCTGACCAGCGCGAGTGCTTCGTGCAGGTCTTCCTCGGAGGTACGAAGGCTGCGGCGAAGTTCACCGTAGTCGCGACTGGCTACCAGGTCCAGCTGATCGGTTGCGATGCTGATCGCAAGCTGCAGGCCCGGCGTATTCCAGTCGAGCTGACTGAGCTGCAGAACGATGCATTCCGAGATCGAGCGGGCGCCAATACCTACAGGGTCGAGTCGCTGGATCTTGGTCAGCGTGCGCTCGATTTCGGATTCCGCGACGGCCGACTCCTTGTCGAGGCTTTCGTAGATTTCTTCGAGATCGGCCGTGAGATAGCCGTCGTCATTGATGGAGTCAATGATCGCTTCACCGATGATGACTTCACGCGGCGTAAAGTGCTCCATCTCGAGTTGCCAGAGCAGGTGTTCACGCAACGTTTGCCCGGATTCATCGGCAAAGTCACTGATCGGTCGGCCTTCGCCGTTCCAGCCGCCGTCCTGGCTGCGCTCGGCAGAGCGCGTCTGCCACATGTCCTCGGACTTGAGTGTTTCTATTTCTGCCGTGGATTCAGCGCTCGTCTGCGGGGCGTCCGGCAGGTCCTCCATTTCGAGCATGATGTTTTCTTCGAGCGCTTCCTGAATCTCGGCATTCAGGTCCATCACCGGCAGCTGCAGCAATCGAATAGCCTGCTGCAATTGCGGCGTCATCGTCAGAGACTGACCAAGTTTTAGCTGCAGCGAAGGTTTCAACATATACAACTATGCTCTATGGGCGATTTGGGCTGATGCAAGTGACTCATACGCCAATTCTGCCTCAGAGTTTGAACTCCTGTCCGAGATACACTTCTCGTACGTGTTGATTTTCGAGGATTGATTCAGGAGAGCCTTCGGCAATCAGGATGCCGTCACTCAGTATATAGGCATGGCCGCAGATTCCGAGCGTTTCGCGGACATTATGGTCAGTAATCAGGACGCCGATGCCTCGTTCACACAAGTGTCGAATGATGCGCTGAATGTCGAGGACGGAAATCGGGTCAACCCCGGCGAACGGTTCATCGAGCAGCACGAACAGTGGGTTGGCGGCCAGTGCCCGGGCGATTTCGACGCGGCGTCGCTCGCCACCCGACAGGCTGATGCCCAGGCTGCTTCGCACATGACCAACGTGCAGCTCATCGAGCAGGTTCTCGAGTTCCTGCTCCCGACCGGCCCGGTCAAGGTCATCGCGATTCTCGAGGATGGCAAGGATGTTCTGTTCAACGGTCAGCTTGCGAAATATGGAGGCTTCCTGGGGCAGGTAGCCCAAGCCCAGCTTCGCGCGACGATGCATGGGCTGCGCTGTGAGGTCTTTGCCATCGAGCAGGATTTTTCCGCTGTCCGCGGCGATCAGGCCGACGATCATATAAAAAGCGGTCGTCTTGCCGGCCCCATTAGGTCCGAGCAGGCCAACGACTTCGCCGCTCTTTATCTCAATGGATATACTTTTTACGACCTTACGGAGCTTGTAGCTCTTCGAAATATCCTGAACGCTTAGAATGCTCATGGACCGCCGTCTACAACCTCAGGAGTCACTGTGTCACCGTCGCCATCCGGTTTGGCCCCATCGCCATTGGTCGGTGTGTAGATGATTCGCACCCGGTCGTCATCGCTCCCGGACGAGTCCGCGTCAATGCGTTGCTCGGCGATATTGTAGACCAGGAAGTTTGACGAGATCTGATTGCCGCCTTCGTTGATGGTCGCCTCTTCCGAGAACTCTATGATGCCGGCGTCAATATCGTATGAGAGTCTGCCGGCTTCGGCATAAGTCGCTTCCTCGGATCCCCCACGTCTCAATTCGAAAGTCGCCGGTGATCCCGTAACCAGTGCCGTCCGGAGGGCATACTGCATGAAAGTGAGCTGCGCCGACTCACACTCAATGTGACCGTTCTCGATGTCGATCTTGACGTTGCCGGTGAATTGCCATGAGCCTTCTTCACCCTCCGTATTTGTGGCACGACCCTCATCAGCCTCGATGCCGATACGCCCCTGCGACAGTCGCAGTCCGGTGAAGACGATCATCGAGGTCTTGCCGTCGAATGATGTGGATTCTGCGTCAATATCCCACGGCAGCCGCAGGTCGAGGTCACTTACCTGTGCCGCTGCCACCAGTGGCAGCAATGCCAGAAGAAGCAGGGCCTGCACGCGAAAAAATTGTCGAAATAAGGTCATCATTCAGGGTGCAATTTTGCCGCGAACGTTGGATTTGAGCTCGATTTTGTCATCGTTTAGCGATGCTAGCATGCCCGTTGCAGTTAGGCTGCGTGCGCCGATGCGAATTTGAACCCGCTCGTTGGTTTCGGCCAGAAAGCGCTCCGGGTCGAGTTCGAGATACTGCGTCCGAATCTCCGTCTCATCATCCGGCATCGTACGGTTGCTGGTCGCGCGAACGTGCCCGCGCAGCGTGATGCGAGGATTACCTTCACTCAGTGTTGCAGCATCGGCATTGACCGTCCACGGGACATTGCTTTGCGGCGAGTAACGTATGCGAACATCCGTGAATTCGATGCTTTTGTCGGTCTGCTGCTCGGCGCGGTCCGCGTATATTTCGTAGAGAAGGTCGCCGTTTTCGCCGGTGCCCAGAATGCGGGCGGATTTCAGGTAATAGCCGCGGTGGGTCGGTTCATACGGCGCTTCGCCGGTGGCCCCCGACTCGCCCTGGCGAGCCAGGTACCAGCTACCCAGCGCTCCCGCGGTCAAGGCCGTTAGCAATGCGAAGTGGCGCGGACTGATCAAGAGGCCTTTCCCTGGCTGGCGAGCAGCAGTTCACAGACCTCCCGCACCGCTCCGGAGCCCCCTGACGCAGACGTCGTTATGTCACATCGCGCACGCAAAGCGGGTACCGCGTTTGCGACGGCTATTGAAACGCCGACATGATTGAGCAGCGGCAGGTCCGGGATGTCGTCGCCCACGTAGGCACATTCGAGTCGTGTGATGCCGAGTGTCTTGATGATGCTGTCCAGCGCGGCGACCTTGTCCTTGCAGCCCTGTACGACGTGCGGCACGCCGAGCTCGCTCATACGACGTTCGACCGCGCCCGAGCTTCGCCCGCTGATCACTGCAACAGCGATATTTGCGTCAAGGAGCTGGCGTACGCCGAAGCCATCCTGAGTATTGAATGCCTTGCTTTCAACACCGTGGTCAGAAAGGTAGAAGCGGCCGTCCGTAAACACGCCGTCGACATCGAAGGCAACCAGTCGAACGGCTGCGAGTTTATTGTCGACGTCACTCACATCAGGCCTTCGCGGAAAAGATCGTGGATGTTCAGGGCGCCGATCAGCGTTCCATTGTCATCGCTGACAAGCAGTGACGTGATCTTGTTTTCTTCGAGTATGTGCAGTGCCTCGGCCGCCAGCACATCTGCGCCGGTCGTCTTGCTGTTGGTATGCATTACGTCGCGAATAAAAGTCGTGTGCACATCTGCGCCTGTGTCCAGCGTACGCCGCAGATCTCCATCCGTGTAGATGCCGAGAATCGTATTCGTGGCATCGACAATCGCCGTCATGCCGAGGCCTTTGTCCGTCATCTCGAACAGGGCATCGCGCAAGGTAACGTCCGCGCTGACCGTGGGCACGCGCTCGCCCGTGCGCATCACGTCAGAGACGCGCAGCAGCAGGCGCTTGCCGAGGTTGCCACTTGGATGCGAACGTGCGAAGTCGTCTGCGGTAAAGCCGCGTTTCTTCAACAGTGCAACGGCAAGAGCGTCGCCCATGGCAAGTGTCGCTGTCGTGCTTGCAGTGGGTGCGAGGTTCAAAGGGCAGGCTTCTTCGGACACGCTGACGTCGAGGTGTACGTCGGCGGCTTTCGCCAGGGTGGACTTGGGGTTTCCGGTCATGGACAGCAGTTTCGCGCCCAAGCGCTTGACGATCGGGAGGATAGTGATGACTTCTGCCGTTTCGCCGGAGTAAGACACGGCCAGCAGAAGATCGTGCCGCGTGATCATGCCAACGTCGCCGTGACTGGCCTCGGCAGGGTGCATGAAGAATGCCGGCGTACCGGTCGAGGCGAGGGTCGCGGCAATCTTGTTGCTGACGTGACCCGACTTGCCCATGCCTGTGACGACAATGCGCCCCTCGGTGCCCATACACAGCTCGCAGGCGGCGATGAAATCGTCGCCAAGGCGGGTCTTCAGGTTGTCCACCGCACGCGCCTCGATCTCCACGACTTCGGTGGCCAGCGCGAGCAGTTGTTCGTTTGTCAGATTGTCAGACAAGACCGACCCTCAGCGGTTAATCCGGGAAGTGCGACTCATACCGCGGGGTTGAGACCGCTTCTCGCTACATTCTATATGTTTTGCACCACGACGTATGAATCGTAGGCGAGAAAAGCGGCCAGCAGGGCTGCGCCCTCGAGTCTTGATAGCTCAGAGCGCTCATCGTAGTCGTAAGTCATGGCAAATAGCACCAGCGTAAAGGCAACCATGACGAAGATGTGCAGGGATAGCACGGTGGGGGGTAGCGCCGACGGCTCGATTGTCGCAGCTATCCCGATGACGGCGAGCAGATTGAAAATGTTCGAGCCAACAATGTTGCCAATCGCCAGTCCGTATTCGCCTTTGAGCGCGCTTGCCAGCGACACGGCGAGTTCAGGCAGACTCGTTCCCAGCGCGACCACCAGTATGCCGATGACCACCTCGCTAATGCCCAGCTCGGTGGCGACGCCGATCGCGCCGTTGACGAGCAGCTCGGCACCGATCAGCAATGTGCCAAGGCCTACAACCAGCCAGACTACGGCCATCGACATACGGACATCGGTTGGGATTTCGGCCTCGAAGTCCATGCTGATAGGGTCATTCGGCGCCGAACGAGTGCCAAGTCGGGCCAGCCAGAACATGACGATAACCAGTCCCGTCAGCATGACAATGCCGTCCATGCGGCTCAGGTAGGCGTCGAGAAAAAGGGATACGGTAAGTAATGTGACCGCCAGCAACGCGGGCATCTCGCGGCGCAGCGTTGCGGAC
>CAYTTZ010000023.1:0-22791 GCA_964440945.1 uncultured Woeseiaceae bacterium
GAAATGACGAAACGGAATCGGTAAATAATAATGAGTTATCACACAGCCTCGGCCGTTAGCAGACTGTCAGAATCGCTTCTTTCACGCCCTCTGAACGACCGCTTTCGGGCAAACCTGTCATTCGTGTTGAGCGGTACGAGGATCAATAGCAGACCTCGGTCTCTTATTGAAACCCGCTCCGCAAGTGACAGGTTTTAGGTGCATGATCACGTGTACGCGGGAGTATCGAGGTTTTCAGGCGCTTGCCCGTTCGGCCGAACAGACAGTTCTACAGGAACCTACATCGCTTTTTCGAGCAGGTCATTGCCGCGAATATCGGTAGCCCCGCGGCAACGTGCCTTGGCGCGATACATCGCCTGATCCGCCTCCCGCAACAGCCCGGTAAGCGTGCTTGCGTTGGTTGGATATAGGGCAAGACCGATGCTGGCCGCACATTGCAGCAACCTGTCACCGACGACATACGGCTCCTCGAGCCCTTTCGTCAGGCGCACGGCAAGATGGTGTGCGACGTCTTCATCAACGTCCGGTACGAGTGCCACAAACTCGTCACCACCAGGACGGCCAATTATGTCGCAGGTGCGTAGGCCCCTCTGCAGACGGTCAGCCGCGATTCTAAGCAACTCATCACCCACCTCGTGACCAAACTGGTCATTGATCTGTTTAAAGTCGTTGAGGTCGATAAACAGCAGCGCACCGGTAGCCTCATCATCGCTCGCACTAAGCCGTTCGGCCGCCTGTCGCTCGAAGCCTCGTCGATTCAGTACGCCGGTCAACGGGTCGGACGTCGCGATCGATTCCATTTTTCGTTCTTTCGCCTTGCTGTCGGTAACGTCGACAAACGTAGCAGCATAGTCGTCGCCCATCGGTTCGCAGATCATTCGCAACCATCTCGTCTCGCCCTGCCGGCGCAGTTTGACCTCGATCTCGAGGCTACCGCCGCGACCTGCCGCATGCTCAAAGCGCTGCACGATATCGTCGGCAGATGCACCGTCCATGGCGCTCGTGGCAACACGAATAAGCTCCGGCCCGGCCTGGTCGACAAGCTCCTCCGGCGCAGCGCCGAGGAAACGCCCGGCCGCGGCATTGGCGAAGATGCTGTTTAGCACCCTGCCGCCCGAATCCAGGTTCTTCCAGCGAAATCGAATGATGCCGTTGCTGGAATGGTCGATGATGGTCCGCAATAATTTCTCGCTCTTGCGAACTTCGCATTGCGCTTTTTCGACGTCACTGACATCACGGAACATCAGCACCTGGCCGGTGCGTGCCGAGGCGCCGCTGGTATCGATTTGCGATGCCTGAACGTGCAGGAACCGACCGGTCGCAGTCATCATTTTTTGCGGCACGCCGGACTGCAACGCTTCAAAAACTTCCGGTGAATCATCGCCAAACAGTTTTTCCAGCGGCTCGCGCAACGCCGCAGACTCTGCAATTGACAGCATGCTCTCGGCACCGCGATTCAAACCTATAACACGGCACTGATCGTCGACGACCACAACCGGGTCCTGCATGTTCTGAAATACGGCCTCGTAGGCGAGCGGCGTGAACTCGACGATTCGCTCTCCGATGATCAGCCATGCATACACCGGTAGCATCGCCGAAAACACGATCGGTACGTACGAAATCGTATTGGGACCGAAACCAAGGTCGTAAGCCAATACAGCGACCAGTGGCACCAGGCATGCGCCTGACATGAGATAAAGCCCGCGACGATGTGCGGGCGCAACGGCGGTGCTACGCGAGAGCAGCGTCAGGATTGCCGCGGCGAAAACGGCGTAGCTATACGGGAGATGCACGTACAGGAACCAGGGACCCCAGCGCTCAGGACGGGTCAGGTATTCACCCGCTGCATTGAATACAGGCGCGAACCACATGAGTTCGTGATTGATGTTCGTCGCCGCAAGGACAACCGACAGCAATGGAATGATGCTTAGCATCACCAGTGTTCGGCCTTGCGTTGCGGTGCCGGTGTAATCTCGAAAGCCAACGAAAGCGACGATTGGCACCAGCGCGGTACCGATAAAGTGTGCTGTTCGGCCGATAGAGAAGACCGTGAAGTTTTCGGCCAGCAGCTCAATGCCACCACCGACGACCCAAATGCTGATCAAGACAAACAGTACGCCGATTGGCATGCTGCCCACCTCCCGCTTGGACGCGACGAGCCGCGACCCCATCATGAGGTAGCAGGCGGCGCTGAATACCAGCAGCACGGACAGGGCGACGTCCAGGTTCATAGGTATCCGGCTCTAGCATGCAATTCGGGAGCCCTATCGTAGGTTGCGAGCACCGCGCGCCGAAGGAACCATTCCTCAGTTACCGCAGTTTTTCCCTCAGAAAAGTCGCTTTTCTGATTATTGTTAAATCGGAAGATCCAGCTTCAATCGGCTTGGGCGAGTTGCTTCGAGAAGCCATCTCGACCGATTGCATCCAGCGCCGCCAGGAAACGTATTGCGTCGGCCTCCTCCTGCAGTGTCTTCTCCCGATACGGATCACCGTCACTGCGGGCGCCCAGCCGCCAGAAAAGCAGAGTTATCGTTGTCGCTAGACGCGCTCGCACAAGATCGAATAGCAGTGTTCGTTCGATATCCTGTAACGACGCGGCACGGCGGTAACCGGCGATAAAGGGCCTGATCGACTCGAGTGGATTGTTCTCCGGACCTCGCAGGTACGCTGCCGCTATCGCGATATCGAAGACCAATGGTGCCCGGACTATATCGCTAAAATCGATAAACCCCGAAATACGACGGCTGCGCGGGTCGACCAGTACGTTACCGGGGTTGGCATCACCATGAATTACCTGTGTCCGCAACTGGCCTAGCTCGGGGACAACGACGTTTTCGAAATCATCCAGTGCCCTCTCAACGGAGCGACGCGTTGCCGTATCGTCGATGCAAGTGAGGAGCGCTCGTAGTTCACCGACCCGCTGCAGATCCCAGAGCAGCACGGGATCTTCGCCAGGGTGCGAAAAACCCTCGAGTCCGGCATGCAGCTTTGCCAGCCGCACCGCAAGATCGGAGGCCATAGCGCAGTCAACCAGAACCGAAGACAGCAGGACGCCTGGGAGGAAGCTCACCAACCTGAGCATGTAGTCCTGACCACTGGCGCTAACTGTACCTGCGGTCCTGCCATCACGTGTCCTGATTACTCTCGGCACCATAGTCTCGGACTTCTCAAGGTGAAGAAGCGCCGCGATCTGGAATTCGCTGACTATCGAAGGCTCCGTTGAGCTGGTCACTTTGACGACATACTCATCGCCGCTCGCCGCCGTCAGATGGAAATTCTGATCGCGCTCGCTGACAAGCGACCTGTAATCGCCGACAAGCCCGAACTGCTGTTCAACAAGGGGCGCAAGCTCGCTGACCACGATGTCGGGAGGCTTTACCTGTAGTGCTGCATGCGCAGTTAAGGTCGATGTCATTCACGCAGTGTCTACGATGCCAGCGGCGCTGTAAATTCGACGTCGATTGAACGAAATGTCGATTGGTTCCCGAACCATTGGATATGAACTGCCAGGACTGACCATTTCTGAGATGTCTCGAACACTTTGTCCGCCCCGCGTCGCCTGGAAAAGGCGCGCACTTTCATGAGCTACCGGATTGCACGGCGTTTTGGTATTCGCTACGCGCTTCACGGGCAGAACCTGAGTGCGCCTGCCACGGCGGATGTTCCGCCTGAATTTCCGGGGGTTAGTTAGTCCACTTTTCGACGTGCGGTGCCGTGTATCGCTCAAACTTCTGAACCAGTCCGACAGCGTGGCGATCCGATAGCAGCATCTGTCGGTTTTCGATGCGCAGAAACCCTTCGCCGCTGGCATGATCCAGGTAGCTCAAGAGCTGGTCGAAGTACCCGTCAACATTAAGAAGGCCGCATGGCTTGTCGTGGAAGCGAAGCTGGCCCCAGGTGATGATCTCGATAATCTCCTCGAGCGTCCCGAAGCCGCCGGGCATCGCGATAAAGCCATCGGACAGCGCCGCCATCATCGACTTCCTCGCATGCATCGATGAAACGACATGCAGCTCGGTCAGCCCTTGATGCGCGATTTCCTTATCCATAAGCATTTGTGGAATAACGCCGTGCACCTTGCCGCCGAGACTTAGCACCTCATCCGCGATAACGCCCATGATGCCTTTGTCCGCACCGCCATAGACAAGATCGATCTCATGGCGGACCAGCACACCGGCGAGTTCACGCGCAGCGTCAGCGTAGACCGACCGGAATCCGCTATTTGACCCGCAGTAGACACAGACTCTCTTCACGACGGGTTCAAGCCGTTGCAGCCTTCGGTTTAACGCCCTGAACGATCTTCGCGATTTCGGGCCGGCTTGCACGCAGCTCCTCTGGCGTCAGCGCATCCAGCTCGTGCGGAAACACCAGCCACTCGGCGGTTTCGCGCAGGAAATAGTCCGGCACGAGATCCGTTTCATTTCGGCTCGGCTTGAACCACGGCACGGCGATACGGATATCGTCCGGCGTGTTGCCCCTTGCACGCGCGGACAGCTCTGCGACGACTGCAGCGATCGTGTTGCCGGTATCGAAGACGTCATCGACGATCAACACACGATCGTCGTGGCGGATCTTCTTGATGATGTAGTTCAGGCTGTGTACCGCGACCGCACCGCGTTGATCCACGCCCACGTACGAGGACGTGCGAATCGCGATGTGATCGGATTCCACGCCGCAGTAGCTCAACACCTCCTGCACGGCCATCCCGACGGGTGTCCCGCCTCGCCAGATCGCGATGATCATGGTCGGTCGAAAGCCACTCTCCATAATCTTGATACCAAGCTCTATCGAGTCTTCCAGGAGGTCTTGTGCAGAAAGTACGGTCTTGTCCATCATTATTCTCTTCTGTACGGACTTGTCGCTGTCGTTATAATGCGGGGCTCTAATTCTAGCGCAGCACAGCTCAGGCACAAGAAAAATGAACGAGCGATTCATTGCGGCAAACGACCTGCTCCAGGATTCTTTCCAGCTGGCCGCCAACATTTATGAAGATGGCTTCGAGCCGGATTTTCTCGTTGGCCTGTGGCGCGGCGGCAGCGCCGTTGGTATCGCGGTACAGGAAGGGCTCGATTATTTCGGCGTACCGACGGACCATATTGCGCTGCGGACCTCGTATTCCGGTGCTCCAAGATACGCCCAGATGGTCAGCAAGGCAGACTCAATTCGCGTACACGGCATGAAATATCTGCATGAAAAGCTGTGCGCCCATCACTCGCTGCTGATTGTTGACGATGTCTACAGCACAGGATCTAGCGTCAAAGCGGTAATTGACCAGCTGGCGAAGAAGACTCGCCGCAATATGCCGCAGGACATCCGTATCGCGACCGTCTGGTACCGGCCCACCGAGAAGACGCTGCAGACACCCGAATACTATGTGCATAAAACCAACGATTGGCTCGTACTTCCTTACGAGCTGTCGGGATTCTCGATCGACGAGCTACGTGCGAGTCGCCCCGAGATGGCGGGGCTGCTCGACAGGCTCGCACCGCACGTGCCAGAAGGCGGCAAACCCGGAGCCTGATGATTGACGGCAGAGTCTTGCTGCAATCCCCGTTCGATATCGCAGTTGCCGTTGCAGCTCATTCAAGCTGCATAGCCAACTGGCTTCCCGTTTATTTTTAACTTTTTAATCAGGTGCACACTGGCGAACGTGCCCCGTCACTGCGCCGCATGAAATGCGCCTATAGCTTGACGTCTCCCTTGCTACTCCGCACATCGGCGAGGCGTTTGACGAGCACACTATGCTCGCGCTCGCCGTGCCCGCTGCGTATGTACAGCTCGGCCGCCTGATAAACCGCTTTGAGCTTCTGGCTGTCCTCAATGAGCTCGGACAGGTTTTGTTCGGGCGCTTCTATAATGCTGCCGTCGCCGACTGGCAGTGACTTTAAAAGTGCGTCAATCAGATCACCGGATGTAACGATGCCAACCAGTGTGCGCTGCTCATCAATAACCAGCAGCGCATGAAAGCTCCCGATCCGGAGCTTCTCAGCAGCCTCGCGCAGGGTTGCCCTGGCGTCCAGTGTAACCGGACAAACCTCCATGATCTGGCGAACCCTGGCGTTAGCCAACAGCTCCGCCCGTTCGTCAACGAGGAAGAGTTTCAACATGTCCGCAGATGACACGATGCCAGCCAGCTTGCCGTCATCCACGACCGGCAGATGGTGAATGTTGCGGGATTCAAAAAGCGCGCGGGCGTCGGCAACGCTATCGGCTGACCCGATGGTTATCGGGTCCGTGGTCATGATCCTGACGATTGGCGTGTCGCGCATAAGACTGCCTGCCGGTTGCGCCCAAAAGGACTTATCGCCACTTTGCCATAAGTGGCACTGTTCACCTGTGAGCTGCCGCAAAGTTCCTGAGACCCGACGTTTCGGTTTTCCGAGGCTTGTTATTCCCGGCTCGCGCCCAAATGATGCTTCAATTCTTACACTGCAACGGAACCAGCCATGCAAGACCTGCCGCACATATACAAGGTTTCAGCCGATGCTGATAGCAACAGCGCCGTTATTATCTCGAGCGAGGGCGTGCCCAGCCTGGAGACCGCCGGGCCCGTCGAATTCGGCGGCCCGGGCGATGTCTGGTCTCCCGAGGAATTATTCGTGGCCGCTCTTGCAGATTGCTTCGTTCTGACGTTTCGCGCGATGGCGCGCGCCTCGAAACTGGAGTGGACGTCACTCAGCTGCAAGGCCTCCGGAACGCTCGACAAACTGGACAAGGTCACGCAATTCACCCACTTCGACATAAGCGCAGAGCTCACGGTGCCGCCAGGAATTGACGAAGGAAAAGCAGAGCGATTAATGCAAAGGGCAGAACATCACTGCCTGATTACAAATTCGCTCAAAGCAGGCACGACGCTGGACGCGACGGTAAAAACGGCCGACTAACGAGGCTTGTTAGTCCTGGGAAGGTGCCTCGGCGTAGTAGATGCCGGCGGACACGGCAAGCGTCGGTTCATCGGTGTTGTCTCCCGCGTGAATCGTCGCGTAGGCATCGAGAAGATCCGAAATTGTCGTTGTGGCCGCGCGCAGACGCACGGATACGAGCTTGCGCACCCGGGCAACATCGGACTTTCGGATCGACTTCAATCCAACCGTCTCGAGTGGCCAGGCATCACCGTTCTTTTTCACGGCCTCGTTATGCGCCAACGCCGCCATCAGCGGGTAAGCACCTGCTCGCAGACGCTGTGCCATCGCTTCTTCCGCTGCCAGATCGTCGCCGTTTCGTGGACATAGAACCAACACGTCATCTTCCTGCCTGGCCCGGCCAACGCGCTGCAGTTCCTTGCGCATTGCACCTTCCGGTATGTCGCCTGCAAACTGCTTGACCAACGATTGGAACGAACCGCGACCACCTACCAGTGGCAGCGCCGACGGCTCTCCGTGACTGTCTATAAATTCGCTGTTCGACT
The DNA here is from genome assembly GCA_964440945.1 of uncultured Woeseiaceae bacterium. Lineage (GTDB taxonomy): Bacteria > Pseudomonadota > Gammaproteobacteria > Steroidobacterales > Woeseiaceae > UBA1847. The sequence goes on from CAYTTZ010000023.1 coordinate 7,409, forward strand.
GCCAGCCCGCGATCAGTTCCTGCAGTGGCGTGCCGCGCTCCGCCACGGCTCCCTCGCCGCTCTCGAGGCGCGTGCGGATGCGACTGATTTCCTTACGTGTCAGTCCGGTCATCGCGGCAATTCGCGACACATTCGTCGGCCTGCCATGCACGCCATAGTCCTCGGAAGCAACCGAAACAAAGGCCGCTTTCGACAGATCGGAATACTCACGATAACCCCGGCCAAACCTGAGGAATAGCCGTGCTATCGGTTGAAGGAGTATCAGGAATGTTTTGTTTAAAGTACTGTTTTTATGTTCCTGCATAGCGCAGGAATGTATGCGATCTTTCGCATATGCGCTATCGAAATCGTCCAAATGGGAAAAAGTGACCGTTTCATATGAAACAGAGTTTCCGGAACGGAAAAATCCGCGCCGAAATCCAGTCCTTTCTCCAATTATTTAAAGACCTTACCGCGAATGTAGGTAGCGGCAACATGACGATCGTCGGCCAGTGTCAGCAGCGCGAAAAACGACTCCTCAATCGATTCCGCGGCGGCGATTCGGCGGGCGGTCAGGCTCGTGGCATTCGGGTCGAGAACGACGAAATCGGCCTCCTTTCCGGGCAAGAAGTTGCCGATACGATCGCCAAGATACAGGGCCTCGGCCGCACCCAGCGTGGCAAGATACAAAGCCTGCATTGGCGGTAAAGCGTGATCCTGAATATGCAGGACCTTGTACGCGTCGCTCGCGGTTTTTAGCAACGACAGGCTCGTGCCACCACCGACATCGGTACCAAGCCCGCAACGAATGTTCGCGCTGCGCATCGCGGCCAGGTCGAATAGCCCGCTGCCGAGGAACAGGTTGGACGTCGGGCAGAACGCCGCCGAACCACCCTTGCTCGCCATGCAATTGCGGTCCTGTTCGTCCATGTGCAGGCAGTGCGCGAAAACAGCGCGCTCGCGAAGCAGGTCGAACTGATCGTAAACATCCAGGTAGCTGCGGCTTGACGGAAACTGCCGGGCGATTTGCTGCACCTCCGCGGTATTTTCGGCGAGGTGTGTGTGGATCCAGACGTCGGGGTATTCCCGTGCCAGCTTCCCGGCGGCCCTGAGCTGCTCCTCGCTCGACGTCAGTGCAAACCGCGGCGTGATTGCATAGCCCAGGCGAGCGCGGCCGTGCCAGCGTTCGATGAGCGCCTTGCTGTCGTTGTAACCCGTGACGGCATCGTCCATCAATTCGGCCGGACAATTGCAGTCCATCAGAACCTTGCCAGCGATGAGGCGCATGTCGCGGGCTTCGGCGGCCTCGAATATCGCATCGGCCGAGTGTGCGTGTACCGTGCCAAAGACCAGCGCCGTGGTCGTACCATTGTTCAGCAACTCATCCAGAAATACGTTCGCGACATCATGCGCGTACTCCGCATCGCTGAAGCGTGCCTCGACCGGATAAGCATAACGGTTCAACCAGTCGAGCAGCTGTTCGCCGTAAGACGCGATGATATCGAGCTGCGGGTAGTGCACGTGACAGTCGATAAAACCCGGGACGATGAGTTTGCCGGGCAGCTCTGTCAGCAGCACATCTTCCGACAGATCGGCCAGCAGACGCGCGGCATCACCAGCCTCGGCGATATTGCCATCCTCAACAATCAGCAAACCGTCTTCGAAGTACTCGTAGGCCGATTCAAGCGAAGCCTCCCCCGGATCGGCCAGGCAGTGCAGAATCGATGCGCGAAATGCCTGCCGCATGGTTCTCAGCCCGCCTCCAGCATGACGACATCACCCAGCGTGTACTCTTCGCAGTTGGACCCCGCTCCGACCCTGTCGACGATGAGGAACTCGTGCCCGGGCTCCAACGCGATCAGCGGCATATGCCAGGTGCCGCGATGGTAGTTGAAGCCCTGCCGTCCGTTCGTTACGAACGCCCGCAGGTCAGCGGCATCGATCGACTCACCGCGCGGCCCGACAACGATCACCATCCTGCACTGCTGCAATGGAATGAATGCCTGGCTACCCAGCGGGTGTCGCTCCATGATGTCGACCTGCAACGGCAACAACGTGGCAGTTCGGCAGCGAGCAATGCTCATCCCGACGCGGCCGTCCTCGGCAATGTCGATATCGCACAGATCATCGAAGCGCTGGAAACGTGCGGCGTTCATCGCCTCGGATTTGTCGACGGCCGACTCGATGACATCGCCATACGGTGCAAAGCGCTCGCTCGTGAGCGGCTCCGGCCGTAGCGAAATGGCCTTGCGCTCAGCCATGTACCTGACCAAACAGGCGAATACGGCTGATGCCGCCATCCGGGTAGATCGAAATGCGTACATGGCTGACAGGACCAATGGACTGCAGTCCGTCGTCAAAATAGTGCTGCTGATCCATCTTCAGCTTCGATTCGGGTAGCAGGGTCTGCCACTCCTTGTCAGCCAGCGCTGCCTGTTCGTCGCTGTCAAAGATCGCGCCTTCGATGGAGACACGATCCGGATAGTTGCCCTTGAAATGCGCGGTGTCGATTTCGGCACGTTCTATAACGCCCGGCTGGCCAAGCGCAATAATCACCCAGTCGTTACCTGGGCCGCGTCGCCTTGCCGTTTCCCAGCCGTCGCCCATGTTGATGCCGCGTCCAGGGGCGGTGAGGTTGTGCATGCTGCCATAGTGCTCGTCGCTGCACGCGATGGCACGACCGCCGTGTTCCACCGCAGCCAGGTCGACAAAGCCGTCGACGTCGGTGAAATCAGCGCGGATCTCACCGAATATCCTGAGCCGTGCCACGCCGCCGTCCGGGTAGATGTGGAGCCGCACGTGACTCCAGACACGATCGTCACGCACGTCGAGATAATGATGCGAATCGCCCGCAAGGTCGGTCCTCGGCAGCAGCTCGACCCAGCCTTCATCGGGAACATCGGTATTGCTCGAGCACGCCTCAATGGACGCATGTGGCGGAAAGTTGCCGGTGAAGTGACTGGTATCGAGATCAAAGCCATGAATGATGCCGGGCACGCCCAGTCGAATCACGCAGTAATCATGGCCGGGCACGCGGCGGCGACGGCTCTCCCAGCCGTCCATCCATTTGCCGTGGTCATCGTACTTGTCGTCGATAAATACGGGCTCCGACGGATCAATAAGACGCTCTTTGGCGGCAAAAAACTCGTCCGTTGCAAACGTCACACGCGTGCCCAGACGCGGTTGCTCCAGCTGAACCCATTTGCTGATCGAAGCTGTCATGCCGTCGCTCCCATGGATTCGAGCCGCAGGCGGGCAATTTTGTGAATCTCGACCAATGCCGTCTCGAACTCGATCTCATAATCATTATCGAGGCGCGCTGCGAACGCGTCGAGAATCGCTACCCGATCACTGTCGCGAACCGCCATCACGAATGGAAAACCGAATTTCTCCAGGTACGCCGCGTTCAGCGCCTGGAACCTCTCGTACTCTTCAGCGCAACACTGATCGAGCCCTGCGCTCGCCTGCTCGCTCGTTGAATCCTCGGTCAGCTCGCCGGCGAGCTGCGCCTTGCCCGCAAGATCGGGATGCGCCCGAATCAGCGCAAGCCGCTTTTCGGTCGACGCGTTGTCAACGCAATCCGCCATCAACGTGGCAAGGATTTTCGTCTCGTCTCCCGCGTTCACCAGGGCGGCTACCTGTTCGGCAACCCACGGCGAATGCTCATAAATGCCGGAGAATCGTGCAATAAAATCGTGCGTATCCATCATGAATCAACCGCGGCCGGGTGTGTGTTACGCCAATGCCGCGCAATATCGAGCCGGGTTGCAACCCAGGCATCATCGTGTGCGGCAACATAGTCCAGAAAACGCGCGAGCGCAGCCGCCCGACCGGGACGGCCGGCCAGTCGGCAATGCAGCCCGATCGACATCATGCGGCCACCTTCGGCACGCAGTACATCGAAACTGTCTTTCAGGTAATCGTAGAACTGTTGGCCCGAGTTGAATCCCTGCGCGGTCGCGAATCGCATGTCGTTGGCGTCAAGCGTGTAAGGCACCATCAGCTGCGGTACGTCGAAGCTGTAGTCCCAGTACGGCAGATCATCGGCGTAGCTGTCTGCGTTGTAGTCGAAAGCCCCTTCCTCCGCAGCGATGCGGTGACTGTTGGCGCTGCAACGACCTAGATACCATCCGCGCGGCTTCTCGCCGCACAGCTGCTCGTGAATCTCGAGAGCTTTCAGGAGATGCGCCCGCTCTGTTGCTTCATCAATGAACTGGTAGTCGATCCAGCGGTATCCGTGGCTCGCGATTTCCCAGCCGGACTCTTGCATCGCGGCCACCACCGACGGGTTTCGCTGCAGCGCCATCGCGACCGCGAAAACCGTTACCGGCAGCTGCCGTTCCGAAAACAGCCGATGCAGCCGCCAAAAGCCAGCGCGCGATCCATACTCGTAGATCGACTCCATGTTCATATGTCGCTGACCCGCTATCGGTGCGGCGCCGACAATCTCGGATAGAAACGCCTCTGACGCCGCATCCCCGTGCAACACGCAGTTCTCGCCGCCTTCTTCGTAATTAACAACGAATTGCACGGCGACTCGCGCGCCCCCCGGCCAATCGGCAGAGGGTGCTGTACGGCCGTAGCCGCTCATGTTCCTGGGATAGTCGTTGTCCGACATCATGGGTCCTGCAGGTCCTGGTACCACTGATCGATGATCCGTCGTTCCTCATCCGTCATTCCCGTCGGGTTACCAATCGGCATGACCCGTGTTACGACCGTCTGGTGATGGATGCGGACCGCTTCCGCCAGTATGCGCTCATCGCTATCCAGCACAACGCCCAGCGGCGGCGCAGAAAATGCAGGGTGGGCAGGTGCATTGGCGTGACAGCCCGTGCAGTGCATGTTCACGACGTTTCTGACCTGATCGAAGCTTACGGCGGTGTCACCGAAGGATTGCGGACGCGGCGCGAGCGCGGCAACGATCCCCACCAGCAGCAGCGCTGCAATAATAGCGGGAAGCAGCGACGCCTGGCCTTTGTGACGCGCAACGAAGTAGACCCGGATGAGCGCGCCGATGAGCGAAATTCCGATCAGGATCGCCCAGTTGTATTTGTGACCGTAGGTCAGGGCATAGTGGTTGCTGGTCATAACGAACAGCACGGGCAACGTGAAGTAGGTGTTGTGAACAGAACGCTGCTTGGCCTTGATGCCCGGCATCGGGTCAGGTGCTTCACCGCGCTCGGCCGCTGCTACCATCTTGCGCTGCCCTGGAATGATCACCATGGCGACATTGGCGACCATGATCGTGCCGAGGACCGCCCCGAAATGGATGTAGGCGCCGCGGCCGCCGAACAGCTGGCAGAGGCTCCAGGCCAGCAGCGCGACCAGTACGAACAATACGATCGCGAAAACACGATCGTCACGCGCCAGCGGTGACTTGCAGAGAAGGTCATAGACCAGCCACCCACCGACGATATAGGCGATCGCGATGCCGACTGCGGCGGCACTGGAGAGCTCGGCGACAGAAGCGTCGATCAGGTAGACCTCGGCGCCATACCAGTACACCAGTGCCAGTAGCGCCATGCCCGAAAGCCAGGTTGTGTACGCCTCCCATTTGAACCAGTGCAACCGCTCCGGAAGTGCGGCCGGCGCGACGCGATACTTCTGCGCGTGATAGAAACCACCGCCATGCACTGACCACAGTTCGCCGCCGACACCCTTGTCGTCGTCCGATGGATCTTTTGGCGCTTCGAGATGGTTGTCGAGCCAGACGAAATAGAAAGACGCGCCGATCCAGGCCACGCCGGTAATCAAATGCAGCCCGCGCACGAGGAGATTCAGCCAGTCGACGATATAGGCTTCCATACTAGGACCTGTTCAACATATCGGGTGGACGTTGTCCGCATACTCAGGCGCCGACTTGTCAGCGGCGCGACGATACAGCTTCAGGATCTCCGCGGCCGTCGCTAAGGCAATCTCCGCCGGCTTCTTGCCAGTGATGCCATCCACGCCGATCGGGCAAACCAGGTTATCGAGAAGCGCCTGCGCCATCCCCTGCTTGAGGTAACGCTTCTCAAAACGACGTCGCTTCGACAAGGATCCGATCAACCCGCAATAGCGCCCGTCGTTCCGACGCAGGATGCGATCGCAGATATCGAAGTCCAGCGCATGGCTGTGCGTCATCACCAGGTAAAAACTGCTGGCCGGCATTGCTGCTACCTCCAGTGACGGATCCGCAGCTTCAACTGCGCGCACATTCGCGGGTACACGCCGGAAAATATTGCGGCGACTGTCGACCCAGCGAATATTGCAATCCAGTTTCGACAGCGTATCGACAACCGCCGTACCCACGTGCCCGGCACCGAATACCGCGATATTAAGATCGGGCACGACAACCGGCTCGTAAAATTCCTGCACGTTGCGATACGGCTGCCTGTCGCCGTCGAGTATCGAGCGCGCCTGCGCCGCCATCCGTGTCGGAATTTCATTCTCATCGGCACCAAAAACCCGATCGTTGGTAACGACAAATTTCACCGGCGCACTTTTCGATATGCGCGTGAGAACGATCGCCGGCTCGCGCTGGCCATGCAGCGCTTGCAGGTCACGCAGCCAGGCCGGCATTCCACCAGCCATCGCTTCAAACAGGATTTCGACCACGCCACCGCAGCATTGCCCCATCGAGGCACCCAAAGGAAAGCTGCGCAAGCTAAGTCCAGTCTCCTGCAGCAGCCCGACAGCGACCCGGGCGCACTGGTATTCGAGCTGTCCGCCACCAATCGTGCCAATGGTCTCTTTACGGGAAACAATCATCTTCGCGCCAATTTCGCGTGGCGCCGAGCCGCGGATGCCTGCCACCGTGACGACTACGGCCGGCTCATCCGCCGCGCACAGGTCGCTGAGTTCGTCGATCCACTCATTCATCGGCGGCTCCGGCAAGCGCGCGGAGGATAGCCTCGGGCGTTGCGGGCGCATGCAGATCTGGCGCACCTGCTTTTCCCTGGCTGATCGCATCGCGGATCGCGAGAAAGGCCGACAGTCCCAGCATCAGTGGCGGCTCGCCGACGGCCTTGGAGCGGTAGATCGTGTCTTCGCGATTGCTGACACCGCTCAGCAGATCGACGCGGAAATCCGGCGCCAGGTCGGAACAGGTCGGAATCTTGTACGTTGACGGCGCGTGCGTGCCGAGCTCACCCGCCTCGTTCCACCACAACTCTTCGGTCGTCAGCCAGCCAACGCCCTGAATGTAGCCGCCTTCGACCTGCCCAAGATCCACCGCGGGATTCAGGGAGTCGCCGCAGTCATGCAGGATGTCGGCACGCAGTACGCGACTCTCCCCGGTCAGCGTGTCCACAACCACCTCGGTAACAGCCGCACCGTAGGCGAAGTAGAAGAACGGTCTTCCCGAAAACGTCGTCCTGTCGTAGTTGATCTTCGGTGTCTTGTAGAAGCCGGTCGCCGACAGGGAGACACGATTTTCCCAGGCCAGCTGTACCAGCTCGGCGAAACTCATCGAGCGATCTGCGACGCGCACCGTATCGTCCGAGAACTCGATCTCCGTCTCCGGCGCCGAGAAGTGCGCCGCCGCAAATTCCGTCAGTCTTGCGCGAATTTTCGCCGCGGCCTTTTGCGCAGCCTTGCCGTTCATGTCCGAGCCACTGGATGCCGCCGTAGCCGAGGCGTTTGGCACACGGCTGGTATCTGCGGCCATGATGCGGATGCGGTCCATGCTGATGCCGAACTCATCGGCGACCACCTGCGCCACCTTGACGTAGAGGCCCTGCCCCATTTCCGTGCCACCGTGATTCAGCTGCACCGTGCCGTCTTTGTAGACGTGCACCAGCGCGCCGGCCTGGTTTAGCAGCGTGTTCGTGAACGAGATGCCAAATTTGACCGGCGTAATCGCGATGCCCCGCCGCAAGACTTTGCTGCTGGCATTGAATTCACGGATCTCCGCGTACCGCTGTTCGTAGTCGCTATCTGATACCAGCTTGTCGAAGATCTCGTCGACGATATTGTCGTCGATCGTTTGCTGGTAATGCGTGACGTTGCGATCACTCTTGCCGTAGAAATTACGACGGCGCACCTGCAACGGGTCTTTGCCGAGGTTTCGGGCAATATCGTCAAGAACATACTCGATAGCAAACATGCCCTGCGGCCCGCCGAAACCACGAAACGCCGTGTTCGATACCGTATTCGTCTTGCATCGATGCGAAACGATGCGCACGTTCTCAAGGAAGTAGGCGTTGTCGCAGTGGAACATGGCGCGGTCATTCACCGGACCGGACAGGTCGGCCGACATGCCGCAGCGCGAGGCGAATTCGAACTGGATGCCGAGTATCCGACCCGTGTCGTCGAAACCAACGTCGTAGTCGATGACGAAGTCGTGGCGCTTGCCGGTCATGATCATGTCGTCATCGCGGTCCAGGCGAAGCTTGCAAGGACGCCCCGTCTTGTCCGCTGCGATGCACGCGATGATCGCGATCAGCGCCGCCTGGCTTTCCTTGCCACCAAACGCGCCGCCCATCCGGCGACAGATAACGACTATGTCCTTGGCCGCGCGCTGCGTCGCGTGCGCGGCCATGCTTTGTACTTCATCCGGGTGCTGGGTCGAACTGTAAACAAGCAGGCCGCCATCTTCCTGCGGGATGGCCATGGCGATCTGCCCCTCGAGATAAAACTGGTCCTGGCCGCCCAGCGACACGCGCCGCTGCAGGCGATGCGGCGAGTCCTGGAGAGCACTATCCGGCTCGCCGCGTACCAGTGTCTCACTCGGTAAGACAAAGGACTGCTTTTCTACGGCTGTCACCGGATCGAGAATCGGCTCAAGCTCGTCGTAGTGGATTTTGGCCTTGCGTGACGCTTTGCGGGCGCCATCGACAGTCGTTGCTGCCACGGCAAACAGCGGTTGGCCGACATACTGGACCAGCGTATCCGCGAACACCGGATCGTCCTTCACGATCGGGCCGAAGTTGTTTTCACCGACGATATCGCCAGCGACGCAGACATCAACGACGCCGGGTGTGTCGAGAACCTCACCGAGATCGATGTTCGTAATTTTCGCGTGCGGCTTTTCGCTCATGCCGACGGCCAGGTGCAACAGGCCTCTCGGCTCCGGAATGTCATCCGTATAGGCCGCCGTTCCACTGACGTGCAGGTGCGCACTATCGTGCGGCAGCGCCTTGCCCATGGCGCCCGCGCTTTTCTTTGCCGTCTTAACGCGAGCGTCCATAAAGATATACCGTCGGCTCAGCGTCGCCGCTGGTCTCGAGATAGAAGCGCCGTAGCAGATTTTGCACCGCAAGCAGTCGAATGTCCGCTGCCGCACGTGCGTCGCTGATCGGGCGGAAGTCGGCCGACAGCGCTGCACAGGCCTGCTCGACAGTATCTGCCGTCCAGCGCTCGCCGGCGAGCGCTGCCTCACAGTGCGTCGCACGCTTCACTACCGCTGCGAGCCCGCCGCAGGCCATGCGGAACGTCTTGACCCTGTCGTCGTCCAGCTCCAGCCAATAGGCGGTGCACACGGCCGATATGTCCTGGTCAAACCGCTTCGACCATTTCTGACTGTGAACGACTGCGTCGCTGCCGGCGAGCGGTATTCGAATTCGCTCAATGAACTCGCCGGTCGCAAGGTCGTTCACAAGGTAATCGTGATAAAAAGCATCGAGCGGCAACTCTCGTTTCGAGTCACCGCATCGCAGCACGAGCGACGCACCGATGACCATCAATGCGGCCATTGAATCGCCGATCGGCGAACCATTCGCGATATTTCCGCCCAGCGTGCCAGTGTTACGGATCGGTGGGGAGGCAAAGCGTCGAAACAACTCGTCGAGGCCCGGGTACTGCTCGACGATGGCGGGAATGACATCCGTTAAGGTCGCCGCTGCACCAATTTCGAGATGTGTCGATTCCCGAGAGAAGCCCACAAGCTCGCCGACACGCCCGGTGTAGATAACAGTTTCAAGCTCGCGATGCTGCTTGGTCACCCAGAGTCCGATGTCCGTACCGCCCGCCAGGATCGTCGCGTCAGGATAACGCCCAACGAGCGCGGCCAGCGATTCGATGTCGCTCGGCGCAAAGAAACGACGCCCCGCATATTCGATCGCGAGTTCATCCTCACGCAGCAGCCCTTGCAGCGTAGCAATTCGATCCGCGGGATGTTGCTGATCACCGCAGGGTTGTCGCAACCAGTCTGCACGATCGTCTGCCAACACTTCGCCGTACATGCTGCCCGCCGCAGCGATGATCGGTCGGTATCCAGTACAGCGACACAGATTCCCGGCCAGCGCGTCGTCGATATCCCTGCGGTCGGGATTCGCGTTGGTCTTGTACAGCGCGAGCAGCGACATTACGAAACCCGGCGTGCAAAAGCCGCATTGAGATCCGTGGTTGTTGACCATGGCTCGCTGCACGGGATGCAGCCCGGTAGCGGCCGTCGCCAGGCTCTCGACCGTGATCAGCTCTTTGCCATCGAGCGTCGGCAGGAACTGGATGCAGGAATTAATCGCCCGCAGAGAAAGATCGTCGCCGTCTCGGGTCAGCTCGGCGACCACAACCGTGCAGGCACCGCAGTCGCCCTCTGCGCAACCCTCTTTCGTTCCGGTGCGACCGAGGTCCTCGCGAAGGAACTGCAGCACGGTGCGCGTCGGGTCGACGTTGTCGAGCTCGATCAGTTGACCATCGAGTACAAAACGGATGGACGACGCACTCATGCTGATTAGCTGCCCCGATAGGTCGAATAGGACCAGGGTGTCACCAGCAGGGGCACGTGATAGTTCTCTGCATCGTTGACCGAAAAACGGATGACGACCGTGTCGAGAAACCTCGGCTCGCCAACGGCGGTCCCGTTCGCTGCGAAATATGCCCCGATATCGAACTCCAGCTCGTAAGTACCGGACTGCATGGCCCCACCCTCAAGTAGCGGCTCATCCGTACGGCCGTCGGCGTTAGAAACCGCGCTGGCTCGCAACTCCCTCGTCTTGTCGAGTGCGAACAGGCGAATCGCGACGCCGTTGGCGGGGCGGCCGCGTGCCGTATCGAGGATATGTGTACTCAGTCGTCCCATTCCGTCCCTTTTTGTCACGGCCATGCCTGCCGTGTAGTCGACGATTATACGATGCCGGGGCAGCCCCGTGCGCATTCTCGCGCCGATCCCGCCAGGCGCCGAAAGCATCGATGCGGCAGCTGATCGACTCTCGCAGCCGTCTGAGGCCGCCGACTCATCGAAGACAAGGCATTCCGGATTCGGAGTTTGGCAGGAAGCTGCACCTAGCGCCTGGCGGTCGCCGGACCGGCTGACAGCTCGTCGCGACGCGCCTGCAGGGCGCGGAGACGGCGCAAGTCCAGCACGTCACTCAGGTTCTCAGCAAGCACGTCGTCCGTGAGCACGGCAAGCGCGTGTTTCCAGCCGTCGGTGATGTCGAGCGACACACTTTTGAGGTGCTTCGGTCGACCTTTCTTCCTCGCGAACGCCCGATCATGCCCGCTCAGCATCAGGCGCCAGCTGGCAGGGTCATACAACATGCGCTCCATACTGCGGCCTTCGTTGTAGATGAGGACGTCAAAGACGTACATGGCCTCCCACTGATCCTGCAGCGAACAGGACGCACCGGCGCCTCGCCCGGATGCTGAGCGCTGCTTCTCATTCGAACGTTTGTCAGAGAGGAACTGCAGGGAACCGTCCGCTCCACCGACCTTTCGAACGACGGTCACGGGAACCATGTCCAGCTCGAGCAAACGGTCGAGCCTATACGCGGCAACACCGGGATAAAATCCCCGCGATGTGCGCTTCGCATGGATCGCCGAGACCCTTCGACGCCCATCACTGACATTGACGATCGTTCGCCCTGCCGCATCCTGTTGCTCGGACAGAATTTCACCCTCTTCCAGTAATTGCTGAAGTTCCTCGGTCGACATCATCCCTGGACGGGATCCCACGAGCCGGGGATGCGGCCGTGGCGGCGTCGGAGCAAGGCCCGACTGATTTACGACCAGGACGGAATCTCCATGCAGAACGAGCGCATTGCCGCTGCCCTTATAGTAGAAATTGAGCATTCCGGTATCGATCTCGATGAGCCGACCGTCGAAGCGCTCCAATACGCTGCGCGTGGGCGTTGGCGTATGTCCGACCACCACGCGGCTTGCACCAATGGCTGCGAGGGCGCCATCGAGCCGGTACTCCTCGATCAATTCGCCACAGGAGACGCTGCCGCGATACCAGAGTGGTCCTTCGGCGTCGAACAGCTCCGAGTCAAACAGACGCCTGGCTGTCGCTATCGCATCCAGCACGGCACGCGTATCGGCCAGCGCAGGCCTGTAAGCGTTGAGTACCGCTTGAGCATCGTAATGGCTGTCGGTCGGCAACAGGATTTCCGCATCCGTCAGGGTCTGCAGTGCTTCGACATACGCGACCAGTTCACGCTTCAATTTGCCGTTGACGCCCTCCAGACCGAGCTTCTCAACCAGCGGTGACAGCCCGCCGTGTACAAATGCTGTGCCGTTGGCGACCATGATGACCGGCTTTGACAACAGCCACTCACCGTATTTCCCGTCTGGCCTGAAAGCCTGGCGCAGGGCAAAGAACCCGGCTGGAAACTGTTGTTCGAACTTCTCGTACAGAGCCTCGCGCGATGACAAGCCGGCGTAGCGCTCAGCATAGGCCTCGAACCACCTCTGGCGCTCGGATTCTGTTTCCTCCGCAGCAAACGCCGCGTATTCCGATTTGCTGACATAGCGCAGATCGCCAATCAGGTTCATCGACTCGTGATTTCCGATCACAACATGCACCGCACCACCGGCGGCCAGCGCCTCTCCCTCGAGTCGCATCAGGAGATCCATGGCGTCGCGCGACTTGGGACCTCGATCAAGTATGTCGCCGACGATAACCAGGTGCGTTGTCGCACCGGACCAGCCAAGCTCCCCGTCAATAACCTCGGCCTGTTGCAGGGTCTCGACCATGGCGTCGTATGCCCCATGAACATCCGCGATTGCGACGATCCGATCGACGCCATCCACCTGCCAGTCCCCGGCCTGCGCCGAACTGCACATGATGAATGCGATAGCGAGAAATACTTTGGCGATACGTAGCAAGAATCGGATCCAGTCTGTTGTTTATGATGTGAGTGTAGTGAGAATGCGGCTTAGCGGCAATTTACGGCGGCAAAAAACCCTGTGCTAGACTCGCGACAGTCGCAACGGCCACCAGCAACACAGGGATAATTCATGTCACCTTATCGTTGGACACTAGCCGGTATCATCGGGTTCCTTGCAGTTACTGCGTCACACGCGCAGAACAGCAAAGAACCGGACCCCCTGTTCCAGAGTGCGGATATCCTGGAAGTCCGCATTGTCGCGCCGATCAATACCCTCCTGACAGAGCGTTCCGACGAGCGGGATCTTGATGGCCTGTTTCAGTACACGGATGACTCCGGCGAACAGGTAGAGGTGAACATTGGCATCCGTACACGCGGCATTTCCCGCCTGAACCCAAAGATTTGTCCTTTTCCGCCCTTGCGTCTCGACTTCAAGAAGTCAGAGATCAAGAAGTCGCTGTTTCACAAGCAGGACAAGCTGAAGCTCGTCACGCATTGCCGCGACGGGTCGCGTCGTTACGAACAAACGCTGATTAACGAATTCCTTGCCTACCGGATTCTGAACCAGCTGACGGATGCCAGCTTCGGCGTACGCCTGATGCGCATCACCTACGTCGATACTGACGGCGCTGATCAGGACCGAACCGCTTACGGCTTCCTGATCGAGCACAAGGACCGCCTGTCCAGGAGACTGGGATCGCAGCCGCTGACCATCGCGAAGACGACCGTGCGTGCATTGGACCTCGAATACACGAACCTCATCTCAGTGTTTCACTACATGATCGGCAATACTGACTTCTCCCCCATTGTCGGCCCCGAAGCCAGTTGTTGTCACAATCATGTGCTTCTCGGAGAGGAGGGAAAACCGCTGTTGTCGGTGCCCTATGACTTTGACCAGTCCGGTCTCGTCAATGCGCCACATGGAATAACCAACCCGAGATTCAGGCTGCGCGACTCGAGGGAACGACTTTACCGTGGACGATGCATAAACAATGGGTACCTCGAAAGCACGCTTTCCCAGTACGAAAACAAGCGGCAGGCGATCCTCCAACTCATTGCCAACCAGGAAGGCCTGGCGCCCGGATCGGGCAAGAAAATGACGAAGTTCGTGGGTGCATTTTACAAGACTATCGGCTCGCCCAAGCAGGTCGAACGGTTGCTGCTCAAAAAGTGTATTTGAAGCCAGCCGCCGCGTCAGATAGCTGCAGCCAGTCGGCCAAAATCTTCGACATTCGTGGGTGAATGTAGTAACCAACCGAGCTGTGGGGGTTCGACTTGCCGTAACGAACGGCCAGGTTGAACAAGCGATAGTCGTGAACGGCGCTCACCTGGCGCTGTTTCAGCATCTTCCCGAAATCGTCAGCCAGCGTATTGTCGTGGCAACAGTAGTCATCTTCCGCGGCCAGGTTATGCCAGGAGATCACGTTCGCCGGAAAGCGGCTGTCCGTTTTCTCTTTTGCGCCGCACAGCCGCTTCTGCACTGCTCTGTCGCCCAACGGCGAGCCGAGCGTCAGCCAGGATTCGACCTTCTTGTCCGCGTAACGATCCTTGTACTCAGGGTCGTGCGACAGCTGCCAGAGCACGTCGTAGGCAACAACACTGCCTGTCCCGTGCGTGACCAGCATGATGCGCTCGCCGCGGTCCATGAGCTCGCAAAGCGCGGTGCGTACTCGCTCGCGCACTTTATCGCCGAAGTCCGACTTGGGACTCAGGTAACGACCAAAATCCCTGGCTACCGAGGAAATTACAGGTATCGCCAGACCGACGGCGCCGAGAACAGGCGCCGAAACGTCAGCCATGAACTCGGCGATGGCCGACTTACCCGGCAGCTGGTCGTACTGCCGAATACCGAATCGCTTGCGCGGCGCTATTTCACGCAGCGCATTGAGCGCGTTGCGGCGATCACCAAGGTCGAGGTCCGCATCGTACTTTTTACCGGATGCGAGCAAGACCTCGGCGCTGAGATCACCGTACCAGGCGTTATGTTTTTGCACGCGGTCGAAGGCGCCCACTTCCCCGGGATAGTCACGCTCAACGCCGGCACGCATTGCCGCCAGCGACACATCCATGTAGGCGTCGGCGCCGGGCTTGAAATCCCGTCCGTGCACCAGCAGAAGACTGCGATGCGACGGGCCGCTCAATTCGTCCAGGGTCGTCATGCTGTCATTCACACCTTGTGTCCTGTTTGCCTGATTCGCTTCCTTTCAGAAAGCCTGCAAAGCGTGAGTGCAAGGCGCGGCCTGCCGATAATGGCTAGCCCTTGCCCAGGGCTGCAACGCCGCAGTAGCGCTTTGCAGGCTGTCCCTCCGGGCGCTCCCGGCAGCGCGTCCTGCCGGGAGCACTGAGAGTTAGCGAACTCAGCAAACAGGACACTAG
>CAYTTZ010000024.1:0-22474 GCA_964440945.1 uncultured Woeseiaceae bacterium
TTTTCTGTTGATTCGACCGCAGCAAAAGAAACAAAAAGCGCACACGGAACTTGTTTCCGGGCTTAAGGCAGGTGACGAGGTGTTAACTGCCGGCGGTGTTCTTGGCAAGATTACGGCCGTTAGTGAACACTATGCGGTCGTCAAGATCAGCGACAACACGGAAATAAAAATACAAAAAAGCAGCGTCTCTGTCGTTGTTCCTAAAGGGACCTACGACGAAGCCTGAACCGGCGGCGGCAAAATACGATGAATAAATACTCCTGGTGGGTAAACCTGCTCGTACTCGTCATTTTTATGACGGGCTGCCTGCTGGCGTTACCGAATATTTACGGCAGCGTCGAGGCTGTGCAGATCGCCGACAATGACGGCGAACCGTTTGCGGAAGCAAAGCTCGACGAGTTCGTGCGCGTTGTCGAAGCGGCAGGGATCACGCCTGAGGCGTCTTACCTGCAGGAGGGTCGTGCCGTCATACGTTTCGAGTCAACTGAGGATCAGGAGTTGGCCGGCGAGCGCTTGCGTGACCAGTATAGCCGTGAGGCAAATATTGCCACGACGCTGACTCCGAAATTGCCGGAATGGGTTCGCGACCTGGGCTTAAGCCCGATGAGTCTTGGCCTCGATCTCCGGGGTGGCGTTTACGTCCTGCTCGAAGTGGACATGGCCACCGCCGTCGAAAGCCGGCTGAAACTCTATCAAGAGGATTTCTCGGATCGTCTTCGTGACGCGAAGATCCGCAACCGCGTCGATCTCGATGAGCAGCTGATCACTGTTCGCCTGAGCAGCGCGGATGACCAGTCTGCGGCGCGCGAAATTATTGAGCGCGCGGATCCCGACGTTTATGTTGAGGACGCTGCCGACGGCAAGTCGCTGACCGTGCGCATGACGGACGCGCAAATCCAGGCCCGCCAGAATTTCGCCATTGACCAGAACCTGACAACGCTGCGCAATCGTGTCAATCAGCTGGGCGTGGCTGAGCCGCTGGTACAGCGCGAGGGCGAGGACCGTATCGTCGTGCAGCTGCCCGGTGTGCAAGACCCCAATCAACTCAACAAGATCCTGACCGCGACGGCCACTCTTGAGTTTCGCCTCGTGGACCAGTCGGGCGACGAGCCGGGATCACGTCGCTATCCGGGCCGAGGCACCGAGCAGGCGCAAATACTGAAACGCAAGGTGATTGCGTCAGGCGACCAGATCATCGATGCAGAATCCGGGTTCAGCGAGGGCCAGCCTGCCGTTTTCATCACGCTCGATAGCGCGGGTGGCGAAAGCATGCTGAAGACGACGATGGAAAACCTGAACAAGCCGATGGCGTCCATATTCATCGAGACCCGCCGCGAAACGGTCATGCGCAACGGCGTCGAGCAACAGCGCACGGTCAAGATCGAAGAGGTCATCAACACGGCGACCATTCGTGGCGTATTCAAGAACAGCTTTCAGATCACCGGACTCACGCCTACCGAAGCCCGCGACCTGGCGCTGTTGCTGCGCGCCGGCGCGCTGGCTGCACCGGTTTACAAAATTGATGAACGCACTATCGGGCCGAGCCTCGGCCAGGACAACATTGATCGCGGCTTCAACGCAATCAGGATCGGCTTCATCGCCGTCATCGTCTTCATGGCAATTTACTACAAGGCCTTCGGTCTGATCGCCAACCTGGCGCTGCTCTCGAATCTCGTCTTCATCGTTGCCATGCTGTCGTTCCTGCAGGCGTCGTTGACGTTGCCGGGGATCGCCGGCATCGTCCTGACCGTCGGTATGGCCGTCGATGCCAACGTGCTTATTTTTGAACGAATACGCGAGGAGATCACCGCGGGCGCGTCGCCACAGCATGCTATTAACTCCGGCTATGAAAAAGCGCTGTCCTCGATTACCGACGCCAATATCACGACGCTCATTGCGGCGATCGTCCTGTTCGGTGTCGGTACCGGCCCGATCAAGGGCTTCGCGATAACGCTAATGCTGGGCATTATCACCTCCATGTTCACGGCCATCGTTGGCACGCGTGCAGTGGTCAACCTGGTGTTCGGCGGGCGCAAGCTCACGTCGATACCGGTCTAGGGGCCAACCATGAAGATCATCAGCAAGACAACCAAGATCGATTTCCTCAGTAAGTCACGACGACGCATTGCGCTCGCGATCTCGGTGCTACTCGTCATAGCCTCGCTTGTATCGCTGGCAACACGCGGCCTGGAATTCGGTATCGACTTCACCGGCGGCATCTTGCTCGAGGTGGGTTATCCCCAGGCGGCGGATCTCGAACAGATTCGCAACAACCTCGCTGCAGAGGGGTTCACCGATGCGCAGGTTCAGCGTTTTGGCAGGGACACCGATGTGCTGCTGCGTTTGCCGCCGCAGCCAGGTAGCGATGCCAACGAGGTTCGTGAACGCCTGCAGCAGATTCTGCAGAAGGACGGACAGAAGATAGACCTGCGTCGCGGCGATGTCGTAAGCGCGCAGGTGGGAAGTGAGCTCGCCGAACGCGGCGCGCTGGCGCTGGTAATCGCGTTATTGATGATTTTCATGTACGTCATGATTCGCTTCCAGTGGAAGTTCTCCGCAGGCGCCGTTGCGGCGCTCGCGCACGACGCTATCGTGACCGTCGGTTTCTTTTCGTTTTTTCATTTTCCATTCGACCTGACGGTCGTCGCGGCCGTACTCGCGGTAATCGGTTATTCGCTAAACGACACGGTCGTGGCGTTTGACCGTATTCGTGAGAACTTCTTCACGCTGCGCGGTGTCGATGCTGAAGAGTCTATGAACATCTCGATCAATGAGATGCTGGCGCGCACGTTGATTACAGGTCTTACGACCTTGCTCGTTCTGGTGGCTTTGCTGGTCCTCGGTGGCGAGTCGATCGCACCGTTCTCGATCGCGCTGATCGTCGGCGTGGTGGTCGGAACCTACTCGTCGATTTACACGGCGAGCGCAACGGCACTCGAGCTGAACGTCAACGCGCAGGACCTGATTGAGCCGATCAAGGATCCGTCACTGATCGACGATCTTCCGTAGGTCGACACGTTTCTTCGATTTGATTGCGGAAGGGCTTGCCTGACTCCTGCGTGGGTTTCCCTTTAGGAGGCCGGGGCAGTGGCCGATTCCAATAGCGGTCTGACGACCGCCGCTGCGCTTCGCGGCCAATGGGCCGCTCCTACGATCGTACGTCTGCCGAATTCTTGCGCGGGTTTCCCTGCAGGAGGTCGCCACTCGCAGCGCGTTATGATTTGTGCAGAATTGCCTTGATGTCGCTGGCGCAGAGTTTGGCGATAGCGCTGTAGATCTTGGGTGTGCCGCACAGAACGTGTCCTGAATCGAGGTAACCCTCGCTGCCATCGAGGCCGCTTATGATGCCACCCGCCTCGCGGATGATGAGCGACCCGGCTGCGAGGTCCCACGGCGCGAGTCCTGTCTCCCAGAATGCGTCCAGCCGTCCGGCCGCGACGTAGCAAAGATCCAGTGCCGCGGCCCCTGGCCGACGCACACCGGAGGTGTTCTTGAGCACTTTGCCGAGCATGCTCAGGAAAGGCTCCAGGTCACTGTTTGCCTGGCGATACGGGAAGCCGGTGCCAATCAACGCACGCTCGAGCTCTTTCTGACCACTCACGCGGATCTTGTGTTCATTGAGCTGCGCGCCGGCGCCACGCGAGGCGGTGAACAGGTCCTGACGCAGCGGGTCGTAGACTACGCCGTGCGACAGACGACCGTCGACTTTGACGCCGATCGATACGGCGAATACTGGAAAACCATGCAAATAGTTGGTCGTGCCATCCAGCGGGTCGATGATCCAGACCGTGTCGGAATCCTCGTTGCCCTGCATTCCGGATTCCTCGGCGAGGATGGCGTGATCGGGGTAGTGCCTCTGGATGACGTCGATGACTGCGCGTTCGGCGGCGTGATCGGCATCACTGACGTAATCGTTGTGGCCTTTTTGCTCAACCTTGAGCTTCTCGAGCTTTGGCAGGTTCCTGATCAAAACGGCAC
Source organism: uncultured Woeseiaceae bacterium (assembly GCA_964440945.1). Classification (GTDB taxonomy): domain Bacteria; phylum Pseudomonadota; class Gammaproteobacteria; order Steroidobacterales; family Woeseiaceae; genus UBA1847. The sequence goes on from CAYTTZ010000024.1 coordinate 3,979, forward strand.
CGGCGCGGCGCGCCGCCATTACCGCTACGTTGAGTAGTGCGTGCATGAAACGATTCCATCAATGGTAAAGAACTGGGCCGATTCCTCGCCACGGTCCGCTGGGGACTGTCGGGGCGGGCCGCCGGGGCGCTAGAATACCGGACTTTTAGGTAGCTGTCGTCAAGGGAACGCCCACACGCTATGTCGATACGAATTGTACTGGTTGGAACCACGCACCCTGGGAATATCGGGGCGGCAGCGCGCGCCATGAAGAACATGGGTCTCAGTGACCTGGCGCTCGTCAATCCGCGCTATTTTCCCCATCAGGACGCGACGGTGCGAGCTTCGGGCGCAACCGACGTTCTCGACAACGCCACCGTATTTACAAATCTTGCCGATGCGCTGAGCGGTTGTGTCTATGTCGCCGGCGCCAGCGCTCGCTCCAGGACCATTAGCTGGCCGAGCATGGGTCCGCGGGATTGCGCCGAACGCATGATCAGTGAAAGCGAGCAGGGCACGGTGGCCGTGGTCTTCGGGCCCGAGAAGACGGGCTTGCATAACGACGACCTGGATCTGTGTCATACGCTGCTGACTATCCCGACCGACCCGGGATTTAGCTCACTGAATGTGGCGATGGCCGTGCAGGTATTAACCTACGAGCTGCGCGTCGCCAGCCTGCTGGACACAGGCCCGCAGTTCGAGACCGAGGCACCTCCGGCGACGATCGAGGAAATGGAGCACTTTTATACGCACCTCGAGAATGTGCTCGAAGACATCCGCTTCCTCGACCCGGAGAATCCGCGACACCTGATGCGTCGCCTGCGACGGCTTTTCATCCGGGCACGCCCCGACAAGAACGAGGTCAATATTCTTCGTGGCATGCTGACCGCGATCGACCGCAAAGGGCAGGCCGAAAATGAGTGACGAATTTATCTACCTCGACTTCGCCGCCTCGACGCCTGTCGACCGGCGCGTTGCCGAGCTCATGTACGAATGCCGCGAATCCGGGTTTGCAAATCCTTCATCGACTCACATCGCCGGTCGCAAGAGCGCGGCAATCATCCGTAATGCCACGGAACAGGTCGGGGCGCTGCTGAACGCAGATCCCGGGACGCTGGTCTGGACCTCTGGCGCGACCGAGTCGGATAACCTTGCGATTGCGGGTGCGGCGAGATTTCGTGCGCATCGCGGCAAGCACCTGGTAACAATGCCGACGGAGCACAAAGCGGTCACCGACATGTTTCATGAGCTGGAGAAGCAGGGTTTCGAAGTTACCTGGCTCGAGCCGGATGCGAATGGCTACCTGGACCCGGACGATTTCGCGCGGGTCCTGCGTGCTGACACGCAGCTTGCTTCAATCATGTACGTGAACAACGAGACCGGTGTGATGCAGGATATTGCGACGCTCGGCAGCCTCTGCCGTGAACGCGATGTACTGTTTCATGTTGATGCGGCGCAGGCTGTCGGCAAACTTCCGATCGACCTCGGCGCACTACCGGTCGATCTGTTATCCCTGACCGGTCACAAGTTTTACGGGCCAAAAGGTGTTGGCGCACTGTATATCGCCAATCGCCCCGGCTGTGGCGTCGAGCCGATACTGTTCGGCGGTGGCCAGCAGCGTCGGATCCGACCCGGTACCTTGCCGACGGATCTCATCGCCGGGCTGGGCCTTGCCGCGGAAATTGCGGCATCGAGCATCGAGGCTGACCTCTGCCACCTGAAGGATCTGCGCGAAGTACTGTGGGTCGGTATTCGCGAGGTGGACGGTCTGCTCGTAAACGGCGACCTCGAGGGCGGCTTTCCAGGGATACTGAATGTGTCTGTGGACGATGTCGAAGGTGAAAGCCTGTTGCTTGCTCTGGGTTCGATCTGCGTGGCGACCGGTTCGGCCTGCAACTCGAAGGCGCAAGAGCCCTCGTATGTGCTGCGGGCGCTGGGTCGCAATGATCGCCAGGCGGAGAGCGCTATTCGCTTCAGCCTGGGCCGGCCCACGCGGCTACAAGAGGTCGAATTCGCGGCACGTCGCTACCGTGAGGCGGTGGCCCGGCTGCGCGATCTGGCGCCGGTGGCAGCCGCGTGAGCGAGGATCCTTACAGCCCGCTGGTCCGGGAGTACTTCGCGGAGCCAGCGCATGCGGGTGACTTTGAGGGAGGTGTCGCCATCGCGGTCGAGAGCCAGGGCGTCCGTCTCAGCCTCTCAGGCAGCGCGCGCGACGGGCAAATACAGGTACTTCGCTTCCAGGCGTGGGGCTGCCCACACTTCATAGCCGCCTGTGAGTGCTTCTGCACCCGCTACGAGGGCGAGCCTGTCGAGGGTCTCGAAGGGTTTCTCGCTTCGGACATAATGCAAATTCTGCCTGTACCTGTGGAGAAAACCGGACGTATACTTGTCCTAGAAGATGCGGTGCGGTCGCTTGGGCACAGTTTTTGCGGCGGTTCTGTACCTCCATAGCGCTATTCAAGAATAGTCGTATTCAAGATGAGAGACCAACCATGGCGATTTCGCTAACCAATTCGGCGGCCGAGCGCGTCCGCAGCCATTTGCAGAAGCGCGGCACGGGCCTGGGCCTGCGGCTGGGCGTTACGCAAACCGGCTGCTCCGGCTATTCCTATGTCATTAATTATGCCGATGACATCGAGGAATCCGACGTTATTTTCGAGGACAAGGGCGTCAAAGTCGTCGTTGATCCGGAGGCACTGCAGCTGATCGATGGAACCGAGGTCGATTTCATCAAGAATGGCCTCAACGAGGCCTTCAGTTTCCGAAATCCCAATATCACCGGCGAATGCGGCTGCGGCGAAAGCTTCAACGTCTGAAATCACCGTAGTACAATTCGCGGTTAGCATCTGTACGCCCGGCAGGATCGCCGGGCACCACCCTCAAGAACAGTAGAAAAAGGAAGTAACACATGGCCGTTGAACAAACGCTGTCCATCATCAAGCCTGATGGCGTGCAAAAGAACCTGATTGGTGAGATCTACAGCCGTTTCGAGAAAGCCGGGCTGCAAATCGTTGCGGCGCGGATGATGCACCTGACAAAGGACCAGGCAGAGGGGTTTTATGCCGTCCACAAGGAGCGTCCGTTCTTCAACGACCTCGTGAGCTACATGACTTCAGGTCCGGTCATGGTCCAGGCTCTCAGCGGCGACAACGCAGTTGCCAGTAATCGCGAGATCATGGGCGCAACCAATCCGGCCGATGCCGAGCCGGGTAGCATACGCGCGGACTTTGCGGCGAGCATCGAGGAGAATGTTGTGCACGGCTCCGACGCTGCAGAGACCGCAGCAGTCGAGATCGCTTTCTTCTTTGGCGATGACGGCGTCTGCCCGAGGACCCGCTAAGCGGTATCTGCATCATGTCTTCCGTCAACGCCAAGATAAATCTGCTCGGGATGTCACAGTCCGATCTCGAGCAGTTCTTTGCGGCGCATGGCGAAAAGCCGTTTCGTGTACGCCAGCTTCTGCAGTGGATCTATCAACGCGGCGTCACCGACTTCGACGAGATGACGGACTTGTCCAAAGCGACCCGCGCCTGGCTGGCCGCAGAAACCGAAGTTGCGCTGCCCGACGTGACAGCGCGACATGATTCGGCGGACGGCACGGTCAAGTGGCTGTTTGCAAGCGGCGCCGGGCAGGCCGTTGAGACGGTTTTCATCCCTGAGCCCGGGCGCGGCACGCTTTGCATCTCCTCGCAGGTCGGTTGCGCGCTCGACTGCGCGTTTTGTGCGACAGGCGCGCAGGGTTTCAACCGTAACCTGAGTAGTGCCGAGATTGTCGGCCAGGTGCGGCACGCGATTGAGGAGCTGCCACGTCGGAACAACGGTGCGCCAGCCGTTACCAACGTTGTTTTTATGGGTATGGGCGAGCCGCTGGCGAACTATCGCAATGTCGCTCCGGCACTCGATCTGCTTGTTTCCGATCTCGCGTTTGGCTTGTCCCGCCGCCGCGTGACCGTAAGCACCTCAGGGCTTGTGCCTGCATTGGAGAAGCTTGGCAACGAATGCAACGTCGCACTCGCCGTGTCGCTACACGCACCGAATGATGCGCTGCGCGATGAGATCGTTCCCATCAATAAATTGCATCCGATAGCTACTCTTCTGCAGGCCTGCTGGGCTTATGCCGCAAAACACGCCAACCGCTTTATTACCTTCGAGTACGTGATGCTGCGGGGCGTCAATGATTCGCTTGCGCACGCAGATCAGTTGGCCGGCTTGTTGAAAGGCAAACCCGCCAAGATCAACCTGATCCCGTTCAATCCGTTTCCGGATACGCGTTTCAAACGCTCCTCCGCCGAGACAATCCGAAAATTTCAGGAGCGACTGCGGCAGCGTGGTTTGGTTGCTACAACGCGCAAGACTCGCGGCGACGATATCGACGCGGCCTGCGGTCAGCTGGCGGGAAGAGTGAGCGACCGGATCCGCAGGCCATTGGGTCAGAAAAATTTGTCGAACAAGAAATCAGACCGAGTAAAAACAAGGATGGCATCCGCATGAAAAAGAGCGAACTGATACTGTCCGCGGCGTTAGGTTTCCTGCTGCTGGGCGGGTGTATTTCGACCACGACCGGAACCGCGCAGAGTGAGCCCGATGAGGCGGATGCCGCCGACTTGAATTTCCAGCTCGGAGTGCGCTATTTCCAGAACGGCAAGTACGGCCTGGCGCGCGACAGGTTAATGCTTTCAATCGAGCTTGAACCGAAGAACGGGTCAGCACATTCGACGCTCGGCCGAACGTATGAAGCTCTGGATAATTCGCGCCTCGCCAGGCAGGCCTATGAAGAATCCGTACGCGTTGAGCCGAGCAACTTCCAAGTGCAAAATGCCTATGCGGTATTTGCCTGCAATCAGCGCGAGTTCGACAAAGCCGAGAAGCATTTTGCCAAGGCCGCCACTCATCCCGAAAATGATAACGCCGAAATTACGCTGACGAATGCCGGCGTTTGCATGTTGCAAAAACCGGACTTCGCTGCGGCCGAGTCCTTTTTTCGACAGGCGCTGGACCGCAAAACAAATTATCCGGATGCCTTGCTGCAACTGTGCTTACTGAAGTACCAGCAAGAAGACTATCTGGCGTCGCGGGCTTTCCTGCAGCGCTTGGTGGGGGTCGGCAAGACTACGGCCGGCATCCTCTTCCTTGGCGCGGAGATTGAGACGAAGCTGGGGGATCGGCGGGCACGGTCTGAGTACGTCAATCAACTCCTGCGCGACTTCCCGACTTCGCCCGAAGCGCGCAAGGTTCTGGAATCGGGCTAATATGAGCGACGCCACCGACAAAACAGACGAGGGAACGGCCAGCGGCGAAGAGCCACAAGGCCCCGTTGGCGGCGAGCGGCTGGCTGCAGCGCGTCGCGAGCAGCAGATCTCGGTACTTGAAATTGCCAAAGAGCTGCACCTGGATGAACCGAAGGTGCGTGCTCTGGAGCGTAATGAGTTCGACGTCATCGGCGCGCCCGTTTTTGCAAAAGGCCATTTGCGAAAATACGCCCAGCTGGTTGGCGTCGATGAAGGCGACGTGATGGCTGATTATTATCAGCTGAACCGGGCGACAGGCATGCCGCCACTGGTTGCCGGTCGCCGACGCCCGCGCCGCGAAATGTCCCCTGGACCCTGGATCGCCGTCGTTGTCGTACTTATCGTCGCCGCGACGGCTTACTGGTGGTTCACCTACACACCCGCGGTCGTCGAGGAAGCCCCGGTCGATCTGATTGCGCAGCCCGCAGTGCCTGCTCCTGAGCCCGAAGCCGAACCAGCGGCAGCGGACGTCGGGGACGATGATTCAGCGATTCTGGACTCCGCGGGCGACGCGGCTGACGCGCCGCTTGCCGAAGAGCCTGCCGAAGAAACAGAATCGCCAACGCTGGGTGATGGCCAGATGCGGATATTGCTGACTTACAGTGGTGATTGCTGGACGGAGATTACCGACGCCGACGGTCGCCGCCTGTTCTTCGACCTCGGCACCGACGGGCGCACCGTCGAACTGAGCGGCGCAGCACCGTTTAACGTGTTATTCGGCAATGCGGAGAATGTCCGTATTCGCGTCAACGGATCGGAACGCGCCATCGGGGCGGCGGAACGACGCGGGCGCACAGCAAGACTCACGATTGCCGGCTCCTGAGCCACCCAACCAGATACCCCCGGAAAGACACGTGAAACCAAGAGCCATTCGTGGAATGAACGACATCCTGCCTGAGGTTTCAGGGACCTGGCGGTACCTGGAGACAGTCGTAAGGGATATCGTGCAGTCCTACGGTTATGCAGAAATTCGACTGCCACTGCTGGAGTACACCGAGCTTTTCCAGCGCTCGATCGGTGAGGTTACCGACATCGTCGAGAAGGAGATGTACACCTTCCTGGATCGCAATGGTGAGAGCCTGACCCTGCGCCCAGAAGCCACGGCCAGCGTCGTCCGTGCCGGTATGACCAACGGCCTGCTGCATAATCAGCGGCAAAAGCTCTGGACGGCGGGACCGATGTTTCGCTACGAGAAGCCGCAGAAGGGGCGCTACAGACAGTTTCACCAGTTCGATGTCGAGGCGCTTGGCTACGAAGGTCCTGACGTCGATGCGGAGCTGATTATCATGAGCGCGCGGCTTTGGCAGCGCCTCGGAATCTCGCGCATCGAGCTGCAAATCAACTCGCTCGGGATGCCGGAATCCCGGCTGCGCTACCGGGAGGCCCTGGTTGAGTACTTCAACGGCGTGAAAAGTCAGCTGGATGAGGATAGTATTCGCCGCCTCGAGCAAAACCCGCTCAGAATCCTCGATAGCAAGAACCCGGAAATGCAGGCGCTTGTCGAGGCTGCGCCGGTCATGCTGGATTATCTCGACGAAGCGTCGGTCAGCCATTTCGAGGGTCTGAAGGCACTGCTGGATGCGGCCGGGGTGAGCTACACGATCAACCCTCGACTGGTCCGAGGTCTCGATTATTATTCGCGGACGGTATTCGAGTGGGTAACCGACGCTCTGGGCGCGCAGGGCGCGGTATGCTCTGGCGGGCGCTACGATGGCCTGGTTGAAAAGCTCGGAGGTCGGGCAACCCCGGCTATTGGCTGGGCAATGGGTATTGAACGCTTCGTCGCGTTGTTCGAGGCTTGTGGCGGCGAAGCGCCCGCGGAGTTCGCGGACGTGTATATCGCCGCAGTCGGCGAGGGTACGCTCGCGCGTGCATTCGCGTTGGCAGAGGAACTGCGGAATACGATCGAAGGGATACGTGTCGACGTTAACCTGGGGGGCGGTAGTTTCAAGTCGCAGATGAAGCGTGCGGACAAAAGCAACGCCGAGTACGCGTTGATTCTGGGTGAGAATGAGTTGAGCGAGGACCGCATCGGCGTCAAGCCGCTGCGCAGCAAAGAGGAACAGGAGAGCGTGGCACTGGATAACATCGCTGCAACGCTCGCGGGCAAGTTAAAACAGGCACCAGCAAGTCCCGGTGCGGAACGGAAATAAAGGTAGTTAAGTGGACGACTTACTTTCAGAGAAAGAACAAATCGATCAGATACGCGGCTGGTGGTCTGAGTACGGCGGTTACATAATTTTTGGTGTCGCCGCTGGCGCGCTGCTGCTGTTCGGCTGGAATTATTACCAGAACAGCAAGCTCGAAGCACAGCTGGAGGCCTCGGCGTTGTACGAGTCGCTGACGAACAGCGTTGCTAGCGGCAACCTGGAACAGGCGGAAGTCGCTGCTGATGAGCTGGGCATGTCGTTCGCTGACACCAGCTACGAGGCGCAGTCGAAACTGGCGATGGCCAGGCTGTACATGGACAAGAACCGCGACCAGGACGCTGCCGATGCGCTGAGCGCACTGCTTGCAGGTTCTGCCTCGCCGGAAATCAAACAGCTGGCGCGCCTCAGGCTCGCGCGCATTCTGCTTTACCAGGACAAGCCGCAAGAGGTGGTTGATCTGCTCGAAGGGCAGGAAAGTGCCGGTTTTGCGCCTGCGTACAGCGAGGTGCTGGGCGATGCCTACCATGCGCTCGGTCGCGTTGCGGAAGCCGAAGCCGCTTACCAGGCGGTGCTGCTGGATCCACTGGCACAGGGCACGATTGATCAGCAACTGGTGCAGTGGAAGGCGCTCGATTTGCCGCAGGTTTCCGCTGAGGAGGTATCGCCGGAGACACCGTCTGCCGAACCTGTCGCTGAACCTGTCGCTGAGCCCGCCGCGGATGCCGACGCGGCCGAAGAGTCTACTGAGTGAGCCAGTTCTGGCGCATGGTGTTACTGGTAGCGGCAATGCCGTCGCTGGTCTCGTGCGGAGTCTTTGGTGACAAGGATGAAGAACTTGAGCCCAAGGATCTGGTTAGTTTCAAGCAGACGCTCAAGGTCAAGCGCTTGTGGAGCGCAAAAGTCGGCGGCGATGCCGCTTTCCTGCGCGTCGCCCTGCGGCCGGTCGGTGATGGCACGCGTATTTACGCGGCGGGTTACGACGGTGTGGTTGCTGCGTTCGACCCTGAATCCGGCCGCGAGATCTGGCGACGGAAGCTCGATACGGAGCTGTCGGCAGGTCCCGGAGTCGGCGAGAATCGTGTTGTTGTTGTAGCGCGAAACGGTATCGCCGTTGTTCTGGATGCGTCCACAGGCGAGGAAGTCTGGCGCAAGAACGTCAACGGCGAGTCGCTGGCGCGTCCTCTGATCAGCGGTGAGGTAGTTGTTGTCCAGACTATCGACAATCGCATGCAGGCCCTGTCGATCTTTGACGGCCGAAAATTGTGGTCACTGGAACAATCGACGCCTACTCTGACAATGCGCGGATCGGCCGATCCGGTACTCGCTGGCACGACCGTTATTGGTGGATTCGATAACGGGCGCTTGATTGCCGCCGATCGCGACACGGGTAACGTCGCCTGGGAGTCGCTGCTGTCACCGCCTACCGGACGCTCTGACCTTGATCGGCTATCCGACATCGATGGTTCCATTGCGGTCGTCGGACAGGACATCTTTGCGGTCGGCTACCAGGGCAGGCTCGCCTCCGTCGCCGCAGAGTCGGGCCAGGTTCTCTGGAGCCGGGAGATATCCTCGTTCGAAGGCGTGTCCGCGGACTGGAGCAGCGTGTACACGGCTACCGACGGTGGGGAGATCGTGGCGCTCGCAAAGCGCGATGGCGTTGAGTCATGGCGCAGCAGCGATCTGCTGCGGCGCGAGCCCACCTTGCCCACGCCATTTCATACGACTGTCGCAGTTGGTGATCTCGAGGGATACGTGCATTTCTTCAGCAATCTGAACGGCAGCCCTGTGGCACGAATCAAACTGGGTGGAGGAGCGATCAGCAATGCGCCCGTAGGCATTGCGAATCGGCTCTACGTGCAGAACGATGCCGGTGCGCTCGCAGCCTATGAAGTCATTGACGAACGGCCGAAGCGCGAGGCGCCCGATATCGCGGTCGACGAGTCCTGATCGGCTTCGGTAAAGGTGCACTATCATGCTACCCGTCATTGCCCTGATCGGCCGGCCGAATGTAGGCAAGTCCACACTGTTTAATCGCCTGACGCGTTCGCGCGACGCGTTGGTGGCTGACTTTCCCGGGCTGACCCGTGACAGGAATTACGGTTTCGGCAAGCTCGGCCCCATTCCCTATCTCGCAATCGATACCGGCGGTGTCGCCGGCGGTGAAGTTGGCATCGAAGAGGCGATGGTCGAGCAAACCAAGCGTGCGCTATCGGAAGCTGACGCGGCGATCATCATGGTGGACGGCCGCAGCGGTCTGACAGCGGCCGACGAACATGTCGCAGAGCTGGCGAGAAAACACGCGAAACGCACCTGGTTGGCGGTCAACAAAGCGGAGGGCCTCGACGCTGTGCTTGCCAGTGGCGAGTTTCATGGATTGGGGCTCGGAGAACCGATCGCCGTCTCGGCGACGCACGGTGATCGCATCGCTGCACTGATGGACGCCGTGCTGGCCGAGTTCGAAACTGAGCCCGACGATCAGGCTGACGAAGACGATGACGAGGAATTGCGTATTGCCGTTATCGGACGGCCGAACGTGGGCAAGTCAACACTGATTAATCGACTGCTTGGCGAAGAGCGGCTCGTCGTGTTCGATCAACCCGGGACGACACGCGACAGCGTTGCGGTGCCTTTTGAACGCAACGATCGCAAATACCAGCTGATCGATACCGCTGGCATTCGTCGCAAGGCGAGGGTGCATGAGGCCATCGAGAAGTTCAGCATTATCAAGGCGCTCAAGGCGATCGAAGAGGCGCAGGTCGTCATCGCCGTGCTCGATGCGCACGAAGGTGTCACCGAGCAGGATGTAAGCCTGCTCGGCCTGGTGCTGGAGCGCGGCAGAGCGCTGGTTGTGGTCACGAACAAATGGGATGGCCTGTCCGCCTATGAGCGTAAGCGCATACGCGACGAACTGGATCGGCGCTTGCCATTCCTGGATTTCGCCGAGCGTATAACAATATCTGCGCTGCACGGGACTGCGGTAGGCGACCTGTTGCCGGCCGTCGAGCGGGCCTATCGCGCTGCAATGCGCGATCTTTCCACGACGGAGCTGACCCGCGAGTTGGAGAGCGCCGTCATGGAACATGCGCCGCCGATGGTTCGCGGCCGTCGCATACGTCTGCGCTATGCCCACCAGGGCGGCCGCAATCCGCCGGTCATCGTGATACATGGTAACCAGACGGAAAAGTTGCCGGAAGCCTATCGCCGCTACCTGATCAACCGGTTCCGTAAGGTATTCAAACTCAAGGGAACGCCGGTGAGGCTGGCCTTCAAGACCAGCGACAATCCGTTCAAAGGCCGTCGCAACAAATTGACGCCGCGGCAGGAGCGGAGTCGCAAGCGCCTGATGAAACGCGTCAAGAAGTAACGGCGAGTATACTAGTGGGCTGCTTGGTAAATTCACACGCTTTCAGCGTGCACTGGCGGTTCGCTGGCAAGGCATGTCGCGCCGGTAATGGCGAGGCCCTTACCAAGCGACGTAACGCCGTCCAGCGGGCCGGCAATGCACGCCCACCGGGAGCGAACAGACGGCGCCACTGCGGCGTTGCGAGCCGCGGCCATAGCGGTGCTATGCCCACAACTCGCGCCTTGTATTGACACTGTCTATTCGCTCTGAAAGTGTATGAATTTACCAAGCAGCCCACTAGCGCGCAGCGAGGAGTCCGGTATGAGCACGGCGAGAAAAAGCGTTACGTTCGAGGGCCCGTTTCGAATGCATCGGGCGGGAGCGATTGAGTCGCCCACACTGGTCTACGAGACCTGGGGTGATCTCAATGCCGAGAAAGACAATGCCGTCCTGATATTCACGGGCCTTTCACCCTCTGCGCATGCGACATCCTCCGCCGAAGATCCAACGCCCGGTTGGTGGGAGGATATGATCGGCTCCGGGCTGCCGATCGATACGGATCGGTATTTCGTTATTTGCGTCAACTCCCTCGGCAGCTGCTTCGGTTCGACGGGTCCGGCTTCCGAAAACCTGCAAACCGGCAAGTCCTATCGCCTGACGTTTCCGGTACTTACGCTCGAGGACATTGCGGAGTCTTCCTGGCTCGTCGTAAAGCACCTTGGCATCGATCAGCTGCACACCGTCGTTGGTTGTTCGATGGGTGGGATGACTGGCCTCGCGCTGTGCGTACGCCATCCTGAGTCGACGCGCGCCTTCATCTCGATCTCCTCGGCAACGCGGGCGATGCCGTTTTCGATTGCGGTGCGTTCCTTGCAGCGCGAGATGATTCGATCAGACCCGAAGTGGAAAAAAGGCAGGTACTCGCGGGGTAAACCGCCAATCACCGGACAGCGCCTGGCACGCAAGCTGGGCATGATCACCTACCGCTCTGCCGAAGAGTGGGCACTGCGATTCGGCCGGGAGCGCTCAACGACCCATGCGCGTATCGAGGACCAGTTCGTGGCGGAGTTTGCCGTTGAATCCTATCTCGAGAATCACGGGCAAAAATTCACCGGCGCCTTCGATCCAAACTGTTATCTTTACCTGTCACATGCGTCGGATCTTTTTGACCTGGCGGAGTACGGTGGTTCTCTGCAGTCCGGCTTCAAACGGCTCAACCTCGAACGCTCGTTGGTCATCGGCGTACGCACCGACATACTGTTCCCGATCGCACAGCAACGCGAGCTGGCCAAGGGGTTCGCGGAGGTCTGCGATGACGCCCACTTTGCCGAGCTCGATTGCATTCGCGGGCACGACTCGTTCCTGGTGGAAATGGACGCCTTCCGCCCGGTGATGTGCGAGTTCTTCGACGCCTGTCCGCCGCCTACTCAGAAAGCAGAATAGCCGGGTCGACCGCCGTGCCGTTCAGGTAGGTGCCGAAATGCAGGTGCGGCCCCGTCACGCGGCCGGTCGCGCCGACCGCACCGATCTTTTCTCCACCAAGCAGCGCCTGGCCGGTCTGAACGTCGATAGCGCTAAGGTGGCAATACATCGTTACGAAGCCCTGGCCGTGATCGACGATGACTGTATTGCCATTGAAGAAGAAGTCGCCAGTTGCAGCGACAACGCCGCGCCTGGGCGCGACGATGGCTTCCCCCGTGACTGCCGCAATGTCCATGCCCTTGTGCGGCGCGCGCGGCTGGTCGTTAAAGAATCGTCGCAAACCAAAGCTTGAGCTGCGCGGCCCTTCGACCGGTGCCGTGAGTTCGACACCGTCGCTCGCGACCCGCCGAAACTGATTCAACGCCGCATCAATGATCTTGCGCTCGGCGCCGATGCGTTCGAGCTGAGTTTGTCCCGGCGTCACGTAACTCTGGTTCTTCACGGTCAATCGCTGCTCACGATAGGCGCGTGACACCAGTTCGATCACGACCTCTTCGTCGGCGACACGCAGGGTCAGCGTTTCTCCGCTTGTGTCCAGCGGGATGCCGACGATCGCGTGCCAGCGCTCGTCCCTGGTCATGACCATGACCGGCCTGTCGCGCAGCGTCACCATGGGCGGCTCAGCACCGCTGCCGATGTCTACGATCGCAATGCCGCCTGGCCATGGTGAATGCTCAGCCGCAGCATGCGACGTCTCGATTACCGCTAATTGCAGCAGAAGCACCGTGCACAGCATCGTGATAAACCGTCTATTCATCGCGTATCACCTTGCTAACCGTTGCGATGAGCTCACCCTTCGACAGATGGGCGCGGATGTCATTCCCGACGCTCACGTCAGTCGCGTCATGCAGGGCTTTGTTCGTGCTTGCGTCCATGACAATCGCATAACCACGATCGAGCGTCGCGAGCGGGCTCACCGAATGCAGCGCGCGCCCGAGTAGTGCCGTCCGATGATCGACCGCGGCAAGCAGCGAGCGAGCGGACATCGAGAGCCGCTGCCGCAGCTCTGACAACTGGCCGAGATTACGCTGTACCGAAATCGCCGGCGACTGCTGCAAGAGCGTGCCGCGAATCGCCTGCAGCTGGTTCTTGTCTGACAACAGGCGCTGACGTATTGCTGACGACAGTCGCCCCCGACTTTCGCGGAGACTGTCTTGTTGACGCCGCAGCGTCGCTGCCGGGCTTGCGGCAACGAGACGCCGCGCGAGCCAGTCCATGCGCTGACCGCGGTCCTCGACGGAACGCTGGCCGATGCGGCCAATACGCAGCGCCAGCGACGCGATGCGGCGCTCCCAGTCGTGCTGGTTTGGCACGACGATCTCGGCCGCTCCCGAGGGCGTCGGCGCCCTGACGTCGGCAACGAAGTCCGCAATCGTAAAGTCCACCTCGTGCCCTACCGCACTGATAACGGGCAATGGGCAGGCTGCGATCGCGCGCGCGAGCTGTTCGTCGTTAAACGCCCAGAGGTCTTCAAGCGAGCCTCCGCCCCGACCGATGATCAGAACGTCGCACTCATCCCGCCGCACTGCGGTTTGCAGCGCTTCGACGAGCTCGTTGGGTGCCGCGTCACCCTGCACGGCAGCAGGGTAGATGATCACCGGCACCGCCGGGAAACGTCGGCCCAATACGCTCAGGATGTCGCGGATCGCCGCGCCGCTCGGTGACGTGATCACACCGATGCGTGTTGGTAGGGCGGGCAGGGGCTTTTTCCGCTCCTCGTCGAACAGGCCTTCCTCGAGCAGCTTCTTCTTCAATGCCTCGAAGCGCCGTTTCAGCACGCCTTCGCCGGCGGGCTCCATGCGCTCAACGATGAGCTGGTAGTTGCCGCGAGCCTCGTAGAGACTGACGCGTCCGAAGGCGAGTACGCGATCGCCGTTCTTATAGCCGACCGCCGGGCCGCGCTGCCGCTGCCTGAACCAGGCGGCGCTCACTTGCGCAGTGTCGTCCTTGAGGCTGAAATAGATGTGCCCGGAGGCAGGCCGTGACAGGTTGGAGATCTCCCCCTCGACCCAAAGCTGCGCGATACCCTTTTCAAGCAGGGTTTTGACGCGGCGATTGAGCTGACTGACAGAGATGGCGGCTTCGGCGGGCATTTAGCAAGTATATCGTCGCTGTCTATCGTTTACGCGCAAATCGTGCGCGCGTACAATTAATCGTTTAACCGCAACCAAGCGAAGAATCCTCCATGCGAATCGCCAAGGAAGCCCTCACTTTTGACGACGTCCTGCTGCAGCCCGGTTATTCCGAGATATTGCCGCGCGAGGTCGACCTGAGTACCGATCTCACCCGGGAAATCCGGCTCAGTATTCCACTGTTGTCCGCCGCCATGGACACGGTCACCGAGTCCCGGCTGGCGATCGCGCTAGCCCAGGAAGGTGGTCTCGGTGTGATTCACAAGAACATGGCGGTCGAAGAACAGGCGCGCCAGGTTCTGATGGTTAAGAAGTTCGAATCCGGCATGGTTCGCAACCCGATTACCGTGACCAGCGACATGTCGATACGCGAGGTCATCGAGCTGACGCGCGCGATGGGAATCTCGGGCGTGCCGGTCGTGGAAGGGGCGCGCACGGTGGGTATCGTGACGCACCGTGACCTGCGCTTCGAGACGCAGCTGGACGCGCCGGTCTCGACGGTGATGACGCCGCAGGACCGGCTCGTAACGGTGCGCGAAGGCGCCGACGAGGAAGAGGTGTTGCGACTGCTGCATCAGCATCGTATCGAGAAGGTGCTGGTTGTTGGCGACGATTTTGAGCTTAAAGGCATGATCACGGCAAAGGACTTTCAGAAGGCGAAGGACTTTCCGCTGGCCTGCAAAGACGGTAGCGGAGCCCTGCGCGTGGGAGCGGCGGTAGGCACGGGTTTTGACACCGATGATCGCGTTGCCGCGCTTGTCGAAGCGGGCGTCGACCTGATCGTTGTCGATACCTCACACGGTTTCTCTAAAGGCGTTCTCGATCGCGTGCGCCGCGTCAAGACGACGCACCCCGACATCCAGGTGATCGGTGGCAATATTGTTACGGCCGATGCCGCAGAGGCGCTCATCGATGCAGGCGCCGATGGCGTCAAGGTTGGTATCGGCCCCGGGTCAATCTGTACGACCAGGGTCGTTGCCGGTGTCGGCGTGCCGCAGATTTCGGCGGTCGCCGAAGTTGCCGAGGCGCTGCGCAAGACTGGTACGCCGTTGATCGCGGATGGTGGCATTCGTTATTCCGGCGATATCTCGAAAGCGCTGGTCGCTGGCGCCCATTCGGTAATGATCGGCGGGCTGTTTGCCGGCACCGAAGAATCGCCGGGCGAAGTCGAACTCTTCCAGGGCCGCTCCTACAAGGCATACCGGGGCATGGGCTCGGTAGGCGCGATGGGTCAGTCGCATGGCTCCTCGGATCGTTACTTCCAGGATGCAACCGAAGAGCTGGAGAAGCTCGTGCCGGAAGGCATCGAGGGTCGAGTCGCGTACAAAGGCGGCATGATTGCAATCGTGCACCAGCTATTGGGCGGGGTGCGTGCAGCGATGGGTTACACCGGTTGCGGGAGTATCGAGGAAATGCGGAACAAGCCGAAATTTGTCCGCATTACGGGCGCCGGCATGACAGAGAGTCATGTCCACGACGTGACGATCACCAAGGAAGCACCCAATTATCGCGTCAAGAACTAGCGGCCTTGTGAAGCCACACTAAACGACGAGCAAGGACACCCGCTAATGCAAACCAATATCCATGCCGACAAGCTGCTGATTCTGGACTTTGGCAGCCAGTACACGCAGCTGATCGCGCGACGCGTTCGCGAGTGCGGCGTTTACTCCGAGATTCACCCCTGGGACATGTCGGATGAGGACATTAAGGCGTTCGGACCGCGCGGTGTCGTGTTGTCGGGCGGGCCCGAGTCAGTCAACCTCGACGATCCGCCGAAGGTCTCGCATTCGATTTTCGAACTGGGCGTTCCGGTCCTCGGTATTTGCTACGGCATGCAGACCATGGCCTCGGAACTCGGTGGCAAGGTTGAAGCGTCCATTCACCGCGAATTTGGCTACGCCGAGATCTCCCCCGGTGACTCCGAGCTGCTTGCCAACCTGAGCGACAGCGATGACGAGGCGCTTCTGAAAGTCTGGATGAGTCACGGCGATCGAGTGGAGTCGTTGCCGCCCGGATTCAAGGCGACGGCCAGCAGCCGCAATTCGCCGCTGGCTGTGATGGAGGACCCGGCGCGACATTTCTACGGCGTACAGTTTCACCCCGAGGTCACGCATACGCTCAAAGGCGAAGAGATCCTCCGGCGTTTCGTACGCGATATCTGCAAATGCGCTGGCGACTGGACGCCTGGCAACATTGTCAGAGATGCGATCGACACCGTTCGTGAGCAGGTGGGTGATGGCAAGGTATTGCTCGGCCTTTCCGGCGGCGTGGATTCTTCGGTGGTTGCGGCATTGTTGCATGAGGCTATTGGCGACCAGCTAACCTGCGTGTTTGTCGATCACGGTCTGCTGCGCTTTAACGAAGGTGACAAGGTGATGCAACTGTTCGCCGATCATCTCGGCGTGAACGTGATTCGTGTGCACGCGGCCGAACGCTTTTTCCGCGCCCTCGACGGTGTCGAGGACCCGGAAGAGAAGCGCAAGATCATTGGCGGGCAGTTCATCGAGGTATTCGAGGAAGAAGCCGCCAAACTCGAGGACGTCCACTGGCTGGCGCAGGGCACGATCTATCCGGACGTTATCGAGTCGGCCGGCGCCAAGACCGGTAAGGCACACGTCATCAAGTCGCACCACAACGTGGGCGGTCTGCCAGAGTACATGCGGATGTCCCTCATCGAACCTCTTCGCGAACTGTTCAAAGACGAGGTTCGCAAGATCGGCCTGGAGTTGGGCCTGCCGCGTGAGATGGTGTTCCGTCATCCATTTCCCGGTCCCGGTCTCGGTGTTCGCGTACTCGGTGAGGTAAAGCGGCATTTTGTCGAGAAGCTGCAATACGCGGACGACATTTTCATTGACGAGCTCTACAAGCACGGACTGTACGACAAGACGAGCCAGGCATTCGCTGTGTTCCTGCCGGTCCGTTCCGTCGGCGTTATGGGTGACGGTCGCCGCTACGACTATGTGATTGCGCTGCGCGCTGTTGAGACCATCGACTTCATGACCGCACGTTGGGCACGTCTGCCGTACGATTTTCTCGAGCACGTTTCCTTAAGAATCATCAACGAAGTCGACGGTATTTCCCGTGTTACCTATGATATTTCCGGCAAGCCGCCGGCGACTATCGAGTGGGAATAAAAGTCGAAGACGGCGCTTCCTACGAAGAGCAGGTTTTTGACGGCCTGGAATTCAGGCGGCAGAAGATTCGATCAACTACGTTTGAACTCTGCAAGTTCCTGGGCTGCGATTTCTCGGAATCCGAATTTATTGACTGCAAGTTTTCCGACTGCGTCTTCAAAGACTCGAACCTCAATATTGTCGGACTCGACGGAACGAGATTTAGCGGCACTGAATTCAAGAATTGCAAGGTCACCGGAATCAACTGGACATCGTTGAACTGGGGTAGCGTGGCGCTCTCCGCGCCATTTGTTTTTGACGCCTGCGATATAAGCTATTGTGTCTTCAGCGGCCTGAAATTACCCGAGCTACAGCTAACAAACTGCAAGGCGCACGATGTCGATTTCTCTGAATGCGATCTTAGCGAAGCAGATTTTTTCCGGACGGATTTCGCGAATGCCAGGTTCAACCTGTCCAGGCTCGATCGCAGTAATTTCAAGGACGCCATTAACTACACGATCGACCCATTGAACAACTCTATTGAAGGAGCCACCTTCAGTGTTCCCGATGTGCTGGGCCTATTGAGCCCCTTCAAGATCAATATCGATGAGAGTGCCTAGGTCACTGCTTGTTTTCAGGGCTTTGGCACCTGTCGTGAGGATTCCGCTGTTATGACGTACTTGGAACAGGATATTGTCGGCATGCGCGCGGCGCTGGTGCAGGCGACTATTGCGGCGGACGCCGGGGAAGTTCCCGTTGGCGCCGTTGTTGTTGTAAACGGCGAGGTCATCGGCATCGGGCATAATCGCTCCATCTCCGATGCAGATCCCAGCGGGCACGCTGAGATCGTTGCGTTGCGCGATGCGTGCAGAGCGATGGATAACCACCGGCTATCAGGCGCAACCCTGTTCGTGACGCTGGAGCCCTGTGTCATGTGCGTTGGGGCTATCGCGCAGGCCCGGATCGGGCGCGTGGTTTTCGGTGCCTACGATGGCAAGGCAGGTGCGTT
>CAYTTZ010000025.1:0-21921 GCA_964440945.1 uncultured Woeseiaceae bacterium
AGCATTACGGGCCTGCTGGCGCTCTGGTACCTCGGTTGACGGTAGTTTCCGGAGCACGATAGGAAAGCTGCAGGAGCGGCCTCCCCATAAAGGGGATAATGCTAGGCTGCGACCCTGCCGCACGCCTTAAAGGGTTTTGTAGGAGCTGCCCCAGGCCACGGCCCCGCCGCACGGCTCAAAGAGTCTTGTAGGAGCGGCCCCAGGCCGCGACCCTGCCGCATGCCTCAAAGGGTCTTGTAGGAGCGGCCCCAGGCCGCGACCCCGCCGCACGGCTCAAAGGGCCTTGCAGGAGCGCGACTCCCCATGAAGGGGGCAATGCCCCCATTCGGGGACAATGCTGGCGTGCGACAGCCACTTCACGCCTCTTAAAGGGTCTTGTTGGGGCTCTCCTCCCCGTTCGGGATGAATGCTCCCGCGCGACAGCCACGTCAAGCCGCGCCGCCGTGCCTTGACACGCGCATCGCCTTTTCGCTGGTGACGTCCCGCACAGACTTCGACACCTGAGTATGGTAAACAGAGCGCTGAATTTTTACGAGAATCCCCATGTCCTTTGACATCAACAAACTCCGCATCGGCATTGTCGGCCTCGGCTATGTCGGCCTGCCACTCGCCGTTGAATTCGGCAAGAAGTATCCGACCGTCGGTTTCGACATTAGTGCTGCGCGTATCGCGGAACTCGAAGGAGGCACCGACTCCACGCTGGAGTGTTCTTCGGAAGAGCTGGCCGAAGCGAAGCACCTTACGTACGCGTCGACTGTTGATGCGATAGCCGACTGTAATTTCTACATCGTGACCGTGCCGACGCCAATTGGTGACAGCAACCGCCCGTTACTGACACCGCTGCGCGCCGCAAGCGACACGCTGGGCGGCGTACTCAAGAAAGACGACATCGTTGTTTACGAATCAACCGTTTATCCGGGCGCGACCGAAGAGTTCTGTGTGCCGCTGCTTGAGAAAGGTTCCGGACTGACCATGAATGAGGATTTCTTCTGTGGTTACAGTCCCGAGCGGATTAATCCGGGTGACAAGGAACATCGCTTACCCTCGATTCTGAAAGTGACGTCCGGCTCGACGCCAGAGGTCGCCGAATTCGTTGACGAAGTCTATAAAACAATCATCACGGCAGGCACGCACAAAGCCTCCAGCATCAAAGTGGCCGAGGCGGCGAAAGTCATCGAGAACACGCAGCGTGACGTGAACATCGCACTCGTGAATGAGCTCGCGATGATCTTCGAGCGCGTGGGCATCGACACGGAAGAGGTATTGGAGGCTGCGGGGACCAAATGGAACTTCCTGCCGTTTCGCCCGGGCCTTGTCGGTGGGCACTGTATCGGCATCGACCCTTACTACCTGACGTACAAGGCGGAGCAACTCGGCTACCACCCGCAGATGATTCTTGCGGGGCGACGAATCAACGACAACATGTCGCTTTACATCGCATCGCAGTTCATCAAGAGAATGTTGTCTAAGGGGTTCCAGCCACTTTCTTCCCGCGTGCTCATTCTCGGCCTGACATTCAAGGAGAACTGCCCGGATCTCCGCAATACAAAGGTCGTTGATATCAAGAAAGAAATTGAGTCCTACGGGGCGAAAGTCGATGTGCATGATCCCTGGGTGGATGGCGAAGAAGCAAAACAGGAATACGGGTTCGATCTCGTTACCGACCCCCAAAAAGACGCGTATGATGGCGTCATAATTGCGGTGGCGCACGATCAGTTCCGCGCCATGGGCGCGAAGGGCATTCGCAGCTTCGGCAAAAAAGACTCGGTGCTCTATGACATCAAGTACGTCTTGTCTCCAGACGAAGTTGATGATCGCCTGTAGGAGCGACTCAGGGACGGGACGAAACATCGTCGGCAAAGTTCTGTAGGAGCGGCCACTGGCCGCGACAAGGATCTTAGGACACTGAAGACTGTTTGTAGGAGCGCGCTCCCCACAAAGGGGACAATGCCAGCGCGCGACCAACTAGAAGAGGTTTATCGAAAAATGAAAATTCTCGTCACAGGCGCGGCCGGTTTTATCGGTTCCACGACAGCGAAACAGCTGCTCGAACGTGGAGAGACGGTCGTTGGCCTCGACAACTTCAACGACTACTATGACGTGTCGTTGAAAGAAGCGCGTGCCGCTATCCTCGACAAGTTCGACGATTTCTCGATGGTCCGCATCGATCTCGCCGATCGCGAAGCAATGGAAAGGCTATTCAAGAACGAGAAATTCGACAAAGTCGTGCACCTGGCGGCGCAGGCCGGTGTGCGTTACTCCATTGAAAATCCGCACTCCTATATTCAAAGTAACGTGGTTGGCACTTTGCACGTACTTGAGGGCTGCCGGCATAACGACGTCGAGCACCTCGTCTACGCGTCGTCGAGCTCGGTTTACGGCGCCAACACGACCATGCCGTTCTCCATCCACCAGAACGTCGATCACCCGTTGGCGCTGTATGGTGCCACCAAAAAAGCCAACGAGCTGATGGCACACACCTATTCCAACCTCTACAACCTGCCGACCACCGGTCTGCGCTTTTTCACGGTGTACGGGCCCTTTGGCCGGCCCGACATGGCGCTGTTCCTGTTCACCAAGAACATCATCGAAGGTAAGCCGATTGATGTTTTCAACTACGGTAAGCACAAGCGCGATTTCACCTATATCGATGACATCGTCGAAGGCGTGATTCGCACGATGGACAATACGGCAACCCCGAACGAAGACTGGGACCCGGCAAAGCCGGACCCCGGAACGAGCATGGCGCCTTATCGTATTTACAATATCGGCAACCAGAAGCCGGTTGAGCTGATGGACTATATCGGTGCCATCGAGGACTGCCTCGGCAAAAAGGCCGAGAAGAATTTGTTACCGCTGCAACTTGGGGATGTGCCCGATACATGGGCGGATACCGAGGACCTGGCTACCGATGTGGGCTACCAGCCGAGCACGCCCATCGAAGTCGGTGTGAAGAACTTCGTAGAGTGGTATCTTGAGTTCTACAAGGACGACATCAAAAAAACTGCTTAAGAGCGAACCGCGTGCCCAACGCCTATACCGACCGAAAACTCACCGCCCGTTATCCCACCGATCTCGCCGCCTGGAAAAAGTTGCAGGCGCATTATCGAGAGGACATGTGCGAGCGCACGCTGCGTGAGCTATTTGCCCGCGACAAGAAACGCGTAGAGCGCTTTGGCCTCGAGGCCAACGACCTGTTTCTCGACTATTCGAAGAACCACGTCAACTCTACGACGCGCAAATTGCTCGTGCGGCTTGCGAAGCAGGCGAACGTACCCGCCGCGATCGAAGCGATGTTCGCGGGCGAACGTATCAACAACACAGAGGACCGCGCCGTGCTGCACTGCGCGCTGCGGGCGAAGATCTCGGATACCGTGGCGCTCGAGACACCGGGCGTTCCGGAAGTCTGGGAAGTGCTCACCCGCATGGAGACCTTCGTCGACGATGTGCAGAGCGGCACGATCAAGGGCAGTACCGGCAAGCGGCTGACCGACATAGTAAACATCGGTATCGGCGGCTCGGACCTTGGGCCTGTCATGGCGAGCCGGGCGTTGAAACGGTACTGGAAAGATGGCATGCGCTTTCACAGCGTGTCCAACATTGACGGCACGCAGCTCGCAGATCTCAAGCAGGAACTGGACCCCGAAACAACGCTATTCGTTATTTGCTCGAAGACTTTCACGACGCTCGAGACGATGACCAACGCGAAGGCGGCACGGCAGTGGGTAGTCGAGCAGCTCGACGAGGTGGCGGTGCAATATCATTTCGTGGCGGCATCCACCAATCATGAGGCCATGGACGACTTCGGCATTCGCTCGGATTTCCGTTTCGGCTTCTGGGACTGGGTTGGCGGACGTTACTCGTTGTGGTCGGCCGTGGGGCTGTCGCTCGTGCTTGTCGTCGGCATGGATGCGTTTAAGAACATTCTTTCCGGTGGTCGCCGCATGGATCTGCATTTCCGTCAGGCGCCGCTGGATGAAAATATGCCGGTGATGCTCGCTTTGCTCGGTACCTGGTACAACAACTTCTTCGGTGCGCAATCGCAGGCGATCTTGCCGTACGACAATCGCCTGGAGCGTTTTCCTGCGTATTTGCAACAGCTGCAGATGGAATCAAGCGGCAAGAGCGTGCGCATGGACGGCAAGCCAGTCCGTTGCGACACGGGCATGGTGATCTGGGGCGAGGCCGGCAACAACGCACAGCATTCTTTTTACCAGTTGCTTCATCAGGGTACGCGGCTGGTGCCTATCGACTTCGTCCTGCCGGCGAAATCGTCGGGCGCCGAGCAATCGCAGCAGGATCTCGCCATCGACAACTGCCTGGCACAGGCGGAAGCGTTAATGGATGGCTTCGCCGAAGATGGTCTGGAGCCCTACCGTGTCCACAAGGGAAATAATCCCAGCAATACCATCCTGTTCGAGGAGCTCACACCGGACGTGCTGGGCCAGCTCATCGCGCTGTACGAACACAAGGTGTTCGTCGAGGGCGTCATCTGGGGCATCGACTCATTCGATCAATGGGGCGTGGAACTCGGCAAGAAGCTTGCCTCCGACCCCCGCAGCAAGAACCCGTCGACGCTCGCCCTCCGCAAGCGAATCGGGAAACTTGTGTAGGAGCGGCCCATTGGTCGCGACCCATAGACCAAGAACAGCCTATCGGCTGCCGCTGCGCTTCGCACCGAAAGGGCACGTGGCGAGCAATGACGCGCTCCTGCAGGAACGGCCTTCCCATTCGGGGACAATGCCAGGCTGCGACCGAAACCCCACCAAAACGACGATGCCAGCGCGCGACCAGCTCTGCTACCATCCCCCGATGTTTCGTGTCGCCCTGATATTCCTGGCTCTGTCAGCCACCGCCGCCTGGGCAGGCCCCAACATTCCGGCCGGCGACCTGGTGCTGCGCCACGACATCCAGCGTCTCGCAAGCTACGGTGTCATCAAAGGTACGGTCACGACATGGCCACTCGCCTGGGGGCCGATTCTCAGCGACATCAACAATGCCGATGCTACGGAAATGCCGCCGGCGGTCGTTGATGCGCTGGTACGCGTAAAGCAACGTGCGAACTGGGAGACACGCGCCGACGAGTTGACCTTCGATGCCAGGATCGGCTTCGCCGACAATGCGACACGCATCCGTTCGTTCCAGGAAACTCCGCGTGGGCGCGCCGAAGCATCCGTCGGCATCAACTGGATGGGCGACTGGTTTGGCGCCGACCTCAACGTCCAGTACGTCGATTCCGCAGAGGACAACGATGAGGTGCGGCTGGACGACAGCATGGTAGGCATTGTGCTCGGCAACTGGTCGATAGCCGGGAGTACACAACAGCGCTGGTGGGGGCCGGGATGGGACGGCAGCCTGATTCTATCGAACAATGCAAGACCCCTGCCGTCACTGACGATCGACCGCGTCTTTACCGATGCGTTCGAGACGAAGTGGCTGAGCTGGATTGGCCCCTGGGACATCAGCGTCATGTTTGGCCTGTTTGAGGAAGAGCGGGAGATTCCCAATGCACAGTTGTTCGGCATGCGCTTTAACTTCCGGCCGCTGCCGTCGCTTGAGATCGGTTTGTCGCGCACGGCGCAATGGTGCGGTGATGGCCGGCCGTGCGACCTGGAGACGTTTTCCGATTTGCTGATTGGCCGCGACAATCGCGGCAGTGAAGGAATCGACCCGGAAAACGAACCCGGCAACCAGCTGGCGGGCATAGACTTTCGCTGGACGCCGAACTTTCTGGATAACTCGCTGGGATTATACGGCCAGCTCATTGGTGAGGACGAAGCGGGTGGCTTCCCAAGCCGCTATCTTGGACAGTTCGGCGCAGATTGGTCCGGCCGGTTGTTCGAGCGATGGTCGTCGCAAGTATTCCTCGAGTATGCCGGCACGAGCTGTCAATTCCATGAGTCGAGCAAAATCTATAATTGCGCGTATAACCACACGATTTACCAAACAGGCTATCGTTACCGCGGCCGGCCGGTCGGCCATGGCGCCGACAACGATGCCGAGTTGGTCTCTGTGGGCCTGATTCTCGTGAACGCTGCCGAAACCCAATGGCGCGCGCTCCTGCGAACGGGCGAGTTGAATGCGGGCGGTCCGCCCGATCCGCGTAACACGCTGACGGCTACCCCGCAGGACATCCTGAGTCTGGATTTAGCCCATAGTCGCGCCTTCTGGTTCGGTGTGCTCGATGTCGGCGTCGGTTACGAGTCGATCGACGATACGGCGTCCGGATCGTCATCCAGCGATGGTCGAATCTACGCGCAATGGCGCACGTCCTACTGACGTCTCAGGCGCAACGCTGCTACAATCCGGCGCTCAGAAACGCGACTCGTTCACGTAACTCATGGGCGCCACTTACGAGAACCAAGAATTGACGAAGAAATCAAACAGACAAGGCCGAGCCACGTTATGACCTCTTGCAGAGAGGCTCTCCGATGGCTCTTGGTGTCGCTGCTCGTTGGGCTGGCCGCGATGTACGCGTCCGCCGCGTCCGCACAGTCAATCGAGCTGACGGCCCAGCAACAACAAATGCTCGATCAGCTGCCGTCAGCGCAACGCGAACAGGCGTTGCGGCAGATCGAGCAATTGCGGCGGCAGGGCGGAGACGGTTCGGAGTTGTCGAGCCTCGTGGAACAGGCGCTGGAGCCAATACCGTCGCAATACACACCCGTGCCTGCAGAAGAGGCGGAAGAGCTCCGCGCCCAAAGCGGATCCCCGTTAATTGTCACTCTGGACCTGAAGGAGGACCTGGAGCGAGAACAGATACGCGAGTACGAGCGGGATGAAGCCCTGCAGCGTATCGAGGGCAGCCACTATTACGAGCTTGACGACGCCGGTGTATTGAACCTCCCGGGCCTGCCGTCCATTGCGTTGCTCGGACTCACAGTCGAGCAGGTGCAACAACGCCTTGGCGCGGTTCCCGCTCTCAACATATTTGAGATTGCCGCAACGATCCTGCAAAGCACATCAAGCGGCGTTGACGCACTCGAGCCGTTCGGATACGACCTGTTCGAAGCAGAGGAGGGTGGCGGCTTCGAGCCCGTCACCACCGGGCCCGTGCCGCCGGATTACGTGCTGGGTCCTGGCGACAGTATCAGGGTGCAGCTTTACGGCAACAAGAGCGGCATCTACGAATATGAAGTTACACGTGACGGCATCCTGAATCTGCCGGAGCTCGGGCCGGTGACAGTGGCTGGCCTGTCGTTCTCCGAGTTTCGCAAGGACGTCAATCGACGCGTCGAGCAGATGCTCTTGGGTACGCAGGTCAGCGTCACGATGGGACGGCTACGTAACATTCAGGTCTTCGTGCTCGGAGATGTCAACCGCCCCGGCTCGTATCTCGTCAGTGGCCTCGGCACTATAGGCAGCGCGCTGAATCGCAGTGGTGGCATTAGTCGTGTCGGCACGCTTCGCGACATTCAACTGAAACGCGGCGGCAAGACCGTCGCACGCTTCGATCTGTACGATGCGTTGTTGCAGGGCGATACCTCGGGCGACCGTCGGCTGCAGTCTGGCGATGCTATTTTCGTACCGCCAATCGGCGTCCAGGTCAGCGTTAGTGGCGCAGTTAAGCGACCGGCTGTCTACGAATTGCGCGGCCCGACCACTATCGGCGATGCGATACAAATAGCCGGCGGCCTGTCGTCCGACGCTTATCCGAAAGGCGCTCGCCTGGAGCGCATTGAAGGCAACAAGGAGCGCAGGGTGCTGTCGCTCGATCTGGGAAAACCGGAGGATGCCAAGACTGTCGCGTTTGCTGGCGATGTGCTTTTTATCCCGCAGATTCTGCCGCAGTTCGAGGAAACGGTAACGCTCGTCGGACACGTGCACCGGCCGGGGCCGTATCAGTGGCGAACCGGGATGCGGCTTTCGGATCTGATTGGTTCCGAGCTGGCGCTTCAGCCCGGTGCTGACTCAGGCTACATATTGATTCGGCGTGAGGATGCGAAGACGAGAAACGTCAGCGCCATGTCTGCCAACCTCAGAGATGCATTGGCGAATCCGGACGCGCCGGACAATCTTCGATTGCAGGCACGCGATACCGTACACGTGTTCAATCTCGCCTTCGGCCGGCAGCGCGTTATCGATTCACTGCTCCGGGAACTGAAGTTGCAGGGGCGCTCTGGAGAGCCTTACCGCGAAGTCAGCGTGTCGGGTGAGATCAAGGCGCCCGGCACGTATCCGCTCGAGCCCGGAATGCAGGTCAATGACCTGGTGCGCGCCGGCGGCGATCTCTCCGAGCAGGCCTATGCCCTCAAGGCTGAGATTGCGCGTTACGAGGTCGTCGATGGTGAATTTCGCAACACCCAGGTCATCGACGTTAATCTTGATGGGGCCTTGCACGGTGATGAATCGGCCAACCTCGTGCTTTCGGAACACGACAACCTGCGTATCAGCCAAATTCCCGACTGGGACACGCTCTGGACCATTTCGCTCGACGGCGAGGTGAAATTTCCAGGCGAATACCGAATACGCAAGGGCGAGACGCTGGGGCAGGTGCTGGAGCGCGCGGGCGGCCTGACCGACTCTTCATTTGCCGAAGGATCGATTTTCCTTCGTGATTCCTTACGGCAAAGAGAGCAGGAACAGATTGAGATATTGACTCAGCGGCTGGAGGCGGACCTGACGTCACTGTCGCTGCAGAATGCTGATACGACAGGCTCCGACACCCTGGAAACCGGACAGCAGTTGCTGACTCAGTTGCGCGCAACGGAGGCAATTGGTCGTCTCGTGATCGATCTCGAACAGCTTGCGACGCGATCAGCAAACAGGACCCTGGTCTCCGATGTCGAATTGCGTGATGGGGACAAACTGCTCGTGCCCAAGAGGGCACATGAAATTACAGTCATTGGCGAGACCCAGCAGAACACATCGCACCTGTTCCAGGAAGGATTGAGTCGAGACGACTACATCGAGATGAGTGGCGGTTTGACACGACGAGCCGATAAACGACTCATTTACGTCGTTCGTGCAAGTGGGGCGGTGCTAGCGGGTAACCGCTCACGCTGGCTCGGGCGCAGCGGGCAGGGAGAAATTCAGGCGGGAGACACGATCGTCGTTCCGCTGGACACGGACAGGGTACGGCCGATCAAGTTCTGGGGCGACGTAACGCAAATTCTTTACCAGGCCGCGATCGCCGTCGCCGCAATAAAGACGTTTGACAACTAATCATGACAATACCAGGTGGCGAGAGCGCGGAAGGCAGACGACCGGATGATGCTGGTCTGCCAGCAGCAGAGGGTGTGGTTTATGTCTCGCCCGGCCCGGTATTTTCCAGCGCATCCGATGACAAGATGAGCCTGCGGCAGATCTGGCAGATTCTCTGGCGCGGCAAGCGCAGCATCATTGTGGCAACGGTACTGTTCGCTCTTGGCTCCATCGCGTATGCGCTGTTCGCAAAAGAGTTCTATCGTGCCGACGTGCTGCTGGCGCCGGCCAACGAACAGTCGTCACCGATGCTCGGTGGTCAGCTTGGCGGCCTCGCTGCCCTGGCCGGTGTGAACATTGGCGAGGAGAGCGGTGTTGAGGCGGTGGCCGTGCTGAAGTCCCGGGAATTCGCGCGAACTTTCATTGAGAAATACGATCTCCTGTCGGTGTTCTTCGCGGACGACTGGGACGCTAAGAACGAGCTTTGGCTGGCTGACGATCCTGCCGATGCGCCCGATATTCGCGACGGCGTTAAGTACTTCCATGAATCTATCCTTATTGTCAGCGAAGAGCGCAGTACCGGTCTCGTGACGCTTGCCGTTGAGTGGACCGATCCGGACGTCGCCGCCGAATGGGCGAGCATACTGGTGCGCCGCCTCAATGATCGCGTGCGCGAGCGGGCGCTCCTGGAAGCGGAGACGAACGTTTCCTACCTCCAGTCGGAAATGGCAAACACCACCCTGGTCACTCTGCAGGAGTCTATTGGACGACTTTTGGAGACCGAGCTGCAGAAGCTGATGCTGGCAAAGGGCAACGCGGAGTTCGCATTCAAGATCCTGGATCCGGCCGTATCGCCCAAGCAGCGCGTGCGTCCGAAGCGCGCGCTGACCGTCGTCGTGGGCACG
This sequence comes from uncultured Woeseiaceae bacterium, assembly GCA_964440945.1. Lineage (GTDB taxonomy): Bacteria > Pseudomonadota > Gammaproteobacteria > Steroidobacterales > Woeseiaceae > UBA1847. The sequence goes on from CAYTTZ010000025.1 coordinate 10,050, forward strand.
CTGCTGGGCGGACTGCTCGGCGTGTTCGCCGTGCTGATAGTCGCCGTAAGTCGCGCCGACGGGAATTCCTGACCGCCCTCCGAGCTACTGCATGCCCAGAGACCATAAGGTATACTGAACGGTCAGATTCGAGACGGAATTAGTAATGAAATCAAAGGCTATCCACGCCCGTAACGGGCGCCGGAACGGCGGCTTCACGCTGATCGAGATATTGATCGTCATCGTGATCATGGGTTTGCTGATCTCACTCGTTGCCCCGGCCATGTTCTCGAAAGTGTCGTCTTCGCAAAGGAAGACGTCCATGGCGCAGATGCAGATGCTGTCGACGGCGCTCGACACCTACCGGCTGGATATCGGCGCTTACCCGGAGGACCTCGACGAGCTCAGGAAGAGCGATCATGCAGGCTGGGATGGCCCTTACATGCCACGCGATATTCCTGCTGATCCATGGGGCAACCCGTACGTCTACGCGGTGGCGAAAGACGGCGAATACCCGTATTCCCTGTCATCATACGGTGAGGGGGGGCGTCCAGGTGGTGATGACGACGAAGCGGATATCGTTTTCCAGTGAGCGCAATGCTGGAGGTATTTTCCGAGCACGGCGTCCCGGGTGAGGACATAGAAAAGGCGCGTTCCTACCAGGCCAGGCACGGCGGCCGGCTGGACCAGATTCTGGTCAACATGGGCAGCCTGCCTTCGGAGGACCTGCCGGCAATCTATTCCAAGTGGTTCGGTGCTCCGGTGCTTGCCGAGGCCGACTGGCGCGACTGGCATCTACCCGAGGGCAGCGAGATGCTGCCGCTGGACTTCCTGCTCGAGCGCGGCTGGATGCCATGGCTGCGCGACGACGACACCTGGGTTTTCGCGAGTAGCTCGCCGTTTGACCTGGAGGTAAATGCCTGGCTTGCGGAGCACGCCATGCAGCCGGCCTTGCGGCTGCTTTCGCCGGACGATTTCGACATGCTGAGCGCACGCCTCGGTCGCGAGAACGGTGAAACACAGATCGACGGATTGTCTCTCATCGAGGAGGACAAGCTGCGCGAGCTGGCGTCAGAGGCGCCGACCGTTAACCTGCTCAATTCCCTGATCGCCAGGGCCCTGCGCCGCAACGCCTCGGATATGCACATCGAACCACATGGCGGCAAGGCGCGAGTGCGTTTTCGCATCGACGGCGTGCTGCACGAGGTCGACAGCATTCCTTCCGCAATGGTGCTGCCCGTTATTACGCGATTGAAGATACTTGCGGCGATGGACATCGCTGAGCGCAGGCGTCCCCAGGACGGCAAGATAGAGCTGCGTATCGGCGGCGAGGAAGTCGATATTCGCGTGTCAGCGTTGCCGTTGCGCGACGGTGGCGAGAGTGCAGTGCTGCGTTTCCTGCGCAAAGCGGCGCTGGTGTATGACATCAGCCTGCTCGGACTGTCGCCTGATATTGAGAAATGCATCCTCGAGGATCTCGCGGTTACGTCCGGCGTCGTACTGATGACCGGCCCAACGGGTTCGGGCAAGACCACAAGCCTGTACACATTCCTTAGCCGCATCAACAAGCCGGAAGTGAAGATCATCACGCTCGAAGACCCGGTCGAGTATCAGCTTGAAGGCGTCAACCAGGTGCAGGTGCAGCCGGACATCGGTTTCGATTTCGCACGCGGCTTGCGCAGCATTGTGCGCCAGGACCCGGATGTCATCATGGTCGGTGAGATTCGTGATCGTGAAACCGCTTCCGTCGCGATGCAGTCCGCGTTGACGGGCCACCTGGTGTTTTCGACGGTGCATACGAATGATGCACCCAGCGCGTACACGCGGCTGCTCGATCTGGGCGTGGAAGAGTTCCTGCTCAACGCGGCGCTGCGTTCGATCGTCGCGCAACGACTTGCGCGGCGTCTGTGCGAATGCTCCATCCCACATCCCGATCACAAGCAACTGATGCAGCGTTACGATCTTGCAACGCTCGCGTCGCGTGGCGGCGTGCAGAACCCGCAGCTGAGAGAAAATGCCGGATGCGATGCATGTGCCCATAGCGGCTATCGCGGCCGCATGGCGATCGTCGAATACCTTCGCTGCGACAAGGCGATTGCCGCCATGGACAAGGGCGAGCAATTCATAGCCGAAGCACGCGAACACATGCGGGCAACGGGCGGTCGCTCCCTGCTCGAGGACGGACTCCTGAAGGCACTGTCCGGAGAAACGACGGTCGAAGAAGTATTTCGGGTGGCGGGCTGAGTGCAGGAGCGATTTCATTACAAGGGCTTTGACGCGGCGGGCAGCGGCGTCGACGGCACGGTGGACGCGGCAAACGTCGACAGGGCCAAAGCCGAACTTCGCGAGCGCGACATCCTCGTCACCGAGTTGCGGCCGGCCGCCGAGACGCGCGACTGGCGTGACTCGCTGGGCTTGAGCCAGTCGAACATCGGGCTCTCGCAGCTGGAGCTCATTACCGCCGAGCTCGGTCTGCTGCTGGAAAATGGTGTCCGTATCGATCGAGGTCTCGAGATACTGCGCCGCGGTGCAGGAGATCCGGCGTCACGTCGCCTGCTGGACGGACTGTCACAGTCATTGAAACAGGGTAACCAGCTGTCGGTGGCGGCGGCGGAATGGCCGCAGGTATTTGACCCGCTGTATGTCAACCTGCTGTCACTCGGCGAAGCCAGCGGTCGTCTCGCCGCTGTGTTCAGGCGGCTGGCCGACGATCTTGGTTTCCGTCGGGATTTGCGGCGCAAGATAATCTCCGCAGTGACCTACCCGCTGGTAATACTCACCGTATGTATCATGGCACTTTTGTTCATATTCAATTTCGTCGTGCCCAACCTCGCGACGTTGTTTGCAGGCCATCCGGACCTGCCCTGGTACACCACGGCGCTGATGGGTGTCAGCGACTTCATGCAGCGCTATCAGCTGCTGCTCGGCGCCATTCTCGTGGCGGTGGCGGTGGTTGCGTCCTATCTGCCGCGATGGCCCGCGTTGCAGGCGGCCTGGCAGGAATTTGCGGCGGGCGCGCCGGGCTTGGGCGCCGGTGTCTCGATGGTCGAGCGTATTCGATTGACGGGCGGCATGGCGATGATGCTGGAGGCCGGCGTACCGGTCGATCGCGCGCTGCAGCTCGCGAGCGGTTCCGTCAAGAGCGCGCCGATCAGACGTGAGCTTGCCGTTGCGTTGTTGAAACTGCGGCAGGGTGAGGGGGTTTCGACAGTGCTGAGACAGACGCGGCTGTTCCCTGACTTCTACGCATCGCTGCTCGAAGTTGGTGAGGAGAGCGGCGCGCTCGCTCCGGTGTTCGATGAAATCGCGAAGCGCAGTCGCCAGGGTTTTTCCGACTGGACGCAGCGATTCACGAGCCTGCTGGAACCGGCGCTGATACTTTTCATGGGCGTCATGGTCGGCGCCGTCGTCGTGGTGATCATGCTCAGCATCACATCGATCACGGGTTCGTTCTGATGAAATACGCAACACGCGGTTTTACGCTGATCGAAATACTGCTGGTCGTGGCGCTGATGTCAATCGTGATGGCCCTGGTCGCGCCACTCGGCATCAATCAGGTCGAGAAAGCACGCGCGCAGACCGAGTGGCTGACGCTGGACCGGGAGTTAGGACGCCTGTCGCTGAACGCTTTCCTGGCCAGTGAGTTCATCACGGTCAACGCGGCCGGCAAACAGCTGGCCTGGGAATCAGACAGTGGCAAGCAGGGCGTAATCGAATTCGAGCAGCTGTTCTTCTCCCCCGAACAGCTACTCACAATCAATCCCAACGGAATTGCTGACCCGTTCGAGATCACCGTTATGCAACGCGAGCGGCAACGTACGCTGTCGCTGATGCCGGAGATTCGCGAATGAATCGGCGAATGAATCGGCGAATGAGTCGGCAAATGAGTCGGCAAATCAGTCGGCAAAAGCAGCTCGGATTCACGCTCATTGAGGTGCTGATCGCGGCAGTGATCATGTTCACCGTGCTGGCGACAGCATCACTCTCGTTCCGCGGCGCAGTGACTGCGAGTGAGCGTGCCTCGAGGACCACCGAACTGCTGGCACCGTTGCCGTGGATTACGTCGACGATTCGCGACAGTCTGCGCGACAGGGTGCTGGAAGCGCCCACGCCCGAATACAGCGGCAATGGCGCCCTGTTCGGCGTCGATTATCGCTTCCACGCGGAGCTCGTGCGCTTCGGATCGCCGCCGCCTCGGTTCGATCCTGATGCCATGGACTTCGTCGAATATGCGCCGCGATTCGGTTTGTATGACGTCGAACTGACGCTGGATCGCGAGGGTGAAACCAGCAGTTTTATATACCAGGAATTGGCATGGCAACCGCTCGAGCTCTAACCCATAGAGCAGAAAGAGGCTTCAGCCTGCTGGAAATGCTGGTGGCCATCGTCGTGCTGTCGATCGTGATCGGTATATCGACGTATGCGTACTCGATGTTCATTCGCCAGTGGGACGGGCACCTTGGACGATTCGATGAGGCACAGGCTGAGTATCAGCGTCTCGAGTGGCTCGCGACAGCTCTGGAGGACACGCTGCCGTACCTTGTGCGCGATGAGGAGGATCAGCTCGGCTTCTACTTTCTCGGGCGCGATGAGGGCCTGACGCTCGTCACCATGAGCCCGATCTTCGCGGTCGGCGAGCCGGCCCTGATACGGGTGTTCAGGGAGCTCGATGAAGAGGATAAATGGCGGCTCGTTTACGAGGAGGCGCCTTTCGCAGGTACACTGCTGGCGCGCGCAGACCAGCGCCTCGATTTTCGCCATCGCCTGGTGATCGCACGCGGTTTGCCCAGGCCGGAATTTCGCTATTTTGGCTGGGCGAACCTGGGATCGCGACTGACGACAGAGGAGAGCTTCGCCGAGCAGCGATCCTGGTTCGAGGAATATGATGGCCTTGTGCGGCGCTATCATCCCGAAAAAATCAGGCTGCAGATGGGCGACGACATAGCGGTCTTCGATATTCCCGCAAGGGCCGACACGGTCGTCTCAGCGTATGCGGAGGACGTGTAATGGGTTTTCGGCAACGCGGCGTGGCACTCGTGCAGGTGTTACTCGTGACCGCCATCATTATGCTGCTCGTCATGCAGCTGGCGTTGACAGCTGCAGACCAGGTGCAGCGCGCACAGGCGCTTAAGGATCGAAGTGAGGCGGCGCTGTTCCTGCACTCGCGGGAAGTCGCCTTGCTATACAGCTTCCTGACGGAACCGCTGCTCCCCGCTCAGCTCAGCAGCAACCCGTACACTGCCGGCTGGAATTTTCACGGCGAGCCATTCGTTGTGGACGGACTTGAAATCACGCTACAAGACCAGTCGGGCCTGATGCGCTTTCCGATATCCGGCGTGTCAAATTTCGAAAAGTTGCTGCCCGCCCTGGGACTGGGATCGACCGAGGCGCGCAACCTCGCCGGGCGCCTCGGGCAGTGGCTTGGTATCAGCCGGCCAGCTAACGGCCCCGGCGATGCTATGATGCGGGGCGCTACCGGTGACCCGGTGCAGTATTTTGGCGAGCTCAGGTTTCTCGCGGGAATGGACGATGAACTGTATCGACAACTGGCAGACGTAATGACCCTTTACCCGACACCCGGCTTCAATCCACTGACGGCACCGGCGCCGCTTTTGCGCATGCGCATGTCGGAGTCCAGGCTTGGGCCGATACTTGATGCGCGGCGCAACGGAGAGCTGGATCAGAATCGTCTCTGGCAAGTCGCAGGTATAGGCATGGACGAGACGACGTTGCCATTCGTAGGGCCGGGCATCGGTGTTCAAATTGCGGGTGAGTACCGCGGCGTTGCGCTCCGGCGCCACGTTGTCGTCGGCATAGAGCCCTACGAGTTGCAGCCGCTGACTCTCTGGAGCCGCGAGCGATTTGCCAGCGGGATACCGAAGTGAATAACGGTACGCCGCGAACACGACTCGGGCGAATTGCCGACGGCATGGTTCGTCGCTTGCTTCGACACGTCATCTGGTATGCGTCAGAAAGCCGCAATCTGTCCGGCAAGCCGGGCGATCACTTGCCGCTGGTTGTTGTGCTGGGCCGCGAACACTACGCCGAACGACAAAAAAGTTATCCGTCGCTGCGGACGCGAGACCTGCAGAAGGTGCTTCAGGAAGAGCTCGCTGGCGGGCCGCCGACAATAACGTTGCTTGGGCCAGTGCGCGGCGACTCGCGGAAGGTTCGGTTTTTCAGCCTCAACAGAGACGTTGTCGATGCGCTGCCGCGCAGCCTGTTTGTCATTCCCGAAAGCGTCGCACTTGCCGCGCAGCTGCAAGCCGATGACTGGGCGGATGTCGAGCGCCAGGGCTACCGCTATTTCCTATTTGGTAACGGGCTGAGTCAGCCGGCTGGCGGCGCGCTGGCGCAGCGCGAACTGGTGGCAATGGCTTCTGGTGTGGATCCCGACCGCAGTCCGGAGGAGTACCACGGATCTGACGAGATGGTTCTGCGCCTCAGGCGGTCCCTGTCTTCACTGCCAGTATCTACCTGGTGGTATTGCCGCAACCCGCTACCGCGGGAGTTAGGGCTCGATCGCATTGCGTGGAAGCGGATTGCGTCGATGGCGGGCCTGATGCTGTTCGCCTACCTGGCGCTGTCGTCGGTCTATCAGCAGAGTCTTCTGAGCCAGCGCAGCGGCGCACTGAAAGAGCTCGAACCTCAGATTCAGGAGGGGCTGGTTGCCGACAACGAGGCGCGTACCTACGAGGCGCAAAGAGACGCGTTGATCGAACTCTGGTCCGGCCGTAAGGGTACCCAGCAGGTCTGGGAGGCCGTTGCCATTGCCTTGCAAAACAGCGCGACGATAAGCCGCATCGATATGAGCGAGGGACGCATCAGCCTGCGCGGCGAGGCGCCCGATGCCTCGGAGGTGCTCGCGGTGCTGGCCAGCACGCCGCGCTTCGACGATGTTTCATTCGAAGCACCGATCCGGTCCGGCCGAAATGGCCGCCAGACCTTCGCGCTGTCGTTCGTGCTGGCGGATGAGCGCATTTCGGCGGGGAGCAGCAATGAATAATCGCGTCCGCTTGATGCTGAGTCTCGCCGCGACGCTGGCCGTCTTGCGTTTCGTTGTCGTGCCCTGGGTTGGGTCGCAGGCCGACGTTCACGACCGTCTGTTCGCGGTGACTCGCCAGCTCGATCGCGCCGAAGCGATAGTCGATGCCGGATCCAGCCTGCAGGAGCGACGCGATTCGCTCGAAGCTGCCGTTCGGGACCTCGCCGGACGAGCGCCATTCGTGAATCCGGGCAGCGAACACCGTGTGCAGGTACAAAGGGAATTACGTGCCGCCGTCGAGTCTGCCGGGCTGGAGTTGAAAGTGTTCGAATGGGTCCTCGACGGAGAAGCCGAGGCGGCGGGCCTTGCTATCGGTCGACTGCGGCTGCAGGTTGAAGGGCCGCTCAGGAATGTTGCGGAAGCCCACGTCGGTATCGAGGCCGGATTCCCCAATGTTTTCATCCGCGACATGAATGTCAGTGTCCGGCGCGGCGGTCGGCTGGACACCACGGCCAGTGCGACGCTGGAACTGGATCTGTACTACAGGCGGGGGGATGAGGCATGACACCGCGTAGCCAGGCCATTGCTGTTGCAGCAGTTCTTGTTTTAGTCGGCGCGGTCGATTTCGTGCAGCGAGTGCATGTGCCGCGGGCGCCGACGACGCGTGACGCGCAAATCGAATCGCCGGCTCTGCCAGCTGTGCCGCTGTCGCTTGCAATGGCCCGGCAACGGTTGCAGAGTTGGTTCCCGGCTCAAGCGACCGGGTCTCAGGGGCAGGATGCAAGCGCGCTGAGCGAACCCGGAACTTCAGGCGCATCGGTTCCCGACCGTGCGGACATCGGCGGTTGGCGATTCGTGCTGCGTGGCGTGTTCGACACCGGGCCGATATTTGCTGTACTCGATGTGATGCCGACGTCGGGCGGCCCGATAGAGCAACACCGCTTGTCTGTCGGTGAGACGATAAAGGGAGTCAGTGTGGAGCAAATATCGGGCAAGAGGATAAGCTTGTCCGATGGTGAAAAGCTGATTCAACTGGCCTTGTTTATTGACCCGGAAAACGACATTGCTTCCGTTAATGAGAAAGAATGAATAGATATCTTGCTGCCGCCCTTTTTCTCTCGCTGCCCTGGTTGACGGGCTGCGAGACGACCGTGCCGCTGTATGACGCCCCGCAGCCAGCGATGGCAGTAGTGGAGCCCATTACTGCGCCGGATCAGGACATAACGAGTGCCGAGGGCTCGGACGGCGAAGACGTCGCAAAAAAGGGGATGCAGCGCCTCAAGCCCCTCGCGCCGTCGCGCCCGGGCCAGTCGCAGGAGGAATGGTCGAATCGTTTTCCGGCAAATGACCAGGTGCGCGTCGCTGTAGAGGACATGCCGCTGTCGCAGTTCCTGCACTACGCTTTCGGCGAAATACTCGGCGTGAACTACGTGATAGCTGACGGCCTCAAGAACCTCGAGGCGCCGGTTAGCCTCAGTCTGCAGGAATCGATTAGCAGCCGTCGTTTGTATTCGCTGGCCACCGAATTGCTTGCGGGCCGTGACATCGCTGTCGCATTTCGCGACGACGTCTTTTACGTCTATCCGCTGGATCGCCGTGGTAAAGCGGACGTGTTTGTCGGTTTCGGCGCGCGTGCCAGGGACGTACCGGATATGCCGGGACCCATCATGCAGATTATCCCGCTTCGCTATGGCGTGAGCCCGAGTCTTGAACGCACCATACGGGACCTGGTTGACGCAAAGGTCGTCGGCGACCCGGTGCAAGGCGCATTGTTTGTAACGGGTGAGCGCTTCGAAATACTGCGTGTAATGGATGTGGTTGGCCTGATGGACCAGCCATCGCTGCGCGGGCGCTACGTCGGGCTGCAGTCGCTGACCTACCTCACCGCTGAAGAATACATGGACCAAGTGGTCGAATTACTCGGCGTTGAGGGCATTCCGGCAACAATCGGAGCTGGCAGTGGCAGCGTTGCACTCGTGAGCCTCGAATCGGTGGGCGCGGTTGCGGTATTCGCAGCCAGCCGCCAGCTGCTCGATCGTGTCGACTACTGGTCCCGGCAACTCGACAGGCCGGCCCAGGGTGCAGAACGGCGATACTTTATATATACACCTCGCTACGCGCGTGCGGATGAAATTGGGCTCTCGCTGGTGCCGCTGCTCGGTGGATCGGACATCGAGGGCGCGCAAGATGACGCGCGCGACACGCGTTCGGCGCTAGGCAGTGACACTGCGCGTGCAGCCGTCGATTCCGCGATGCGATCACGCCGTGACGATCGCAGTAGCTCCGCCGACATACCTCGACCGCAGGTGTCAGTACGCTCGGAAGACCTGACCATGTCAGTCGACCAGCGTTCCAACGCGCTAATCTTCAATACCACCGGCACCCGCTACCAGGCGCTGCTGCCGATGATCCGCCGGCTGGATACGCCGCCAAGGCAAATCCTGGTGGAGGCAACCATCGCCGAGGTCCTGCTGACCGACGAATTTGCGATGGGCGTCGAGTTTGCTCTCAAAAATAGCGATGTTTCGCTTGGCACTACCGGCGGATTAGGGCTGCCCGCCGGTGGTGGCTTCATCTCCGTAATAGGCAACGATGGCGCCGTTCGTGCCCAGCTGTCGGCATCCAATCGCCTGGTTAACATACTGTCCAATCCGTCGCTGGTCGTCCGTGATGGCGTCAGCGCGAGCATTTCGGTGGGCAACGACATTCCAACCGTGGGCGCGACCTTCTTCGATCCGATCCAGTCGGGCACGCAGATTACGAGCGTGCAGTATCGAAAGACTGGCGTGAATCTGACCGTGCGGCCGACACTTAATGCCCAGGGGCTCGTTGTTATGGAGATCCTGCAGGAAATCTCGAACACCGTCGAGGGCGGCTCCGAGGTGGAGGGCACCCCGGCCATCTTCGAACGCACGCTATCGACGGAAGTAGTGGCCCGTTCCGGGGAAACAGTGCTCCTGGGAGGGCTGATTTCCGAGAATAACAATACGACAACGGCTAAAGTCCCGGGCCTCGGTGACATACCCTGGCTGGGGCGCCTGTTCCGCTCCGACACAGAGACTACCGAGAGGACAGAATTGGTCGTGATGATCACACCGAGGGTGCTCGACGAGACGACTCGATGGGATGCTATCCTCGACAGGCTGGATAGCGAGTTGCGTCACCTGAATCTTCGGCCTGCCGAGAATATTGTCGAATAGTGTTGCTAAATACCGACAGTTGAGGGGCGGAACTGGGTCTCGGAACAGCAAAAGAAAGGCACAAAAATGCCCTTAAGGCATTGACTCTGCTGAAGCACTGTTTACAATCTGTCGTGATTTCTAGGCTTGGGCCTGGGGATGGTTTGCAAACCACACGAAGAGCCGCGGGGCATCTAGATGCAAGTTCCCGGACTTCATACAGAAACACTTTGGAGATTCACTAATGAAAATGGTAAGAACTAGTCTAATAGCCGCAGCTGCTGGTGTTCTGATCAGCCCAGCGCTAATGGCTGCAGATATTGTGGACGACACCTCGACTCGGGACTTGTCTGACGAGTATCTGGGAACTGCAAATGCTACTGATGTCGTTTTGGGCGACACGCTTGCGGTACTACTCGGGGCGGAGTACACGGTTGACGACGTCATCACACTGACATTCTCGGGCGATGCGCTCGACGATGGCACTCTTCAAAACAGCATCGACGTCGCCGAAGTTGGCGTCTTCAAGGGCGTTACGCTCGGCTTGTTGAGCTCGACGTCTGGCAGCGCTGTGTATCGCGTGACAGCGTTGACAGGCGCTCCCACCGACACCACGGTTGGCTTGTCTATAGAGATTGCTCCTACTAATATTCTCGAATTTAACGCGCAGGCCGTGGATGCGGCTGGTGGCGTAAACGTCTCTTTCGAAGCAGAGACCAATAACGGTCTGGCGCTCGACACCGGCGGTGGCGACGATCGCGCCGTTGATTACCTTGACGTATCAACACAGTTTACGATTATGGCCGATCGGGCCTTCAATGGCGTCGTTGATGTCAATGAAGACCGTCTGTTGTTCACGGACGTTGGCCCGGCTCCGGATGATGATGAGAATGATACGGTTCAGGCCACGATCGATGACGATGCCGGTAGTTTAGACCTGGCTGCTGTTTTTGATTCGGCGGAATACGTTGTAACCGGAGACTTCGGCTGGGTATTCGACGACGATGCCGGTACAGCTGGCATTCAGCCTGCTGCTGGCGTCTTCAACCCGAGTGCGGGTTGCGGCGCAGATCTCGTAGTTGAGCCGACGCAGATTTCCTGGAGCTGCAGCACGCTTGGCGCGACGCTGACCATCGACATTTCGGCTAATGACATCGGCGATGGCACTGCCGTTCTTCCGAAGACGGCATTCGCTGCCACTGTGGAAGTTCTTTATGACGGCTTTACCAATGGCGCAAGCCCGGAAGGTACCTCCAATCTGCTGTCGAATGCGTCTGTAGGTGCATGGGTACTTAACGGCTTCCAGGCGTTGATTCCTTACATGCCTTACGGTCCTGGCATTTCGCAGGTGATCTACCTGGTGAATCGTGGATCACAGGCTGGTGACGTCACCGTCGATTACACAGCTCAGGACGGTACGCAGGCCTCTTTGGGCGTTGTTGCCAACCTCGGTTCGACGACGACTCTGTCGATTGGGCCGACGATTCAGGCACTTCTGCCGGCCGCTCTGCAAAACGGCGGTCGTCTTGGTCTGACCGTTACGGCTAACGTGCCGGCGGGCGATGTACAGATCAACTCGCAGTACAACGTGGTTGGTAATCGTGCGTTCACGCTGCACGAAGACAATCGCCCTTAAGGTCGATAGCGTCTAGTAGGATTCCCGCAAGGGAAAAAGACGGCGGGGCTTCGGCCCCGCCGTTTTTTTTGTGGGTAGAATATGCCGGCGCTT
>CAYTTZ010000026.1:0-21919 GCA_964440945.1 uncultured Woeseiaceae bacterium
ATACCACGTTCGAGCAATTTGTCAGCTGCCGTGCCGACGCTGGTCATGCCCTTCAATACCAATTGCAGACCGAAGGATGAGTCGCGAGTTCCGTCACGCGTCGAAATATAGCGCCGGGACACCAGTCGGAGTCCCCAGCAGCAGCTCTCGTATTCGAGGCCGAAGAACTGCTCCAGCACCTCTTGATCGCGGAATGAAAAGTTGTAGCGACCGACGAAGTTCCATTGCGTGCTGACTGGCCATGACCAGGACAGGTCACCCTGCTCAAGAGAGTCGCGCCGAAAGCGATAGGCAAGATTCAGTACTTTTTTGCTGGCCGGCTGGTACTGCAGTCGAGCCTCCGACTGCGTGGTGCCGTCTTCGCCGGTGCCCCACTGGTGACCGAAGTCGAAGTTCACGTTTTTCCAGAGAAGAAAGCGCGCCTCGGCAATGTAGTCGGAGGATTCAAAAGTCGATGCGCTTGCACCTGGCAACACGACTTCGCGGTCACCGAAGTAACGAGTCTGGCCCACCGTCGCCGTCATCAGCTCGCGGCCCGACGAGACGTCGAGCACACGCGATGTCACGCCAATGCTGATCTGCTCGGTATCGCCGATACGATCGACGCCGAGGAATCGGTTCTCGCGATACAGCTGGACCAGGTTGATATCCGGCGTGATGGTGTCGAAGACGGGCAGGCTGCTTTGATCACGAAACGGTATGTTCACATAGAGCAGTCTTGGCTCGATTGTCTGTACGCGCCCGCTGCCATTCAGGGTGCGCTCCAGGATCATGCCGGTGTCAAGGCTCGCGATTGGCACCGTGCGGGTCGGATTGGTCTCAGCTCCGGGCAACGTATTATCAAGCTGGTAGCGAGTATGGTCGAGTGACACGGCGGGCGTAATAAACCAGCCGGGCCTTGTTAGGGGTAGCTTGATCGATGGCGATGCGTTCACGCGCCAGCCGGTTACGCCGACGTCCCGGTCGAAGTTCACGATTTCGCTCTCGATGCCAAGACGCAGGAAGCGCATCGGCCAGGAGCCCCGCGCCAACAGTTGTGGAACGCGGCGATACGGTTCGTCTACCGGGAGAATTGTATCGTCGATCGTCTGGTAGTCCTGGGCCTGGCCCAGCAACGAGAACCGGTCCGTGTGGTAATCGAAGCGGATGCTGCGGTTGAGGTGCGTGACACTCGAGACGCTCAGGCTGCCGCCCAGATCTTCGAAATACTGGCTGTCGGAAACTTCATGGTACGCAACCTGGTTGCGCCAGCCAGAGTCGAACAACGTGCGGTGATCGAAGCGCAGTTGGTGGCGGGCCTCGTCGATGATGCTGTCATCGGGCATGTAAGCGGCGATCAGGTGGCCGTCATTGCGCCGTGTCAGGTATCGGAACAGCGTCTCAAGCTGCACACCACGATTCGTCAATTGCCGTGGTGTGATCATGGCATCGTAATTCGGCGCAATATTCCAGTAGTAGGGCACACGGATTTCGTTGCCGCTACGTCCCGCGCTGCCAATCTCGGGCGTTAACACCCCGGATTTTCTGGCGTCCCCGAGCGGAAAGGAAATATAGGGTGTGTAAAGGATAGGCACGCCCTTGAAGCGCAGCTTGACGCCCTTTGCCGTGCCGACCCCTTCGGCGGTATCGAGCTTTATAGAACTGCCGCTCAGCAACCAGTCTTCCGATCCTGGCGGGCATGTTGTGTACTCCACCCCTTCAAGGATCAGCATGCCGTCCTGGTTAATCTCGAGAACCTCAGCGGCGCCGCGGGCATCGCTGGCGCCCAGCGAGAATTTCGCGCCCTCGAAACGAATTCTTCCACTCAGGTAGGCGAACTCCGCCGAGTTACTCTGTATCTGGGTGCTGGGATCTTCGTAGCGAACATCTCCATCGAGGAGGATAGCCCGCTGCTCCGGATCGTAACGCGCCGACGCTGACCCCGCGAGCTTGTCACCCTTACGTAGCAGCACGCCACCGCTCATCGTAGCGGTTGGCCGTGTACCCAGCTGTGCCTCGATCTGTCCAGCCTCGAAGACGATGGTGTCGGGATTGTCGGGATTGAATAATCCCTGTGCAGGACCGTCTGCGAGGGGTTCGCCCAGCGACGTGCGGCAGGCGCGCGGGTCCGCACCATAGGCGCCGGCGGTAGCCAGCAGGCAAGAAGCAAGAATCAGTTGTTTCGCAGACAAGGCGGTTGTCAGTTCAGGTTTGGGCCGAAGCGCTAAGGACCGGGATGTTATCAGCCATTACTATTTGTTACCTTCGCATAGTTTCTCAGGTCCTTCAACGCGTTACGGAGAGCACACATAAATACCCCGGAAGCCGCACCCGACACCCGGTTGGCCAGAATCCACGACTGGATTGAAGATATCGACGCGATCGCGGACAGTACGCTGTCGCCGGCATCGGATGATGCCAGCTTCCGTCGCTACTTTCGATTGCAGGCAGGCGCAATTAGTTACATTGTGATGGATGCGCCGCCGGAGAGGGAAGACTGCCTGCCGTTTATTCGTGTGGCGGGCTACCTCGAGTCGATGCAACTGAACGCGCCTCGAATAATTGAAGCCAACCTTGACGATGGCTTCCTGCTTCTCAGTGACCTCGGCAGCAGACCTTATCTCGATGCGTTGCGAGAAAACGCCGACGATGCCGAACGCCTTTACAAGGATGCGATCTCTGCCCTGCTGGTAATGCAGCGGCGCGGCGGCGCCTTCCAGGCCTCGCTTCCAGCCTACGGTGTCGCGCGTCTGAACTCCGAGCTATCGCTGTTTCACGACTGGCTTTGTGGCACCCACCTTGGACTGTCGTTCGATGACGAAGAAGAGGCGGCGTGGCAAGCCTGTTGCGATGTCCTGGTCGAGAATGCGCTGCACCAGCCGCAGGTTTTCGTTCACCGCGATTATCATTCGCGCAACCTGATGGTTACGGCCGAGAACAACCCGGGCATCCTGGATTTTCAGGATGCGGTCGAGGGCCCATTGACCTACGACCTCGTTTCACTGCTGAAAGACTGTTACGTCCGTTGGCCGGCAGAGCAGGTGAGACAGTGGGCGCTGTCGTTCTACGCTGGGCTCGATCAGGCGATGCGCGAGCAGGTCGACGAACTCGCATTTTGCCGATATTTCGAACTTATGGGTGTGCAGCGACACGTCAAGGCCGCGGGAATTTTTGCGCGCCTGAATCACCGCGACGGAAAACCCGCCTACCTGCGTGATGTACCAAGAACGCTTTCCTACATCGTCGAAGTCGGACCGCACTACCCGGAGCTTGAGTTCCTGGTCGGCCTTATCGAAGATAAGGTGCTGCCCGCAATGGTCGCTTCGTCATGAGGGCAATGATCCTGGCCGCCGGTCGCGGCGAGCGCCTGCGACCGTTAACCGATACGGTACCCAAGAGCCTCGTCGAGGTTCGCGGCAAGAGTCTGTTGGAACGACATCTCGAAAGTTTACAGGCTGCCGGCATAAGCAACGTCGTCATCAACCTGGGCTGGCTCGGCGCAAAGATCGTGGAACGCGTTGGTTCGGGTTCACGCTATGGGCTGGAGGTCGTCTACAGTGAGGAGGGCGATAATGTCCTCGAGACCGGCGGCGGTATTCACAAAGCGTTACCGTTTCTTGGCACCGATCCCTTCCTCGTCGTGAATGCCGATATTTTCACCGACATGCCGCTCCCTGAGGCTGCGCTCGGGCCCGGTATCTCGGGCCATCTCGTGATGGTACCGAGACCGGCCTACCGGGATCAGGGTGATTTCGATCTCTGCGACGACCGCGTTCGAAACGCAGACGATGCCGCGCTGACGTTCAGCGGTGTTGCCATCTATCGGCCGGAATTCTTCGCCGGCTGCGAGGCCGGACGATTTCCGCTGGCGCCACTGCTCCGCGAGGCGGCCGACGCCGGGCAGCTGAGCGGCTCACTGTACGACGGCTGTTGGGAAGATGTTGGCACGGAGGAGCGCCTGAGCAAACTCAACCGTTCGTGACGTTTGCAACAACCGGCAGCTCGTTTTCGCCAGTAACGATCTCCGTATCTTCGAAGCCCAGGTGGCGCAGGAAATGCGGCAACAACTGCGGCCATACGGTATCGAGTCGGCTACCGCCGCCAAGTCTCTTCAGGTCGGTCATCTTGAGTTCGGCGTAGCCGCAGGGATTGATGCGCGAAAACGGCTCGAGATCGATATCAACATTGAGCGCCATGCCGTGAAAACTGCAGCCGCGACGGATACGCAGGCCGACGCTCGCGAGTTTAGCGCCATCTACGTAAACCCCGGGGGCGTCGGCGCGGCTCGCTGCCGCAATATCGTAGTCTGCCGCAAGGTCCACGACGCCCTGTTCCAGCGCGGTCACCAATGTACGTACGCCCATTCCGATACGCCGCAGGTCGAGCAACGGGTAAACCATCAGCTGGCCGGGCCCGTGGAACGTAACCTGACCTCCGCGGTCGATTTGCACGACCGGAATTTCGCCGGGCGCCAACAAATGCTCTTTGCTGGCGTTAAGCCCCATCGTAAACACAGGCGGGTGCTCGGTGAACCAGATTTCATCGCGCGTGGTTTCGCTACGCGCGTCGGTGAAGTTCTGCATCGCGTGCCAAAGCGGCACGTAGTCCTGCCGCCCGAGGAAGCGTACGACGATTGGTGCGTCGTTGTGCTTGCTCACAGCGCCATCAGGACGTCGTCGTGCGCGGTTGCGTCGTGGTAGATGTCATCGAGTTGCTGCTGGCTGGTCGCGGCAATGGTCACCGTAATCGAAACGAAAGAGCCGTTGCGGCTAACGGCAGCCTGCACGGTTTCATCCATGACGGGACCCGCGTGCTTCTCAATCAGCCTGCGGGCCAACAGGCGAAACTCCGGCGTATCCCGACCCATCATCTTGATCGGGAATTCGCAGGGAAACTGCAGCGCGGATTCCTCGGTCATGACTACTCGAACCAGAGGCTGACGCTATCGCGCGCGCGTTGCCAAAGTGATCCGACGGGGCTGTCGTCCAGTGCGCGTAACGGCGTGCTAAGGAGTTCCTGGTCGCCAAAGCGAACCTTCAATTCGGCAACCGGTTGCCCGGCGGCGATCGGTGCTTCGATGATAGCCGGAATATCGAGCGTCGATTCGAGCTCGTCATAGGTGCCGCGTCGAACCGTTATGTAGAGATCCTCAAGAACGCCAAGCCTCAAGTTCTCGTTTGCCGATTTCCACACGCGCGTGCTGGTTATTTCCTCGCCGGCCTTGAAAAGAAGACGAGTCTCGAAAAAGCGAAAGCCATAGTTGATCAGTGCCTGGCTGCCATCCGTCCGAGCCTTGGTGCTGGACGTGCCCATAACGGTCGAAATGACCCGCATGTCGTCGCGCTTGGCGGAGGCGACAAGGCAATATCCGGCATCATCGGTATGGCCGGTCTTGAGGCCGTCCACCGAGTCGTCGCGCCACAGCAGCGAGTTGCGATTGCTTTGCTTGATACCGTTGTAAGTGAATTCTCTCATCGAATGCCAGCGGCCGTAGTATTCGGGGAACTCATCGATGAGCGCGCGCGCCAGCGTTGTGAGATCCCTCGCGGTCGTCATATGGCCCTCGGCGGGCAGTCCGGTCGCATTGATGAAGTGGCTGGAGAGCATGCCCAGCTTGGCGGCGTACTGATTCATGAGTTCCGCGAAGACGCTTTCCGTACCGGCGACGTGTTCTGCCAGCGCAACGCTGGCGTCGTTACCGGATTGCACAATCATGCCGGCGACGAGGTCCTCAATCGTTACGCGTGTGGCGACCTCGATGAACATCCTCGAACCCTGCGTACGCCACGCCTTTTCACTCACCGTGACCTCGTCTTCGAGCTGAATCTGACCTTGTTTCAGAGCGGCGAAAACGACGTAGGTTGTCATGAGCTTGGTCAGGCTGGCAGGTGCAAGGGCAGTGTCCGGGTTCATCGAGGCCAGTTCGTGCCCGGTGCGGGCATCGATGACCAGGTAACTCTTGGCGCCAATGATCGGCGGGGCCGGTGCGGGCATGGGTTCCGCGGAGTGTGCGGCAGCTGCAAGGGTCAGGAGCAGTAGCGCGAGCGCGTGAGTCAGACGTTGGGACATGGGACCTCTTTCGGGGTGGGTAACGGATGTGGGCGCGTATTGTACGCGGCTATTTGCCACTCATCTAATCTGCAGCCGCGTCGTCGGCCCCTTTGGCCCTAGTCTGCGATCAGGTAGGGATCCAGGATGCCCAGGTTCTCCAGCTCTTCCACGAGAATATCGTACTGCAGGACGTCGGCGACCGGTCCTAAACGTACCCGCAGCAAGGCAGGGCTGGAGGACCTGTCTTCATGGATGAACGCGTTGTCGATGCCTGCAGCGGCCAGCATAGTGAGCCGACGCTCGGCATTGGCGCGGTCGCCGAATGCGCCGACCTGGACAAAGATCCTGTGCTCGGTAGTGGGCTCGGTAGTGGGCTCGGACGGCGCCGGAGTCGCGGCGGGGGCTGTCGAAGTCGACGGTAGTGACACCAGTGGTGGCGTCTGCGCCGGTTCGGGTGGCGTCGTGTCTCGGCTCGGGCGGTCGCCGCTCGGTGCGTCGAGATCGATGACCGTAACTTCCACGAGGCTGGTGCCGTCGCGAATCATGTCGAGTTTCAGTGCAGCCGAGTAAGACAGATCGATAATGCGGTTGTGCACAAACGGACCACGGTCGTTGACGCGTACGACAATACTCTTGTCATTGCGCAGGTTGCGCACGCGAACGTAGCTGGGCAACGGCAGCGTTTTGTGGGCAGCGGTCATAGCATGCATATCGTAGACCTCACGATTCGACGTGAGGTTGCCGTGAAACTTCTTGCCATACCAGGAAGCGACGCCGCGCTCCTGGTATCCACGGCTGCTGGGCATGACCGTGTAGCGCTTACCGAAAACCTCGTAAACAGGGCCGTTACCGTATTTGCTGCGCGCTTCGCGCCGCGGTATCGCGTTATCCGGCAGACCGGGTATGCGCGTACTGCCGGAGGGTGGACCATCGCCTCGAAGACCGCCGCCCTGGCAGGCACCCAGCAGCACGAGCGGCAACAGTAGCAGCGGCAGCCTAGCCCGCATCAGCGGCGACCTTCAGCGCGATTTCCTGCCCCAGCTGAAAGGCAGCGAGGGCATACATGGCGCTGTGATTGTAGCGGGTGATGACGAAGAAATTATGAAACCCGACCCAGTGTTCGACGCCGCTTGCGCCTTCGTAAGTCAGGAGTTCGGCACTGCTATCCGCGCAAAGCGCGGTTGAGAACACGACGCCGTTCTTGCTCAGGGATTCGATGGTATCGCTCGCCTTCAGCGTATTGCGCGGTTCGGGGACGGAGCCCTGCCACTGTCCACTGAGCGTTGCGCGCGAGGTGACTTCTTCTGACGGTCGCCAGCCGTGTTCAAGGAAATAGTTCGCCACGCTGCCGGCGACGTCTGCCCAGTTGTTCCAGATATCACGTTTACCATCGCCGGTGGCGTCTACGGCATAGGCACGAAAGCTCGAAGGCATAAATTGTGGTCGCCCCATTGCCCCTGCGTAGGAACCCATCGGCTGGGTTGCATCCAGTTGTTCTTCGCGAGCAAGAATAAGGAACTGCACGAGTTCGTTACGAAAGAACTTGGCGCGTTTTGGATACTCGAATGCCAGTGTGGCCAATGCGTCGAGGACACGGTCCTTGCCGGTGATACGACCATAGTAGGTTTCAACTCCGATGATGCCGACAATCATCTCTATTGAGACTCCCGTCTCCTTGGTGATGCGTTCCAGCATTTCACGGTTTTCTTGCCAGAAGTCCGTACCGGCCTTAATGCGTTCTTTCGTGATGAAAATCCTGCGATATTCGGCCCAGGTCAATGTGCGTTCGGCAGGCGTCGAAATCTTCTTGATGATCGACTGCTTGATCTCGGCCTGGCCCAGCACCTCGCGCAGGCCATCACGATCGAAATCGTGACTGTTGACCATTTCATCAATGAAAGCGGCAACCAGCGGACTATCGACATTGACAGGAGTGACATCCTCGACGGCCCTCGCGCATGAAGTGGAGACGAGTAGTAGAACGGCAACAACCAGTATTTGGTTTTTCATCAATGTGGCAACAACTTCCGGTGAGAGTGAATCGACATGAGAATACCGAATCCGGCCATGAGGGTCACCATCGACGTTCCGCCGAAGCTGACAAGCGGCAATGGTACGCCAACGACAGGCACGAGGCCGGTAACCATAGCCGTGTTGACGAAAACATAGAATAGGAAAGTCAGGCTGATTGAACCCGCCAACAGCCGCGAAAACGTGTCGTGTGCCTGCACCGCGATATAAAGTCCGCGACCGATGACAAACATGTACAGAACCAGCAATGACAGCACACCGAGTAATCCAAACTCCTCGCCGAGCACCGCGAAGATAAAATCGGTGTCGCGTTCCGGCAGGAACTCGAGATGTGCCTGTGAGCCATTCGTCCAGCCTTTGCCGAAGAGCCCGCCCGAACCGATCGCTATTTTTGACTGAATAATGTTGTAGCCGGCGCCCAGCGGGTCGCTGCCTGGATCCAGCAAAGTGAGTACTCGCTGCTTCTGGTAGTCCTGCATGAAGTTCCACAGCAATAGGGCGCCGGGAATTGCCAGCACGCCCATGCCGAGCATCAGCCGAAAAGACAGGCCTGCGAGAATGACCGCAATGATGCCGGAGGCGGCGATCAATAATGACGTACCGAGATCTGGCTGCCGGGCAATCATGATGGTCGGCACGACGATCAATACGGCAATGAGCAGCAGCTGCGAAATTTTCGGCGGCATCTGCCGGTCATGCAGGTACCAGGCTACCATCATCGGTACGCCGAGCTTCATGGCTTCGGAAGGCTGAAAGCGGATGCCGATGTCGAGCCAGCGTCGTGCGCCCTGACCCACTTCGCCGCTAATCAGGACGAGGACGAGCAGAATAATGCCGGTGATGTAGCCCCACGGCGTCCAGCGGCGCAGGAAGTCCGGCGACATCTGCGCAACAACGAGCATTGCGACGAAGGCGACGCCAAGTCGAACTGACTGATTGACCAGCAGTCGACTGCTTTCGCCTACCGCGCTGTACAGGACGAACAGGCCGAAAGCGCAAATCAAAAGCAGGCCGCCCAGCAGCGGGCCGTCGATATGCAGGCGGCGCATGAGTCCGGTGAAGTCCGAGAGCGGCGCGGCCCCGGACGTTAGAAGGCGCGTGTTGTCAGTCAGCCGCATGGTCACCATATCCCAGGTATTCATCCATGATTGCTTTTGCGATGGGTGCCGCGACGCCGCTGCCGCTACTGCCATTTTCCACGACCACCGCGACGGCTATGCGTGGATCGTCGAGCGGTGCGAAACTGATAAACAAGGCGTGGTCGCGCTGCCGCTCAAGCAGCTCATCTTCGTCGTATTCCTCGCCCTGCGCGATTGAGATGACCTGAGCGGTGCCGCTCTTCCCGGCCATCTCGTAAGGCGCGCCGCCGCCAACTGCCCTGGCGGTGCCTCGCGGCCCCTGCATCACGTCGTGCATCGCTTCAAGCACGTTGTCCCAATAAAAGGAATTACTGATCTCGACGTCCGGTAATCGTTCGGGCGATATGATCGTGCGTGCGCCGCTGAGCTGATCCTCTATTGCGGCGACCATGTGCGGGCGGTAGTGAATGCCTCGAGTCGCAAGTGTTGCAGTGGCAACGGCGAGTTGCAGCGGGGTCGCCAGCATGTAGCCCTGGCCTATGGAGGCGATAACCGTTTCGCCGTTGTACCAGCGCTTGTCGTCACGATTACTGAATGCCGCGCGCTTCCATTCCCGTGACGGCACTAGTCCCGCTCTCTCGCCGCGGAGATCGATGCCGGTTTTTCTACCCAGGCCGAAGCGATCAAGGTAGTCGTGTATGTTGTCGATGCCCGTTTCCTGGCTAACCTCGTAGAAATAGACATCGCAGGACTGCGCGATGGCGTCGTGGAGATCCACCGGCCCGTGACCCTGCGGTTTCCAGTCGCGATATCGATGTGTTGTATCCGGCAGCATGTAATAGCCTATGCAGACCGTTTTTCGGGTCAGGTTGGTGGCCCCGGTCTCCAGGGCAGCCAGCGCCAGCATAGGTTTGATCGTGGATCCTGGCGGATAGGTGCCAACGACCGCACGGTTGAACAGCGGCAGATCGGGGTTGTTCTGCAATTCGCCGTACTGCGCTGTGCTCATGCCGACGGCGAACAGGTTGGGATCAAATGACGGCGCACTGACGAGCGCAAGTATTTCTCCGCTCTGCGGATCCAGTGCCACAACCGCGCCGCGTCGACCCTCAAGCTGCTGCGTCGCAAGCTTCTGCAGGTCCAGATCGATGCTGAGATAGACGTTCAGGCCCGGTGTCGGCTTCTCATCGATCGGCAGGGAGTCCAGTAACTCGCTGGAGTCGCCCGGTATTTGTCGGCCGCGAGCGTTGGTTACCAGGTGACGATATCCGGCCGCGCCGTGAAGGCTCGATTCGAAGCTGTTCTCCACACCAGTCTTGCCGGTATGCGAGGTGCCCGCGTAACGCGCGGGGTCGAGCGACTTCAGGTCCTCTGTGCTCAGGGCACCCACATAACCGACGGCGTGTGCGACCGCATTGCCATCCGGATAATGCCGAACCAGGCGCGGCTTGAAGTCCACGCCTGGGAAGCGCGGGCGTTGAATTGCGAAGTTGGCGATTTCTTCTTCCGTGAGCCGGAACTTCAGTGTCACTGGCCGGAAACGGGGACCGCTGCGACTGAGCTCCTTGATCCGCCCAATATCCTCCGCTTCGATCAGGTCGAGCGCGGCGAGCCGCCTGAGCGTGTCGTCGAGATCCGCTACCTGCTCCGGTATGAACTCCAGCTGGTAGGCCGGCAGGTTCTCGGCAACGACCCGTCCCTTGCGGTCGAATATGAGCCCGCGGATAGGCGCCACCGGTTCGATCCGCACCCGGTTGCCCTGGGCCTTTGCAGCGAAAAGTTCGTGATCGAAGACCTGCAGCTGCACAAGTCGCGCAATCACCACGCCGATCAGCAAGATGCCGATCACCACGGACAACACGATGCGCCGGACAAAAAGTCGGCGCTCGGAGTGAAGGTCCTTGATCGGCGACAGCAGCCTCATGAAGGCCCTGTAGATCGAGTTCGCTGTTCAGACAGGTCGCTAACCTCCCGCTCGGACACGATATCGGACTCCGGACAGGAACAGGAACAGAAACGGCCAGACGAAAGTGCCCGAAACCACCGGGGCCCAATAGTTGATCGACAAGGACGACACGCCGGCCACGCCGTTAACCCAGAACAACAGGAACTGATAGAGCGCCAGCAGGGCAAATACAGTTGCCGTTAACTGCGATAACGGGAAAACACGCATCAACAGGTGAAACCGCACGGTTATGAAGACGATGACGCACAGCGCCAGCGCGTGTTGACCCAGCAACGTGCCGTAGGAGACGTCGAGAACGAGACCGATGATCCACGCACTGCCGACGCTCCAGGTGCGCGGCAACTGCATGGCCCAGAAGATTGCGAGTAGTGTCAGCCAGTCCGGACGAAACGGCGCGAGCCAGTCCGGCAACGGCATGATAGACAACATCAGGCCAACGACCAGGGTGCCGATGACCGGCAGGCGCCGCGAAGCCCGTTCCCTATTCATCGTCCACCTCCGGGGAGGCCGCGTCGTCCATATCCGTTGCGGGCGGTGCGGACCAGATCAGCATGATCTCACGCACCTGGTCGAGGGCCGCTGCGGGCTTCGCGTTGACGTCGGCAAAAGGCTCCTGCGGGATTCGTGTCACCGTGTCGACAACGGCCACCGGGTAGCCGGCGGGAAAGGCACCGCCGAGGCCTGATGTGACCAGCAGGTCGCCGGCCCGTATATCGGCGTTGTTGGGGAGAAACGGCAGGTCGAGTCGATCGATCTCACCGGTGCCCACGGCGATCGTACGCAGGCCATTGCGATTGACCTCTACCGGCAGTGCGTGATCGGTATCGCTGATCAGCACAGCTTGCGACGTCATCAGCCCGGTCTTTATCACCTGGCCGACAACACCGTCGGCGCTGACGATCGCCTGGCCGTCGTAAACACCATCGCGACTGCCAATGTCGATCACGAGGTTGTGCTCATACGGGTTGGCATCGACAGCCATGATTTCCGCAACGCGGACTTCGTCGCGAACCTTGCTGCGTGCATCAAGCAGTGCACGCAAACGCGCATTCTCAGCTTCGAGCGCCGTCAGCCTTTGCAGCCGTGCGTTGGTCAGGAGACGTTCCGCCTTGAGCCTGCCTAGCTTACGTTCGAGGTCATTGCGGGACGTCGTCGACTCCCCGAGCCAGTCCCAGAAGCGAACCGGCGCGTCGACGATGAGCTGAATCGGGTACACCGCAACGCCGATACCGCTGCGCACGGCATCGAGGTGGTTCTCGCGATGATCGAAGTACATCACGAGGATGCTTATCAGGATAAGCACCAGCGCGCGCATCCCGAGCGCCGGAATCCTCGCTGGATTGCTTCTATTTCTCCGGGAATCGACCATCGTTTAGAGAAGGCCGGCCATCAGTCGACCCGGCCGTCGCTCACTCCAGGCCGAATACGGAGGGACCGTGTTCGTCCATCAGCTCAATAACACGGCCGCCGCCGCGTGCGACACAGGTCAGTGGATCGTCAGCTATGACAACAGGCAGACCGGTTTCCTCCATCAAGAGCTTGTCCAGATCGCGCAGCATGGCGCCACCGCCGGTCAGTACGATGCCGCGCTCTGCCACGTCGGCGCCGAGTTCCGGTGGTGTCTGCTCCAGCGCTTCCTTCACGGCGCCGACAATACCTTGCAGGGGTTCCTGCAGCGCCTCGAGAATTTCGTTGCTGTTTAGCGTAAAGCTGCGCGGCACGCCCTCGGACAAATTACGGCCCTTGACCGATATTTCCAGCACCTCCTGCCCGGGGAATGCGGAGCCGATCTCATGCTTGATGCGTTCAGCCGTCGCCTCGCCGATAAGAATGCCGTAGTTCCTGCGCACATAGTTGGTGATGGCTTCGTCGAAGCGATCGCCGCCAATTCGGACCGAAGCGGCGTACACGATGCCATTTAGTGATATCACGGCGACCTCGGAGGTGCCGCCGCCAATATCCAGGACCATCGAGCCGCGCGCCTCGTGGACAGGCATGCCCGCGCCGATCGCGGCCGCCATCGGCTCGTCAATAAGGAAGACCTTGCGGGCGCCAGCTCCTTCGGCAGACTCCCGGATCGCGCGGCGCTCGACCTGCGTAGAGCCGTACGGGACGCAAATCAGGACCCGTGGGCTGGGTCGGAAATAGCGAGACTGGTGTGCCTTGCGGATGAAATGCTGCAGCATCTTCTCGGTCACCGTGAAGTCCGCGATGACGCCGTCTTTCAATGGGCGAATGGCCGTAATATTGCCCGGCGTGCGGCCCAGCATGTTCTTGGCTTCCATGCCGACAGCCTCAACGACACGGCCACCCCTTCCGGAATCCTCGCGAATCGCCACAACGGACGGCTCGTCGAGAACGATGCCGTGGCCCCGTGAGTAAATTAGCGTGTTGGCTGTGCCAAGGTCGATGGACAGGTCATTGGAAAAATAACCCAGAATATTCTTGAACATGTCGGGGCGGAGTCTCGCAGCAGGATTAACGGGGTAATCTAACAATGCGCAGGACATTGCACAAGGCGCCGTGTATTATTGCGTGCCCGCCGAAAAGCGGCGGTTCTTGCAACCCTCAAATTCAACATCCAACGCCGGAAATGCCCCGTGTCCCTTAGCAAAGATCAAGTCAAGCGCATCGCGATGCTGGCGCGGCTCGAACTCACCGAAGCGGAGTACGCCGAGAGCGTCAAAAAGCTCAACAGTATCGTGGATTTCGTCGATCAGCTGTCGCAGGCGGATACGCGCGATGTTGTGCCGATGGCCCACCCGTTACATGCAACCCAGCGGCTGCGCGCCGACGAGGTTACTGAGACGGATGAGCGCGATGATTTCCAGAAGAACGCGGCTGCGGTTTCCGACGGCCTGTACCTTGTCCCCAAAGTGATCGAATGAGCGGCGACGGCGGACAATTGTACGCGCAGACGATGGCTGAACTTGCGGCCGGGCTCGAGCGGGGCGACTTTACGTCGGTCGAACTGACAGAGTCCCTGCTGGCACGTATCGGCGACGTGGATGCGAAGCTCAACGCCTTCATAACCGTCACCGCGGACGAAGCGCTGGCGGCGGCGGCCAATGCCGACAAGACAAGGGCTGCGGGTAAGGCGGGCGTGCTTAACGGTCTGCCGATCATCCACAAGGATATCTTTTGCACCCGCGGCGTCAAGACGACCTGCGGCTCCAGGATGCTCGACAATTTCATTGCGCCCTACGACGCTACGGTTGTTGCGAAACTTGCGGCGTCCGGCGCCGTCGTTCTCGGCAAGTCCAACATGGATGAGTTTGCGATGGGTTCGTCGAACGAAACGAGTTACTTCGGCCCAGTGCGCAATCCGTGGAACCTGGAATGTTCTCCGGGCGGTTCGTCCGGCGGCTCGTCCGCGGCGGTCGCTGCGCGCCTTGCGCCTGCCGCAACGGGCACAGACACGGGCGGGTCCATTCGCCAGCCGGCTGCGCTCACGGGCACGGTCGGTATCAAGCCTACTTACGGTCGCGTTTCCCGCTACGGCATGATCGCTTTCGCCTCCAGTCTCGATCAGGCTGGCGTCATAACGCGCACGGCTGAAGATGCAGCACGCTTGCTGGGCGTCATGGCGGGCTTCGACGAGCGCGATTCCACCTCGATCGACCATCCGGTCCCGGACTATCTCGGTGGCATCAATCAGTCCATCGAGGGTTTGCGTGTCGGCATCGTCCGCCAGCACTTCGACGATGGTCTCGATCAGAAGTGTGGCGAGCGCGTCAGAGAAGCGATTGCGGCGCTGGAGTCGCTGGGCGCGACCACCGTCGAAGTGGATATGCCGAATATCGATCTGTCGGTACCTACGTACTACGTCGTTGCACCGGCGGAATGTTCCTCGAATCTTTCCCGGTTTGACGGTGTGCGTTTCGGCCATCGCGCCGAGGACGCCGATGACCTGCTGGATCTCTATTGCCGCAGCCGTGGCGAAGGATTTGGCGACGAGGTAAAACGTCGCATCATGACCGGTACCTACGTGCTGTCGGCAGGTTACTACGATGCCTACTATCTGAAAGCACAGCAGGTGCGACACCTGATTGCCGACGATTTCAAGAAAGCGTTCGCTGATGTTGACGTAATTGCGGGCCCGACATCACCGACGCCGGCGTTCAGGCTGGGCGAAAAGATCGACGATCCGATCACCATGTATCTGAACGACATCTACACAATCGGCGCCAACCTTGCCGGCTTGCCGGGCATATCTATTCCCTGCGGCTTCGTCGACGACTTGCCGGTTGGCCTGCACCTGGTAGCCACGCATTTCGCGGAAGAGACGTTGCTGCGCTGCGCGCACCAGTACCAGCAGCACACTGACTGGCACAAGGCTTGTCCGGAGGAATTCAAGTGAGGGCCGGGTGGGAGGTCGTTATCGGTCTCGAGGTCCACGCTCAGCTCGCGACCCGCTCCAAGATTTTTTCCGGCGCATCGACAGCTTACGGTGCGGAGCCGAACACGCAGGCATGCCTCATCGATCTCGGCTATCCGGGTGTCTTGCCCGTGCTGAATAAAAAAGTGGTGCACATGGCCACAATGTTCGGGCTCGCGGTCAACGCAACGGTGGCGCCACGCTCCGTCTTTGCGCGCAAGAATTACTTCTACCCGGACCTGCCCAAGGGTTACCAGATCAGCCAGTTTGAGCTGCCGATCGTGGAGCATGGCGAGCTTCATGTCGTCGACGATGAGGGCAACGAGAAGCGCATCGGCATCACCCGCGCGCATCTGGAGGAGGACGCAGGCAAGTCTATTCACGAAGGACTCGATCGTTCCTCGGGCATTGACCTGAACCGTGCCGGCACGCCGCTACTCGAGATTGTCTCCGAACCTGAACTCAGTTCGGCGAAAGAAGCCGTGGCTTACATGCGTAAGATTCACACTATCGTTCGCTACCTGGGAATATCGGACGGCAACATGCAGGAAGGATCGTTTCGCTGCGACGCCAATGTGTCCGTGCGGCCGCAGGGTCAGGAAGCGTTGGGCACGCGCGCCGAGATCAAGAACCTGAACTCGTTTCGTTTCGTGGAACGCGCTATCAACTTCGAGATCGAGCGGCAGATCAATCTGATCGAAGACGGCGGCAAGATTGTGCAGGAAACGCGCCTTTATGATTCCGACAAAGATGAGACGCGGTCAATGCGCTCCAAGGAAGAATCGCATGACTACCGCTATTTCCCGGATCCGGATTTGTTGCCGGTCGAGATAAGCGCGGAATACATCGAGACTGTTCGGCAGCAGCTGCCGGAGCTGCCTGACGCGAAGCAGCATCGTTTCGTCGAGCAGTATGGCCTGAAGCCGGACGACGCGAGTTTGCTGACCGCATCACGCGCGATCGCGGACTTCTACGAGCTTGCGGCAGCCGCGACCGAGGCCAAGCCTCAGCTGGTGGCAAACTGGGTCATCGGTGATTTGTCCGGTGCACTAAATCGTGACGGCCTGGAGATTGCCGACAGCAAGGTGTCGGCAGCTGCGCTGGCTGGCATGCTTACGCGCATTCATGACAACACTATCTCCGGCAAAATTGCCAAGCAGGTTTTCGAGGCGATGTGGGACGGGGAAGGCGATGCCGACGCCGTCATCGAGTCAAAAGGCCTGAAGCAGATTACCGATAGTTCGGCTATCGAAGCTGCCGTGGATGCGGTAATTGCGGCAAATCCCGGCCAGGTCGCGGAATACAAAGGCGGAAAGGACAAGCTCATCGGTTTCTTCGTTGGCCAGGTCATGCAGGCCACTAAGGGCCAGGCCAACCCCGGACAGGTCAACCAGATCCTCAAAGACAAACTGCACGGCTAGTGTCCTGTTTGATTAATGCGCAGGATGTCAGAATCGCCCACTGCAGCAGAAACGAGGCGCATTCCGCAGCCACACGCTTTTTGCTACACGCTGACAGTATGCGAATTAATCAAACAGGACACTGGCATGTCGTCTGACACGGTCATTCCATTCGGTTTCGAGACGCTGCCGGTGCGCGGGGCGCTTATCCACTTGTCACGGTCCTGGCGGCGCATGCTTCGCGATCATGCTTACGGTGCCTTGATTACCGAAACGCTCGGCCATGCGGCGGCCGCAACCGGCCTGATCGCGCAAAGTCTGAAGTTCGATGGTGTTATTACTTTGCAGATCCAGAGTCGCGGTGATCTGCGCATGCTGGTGATGCAGAGCACGAACGACCTCGATCTGCGGGGTATGGCCTCAGCGAGCCCTGCAAGCCGTGCACAGAGTTTCGGCGACCTCATCGAGGAGGGGCACTGCGCGGTGACGGTGGATAACGGCCAGCGGCCGTATCAGGGCATCGTCGCAATCGAAGACGCATCGCTTGCGGCGAGCCTCGAGCACTATTTCTCGCGTTCCGTGCAGGTGCCGAGTCATATTGCGCTCGTCGCCAACGAAGAAGTCGCCGGCGGTGTATTGCTGCAACAGGTTCCGGGGCAACCTATCGACAGTGATGACTGGAACCGCCTGCACTTTCTGGCGGAGACGCTGAGCTGTCGCGATTTCGAGGGCAACGCCGGAATATCACTCATCGGCAGATTGTTCGCGGAGGATGATGTGCGCGTTTACAAACCGCGTGACGTGCGGTTTCACTGTAGCTGCTCGCAGGCCAGGACCGAAGATGTCCTGAAGATGCTTGGTGAGCAGGAGGCGCGCGAGACCCTGGCCGCCGAGGGTGTCATCGAGGTTACCTGCGAATATTGCGGTCGCGGAAGCACATTCGATGCGGTGGATGTCGAGCGCCTGTTTATTCCTAACGTCGTTCAGGGCCCCGACTCGGTTCAATAGTTCGTCCTGCGGGCGCGCTCGATTTTCCAGGAGCGGCCACCGGCCGCGACCCCCGGCAGCCTGCCGCTGCCTTTCGCACCCCAAAGGGCACGTAGCGCAGAATGGCGCGCTTCTACAATGCACTGATCCTGCTCCCGGCCAGCGAATGGCGCGCTCCTGAGATCCACCGATCCTGCTCCTGGCCGGCGAACGGCCTGGTTCTTGTAGGAGCGGCCACCGGCCGCGACCCCCCCCCGGCCGTCTGTCATTGCGCTTAGCGCCCCAAGGACACATAGCACCCCAAGGGCGCGTGGTGCCCCAAGGGAATGTGGCACCCCAAGGGTACGTAGCACCCCAAGGGCACGTTGCCCGCTGGCATTGTCCCCGAATGGAGAGGCGTACTCCTGCAATCTTCAATCCTGTCCGAATCCATGGCTGGTGGACGGCGAAATGCTGCGGTATACTCTCGCGCACTAAATATGCATTAATATTTATATCTTTATATGAAGCCGTCTACAGACAAACTGCTGCAGCAATTCAAGGCCCTCTCCGATCCCATCAAGGCGCGTATCGTGTCTCTGTGTGCGGCCGTCGAATGCAGCGTTTCCGAGCTCACGACCGTGACAGGCCAGAGTCAGCCGCGAATATCTCAGCATCTGAAACAGCTCTGTGATGTGCAGTTACTGCGACGCTTTCGCGATGGCCATTTCGTCTTTTACCGCGTGCCGATGAAAGGTGGCGACCCGATGCTGCGTCGTCGCCTGCTGGCGCTGCTGCCGGACGATGAACCGCAATTTGAGCAGGACAAGAAACGCCTGCGCGAGCTGCGGGCCCATGAGGATACTGACCCGGCGTCGGACGCCGATCGACGCTTGCACAGGGCGCTTGTCGAGTTGACCGTGTCCCAGCCTCTCGGTGACCTGCTGGACGTTGGCTGCGGCCAGGGCCGGCTCCTGAAACTGCTGGCATCCCGGGCACATCGTGTCGTCGGCGTCGATACTGACCCGGCCGCGCGACGGCTTGCACGAGCCGAGGTGCTGCTTGCCGGTTTGCCCAACTGCACGTTGCGGCAAGGCGACATGTTGCAGCTGCCGTTTCCCGACAGCGAGTTCGATACGATCATCCTGGACGATGTTCTGTCGGGCGCCAGGAACCCTGAAAAGGCGCTGGCTGAGGCGCAGCGTCTGCTTAAGGATGGCGGGCGCCTATTGCTGCTCGCTTCCGCGAGCAGCAATGACGTTGCCGATTTGCGGCAGAATTTCACGGACTGGGCAGCGGCGGCTGGCATGCGGCTGGCACGACCCCGTTCGATCCCCGAAAAAAACCCAGACTGGTTGCTCGCCGTGGCGACGCCAGCCGACCGCGCAGTTGCCGCGGCCTGATTCAGGCAAACGAGACTATGACTATCAACGCTGTGGAAAGGCCATCCGTGTCTTTCGAATTTTTCCCACCCAACACCGACGCGATGGAAGCGACGCTCTGGTCGTCTATCGAACGCCTGGCTGAACTCGACCCCGCGTTCGTGTCAGTGACCTACGGTGCCGATGGCTCGACGCGTGAGCGCACGCACGCGGCCGTGGAACGCATCATCAATGAAACCAGGCTGACGCCGGCGCCGCACCTGACCTGCGTTGGGGCGAGCCGCGGTGAGATAGACGATATCGCGCGTGAATACTGGGACATGGGCGTGCGCCATCTCGTCGCGTTGCGCGGCGACGCTCCGAAAGACTCCGACGGCTATGTCCCGCACCCGGACGGATACGCATACGCCAGCGACCTGGTTGCCGGTCTCCGGGACATTGCCGATTTTGATATCTCTGTCGCTGCCTACCCGGAGGTCCACCCCGAGGCGTCAAGCGCGGATTTCGATCTCGACAATCTGAAACGTAAGCTCGAAGCTGGCGCGTCGCGCGCGATCACGCAGTTCTTTTTCGACGCAGATGTGTTCCTGAAATTTCGCGATCGCTGCGCCACAGCCGGGATCGACTCGTCCATCGTGCCAGGCATCCTGCCGATTACGCGGTTCCCGCAGCTGGAACGCTTTGCTGATATGTGCGGTGCCAGCGTGCCGGACTGGCTGCGGCAACGGTTCGCGGGTCTCGACGATGACGAAGCAACCCGGCAAATGATTGCGGCGAGCGTCGCCATCGAGCAGGTACGGATGCTGGAAAAGGAAGGCATAGAAGACTTCCACTTCTACACCCTGAACCGCTCCGAGCTGACCTATGCGATCTGCCATGCGCTCGGCGTACGGCCGAAGCAAGTCGCGGCTTGAGGGCGGGGTGATGGAACGCAAACAACGCACAGAGTCCTTGATGCGCTCACTCGACGAGCGGATCCTGCTGCTCGACGGCGCCATGGGGACGATGATCCAGGGTTTCGGCCTCGGCGAGGACGACTACCGCGGCGAGCGTTTCGCGGACTTTGGCCGCGATCTGAAGGGCAACAACGACCTGCTATCGCTCACGCGGCCGGATGTGATTCGCGACATACATTCGCAGTTCCTGGAAGCCGGCGCCGATATCATCGAGACCAATACCTTCAATTCCAACGCCCCCTCGATGGCCGATTACGGCATGGAGTCGCTGGTCGTCGAATTAAATACCGCGTCGGCGCGCATAGCGCGCGAACTCGCGGACGCGTACGGCGAAAAAACCGGGGTGCCGCGGTACGTTGCCGGCGTGCTCGGGCCCACTAACCGGACCGCGTCGATCTCTCCCGACGTCAACGATCCTGGGTTCCGCAATATCAAGTTTGACGATCTTGCCGCTACCTATGAGACAGCGGCTGGCGCCCTCATAGAGGGCGGTGTCGATTTTCTTATGATCGAGACGATATTCGACACGCTAAACGCAAAGGCAGCTATCGTTGGCTTGAAGCGCAGCTTCCGCGCCAAGGGTGTCGAATTGCCGGTAATGATTTCCGGAACGATTACCGACGCATCCGGCCGCACTTTGTCGGGCCAGACGACCGAAGCGTTCTGGAACTCGGTCCGTCATATCAATCCCTTCATGATCGGCCTGAACTGTGCATTGGGCGCCAACGAGCTGCGACCCTATGTCGCGGAGCTGGCCCGGATTGCAGACACGCGCGTGAGCGCGCACCCCAATGCCGGATTGCCAAACGAGTTCGGCGAATACGATGAGACGCCGGAAGACATGGCTGCGGTTGTTGGCGAATTCGCCAGCAGCGGCCTCGTGAACCTGATCGGCGGCTGTTGCGGTACACGGCCCGAGCATATTCGGGCGCTCGGCGAAGCCGTGCGCGGCGGGTCACCACGCCACGTGCCCGAGGTTCCGGTCAATTGCCGGTTGTCCGGACTTGAGCCGTTTAACATCGGGCCGGACAACCTGTTCGTAAATGTTGGCGAGCGCTGCAACGTTACCGGGTCCGCAGTTTTTCGACGTCTTATCGAGGCCGATGACTATACGGCGGCGGTCGCCGTTGCGCGCCAACAGGTCGACAACGGCGCGCAAATAATCGACGTCAACATGGACGAGGGCATGCTCGATTCCGAGAACGCGATGGTGACGTTCCTCAATCTCATTGCCTCGGAACCGGACGTCGCCCGCCTGCCGATCATGATCGATTCGTCGAAGTGGTCAGTGATCGAAGCGGGCCTGAAGTGTGTGCAAGGCAAGGCCGTCGTTAATTCGATCAGCCTGAAGGAAGGCGAAGAAGCTTTCATTCGCCAGGCCGAGCTTTGCCGCGACTATGGCGCGGCCGTCATCGTCATGGCATTCGACGAACAGGGACAGGCGGATACTATCGAACGAAAAGTCGGTATCTGCCAACGCTCGTACGAGGTTCTTACGGCGCAGGTCGGTTTCGATCCTGCGGATATCATCTTTGACCCCAACATCTTCGCGGTCGCGACTGGTATCGAGGAACACGCGAGCTACGGTCTGGACTTTATCGAGGCTACGCGACAGATCAAAAAAATCTTGCCGCATGCACTCGTGAGCGGCGGCGTCAGCAACGTGTCGTTCTCGTTCCGTGGCAACAACATCGTGCGCGAAGCGATTCACTCGGTATTCCTGTATCACGC
>CAYTTZ010000027.1:0-21802 GCA_964440945.1 uncultured Woeseiaceae bacterium
CCCAGTGCTAGACAACAACGAAGTTAGAATTCTCGGCGCCCTGATCGAAAAGTCGATAGTCACGCCGGATCTCTACCCTCTGACCTTGAACGCGTTGACCAACGGCTGCAATCAGAAGTCCGCGCGCGACCCGGTGATGGCGCTGCAGCCAGGCGAAGTCCAGCACACAATTCGTGCGCTAGAGGCCAAACACCTGGTGCGCACCGAAGAGAACTTCAAGAGTCGTGCGGAAAAATACACTCAGCGGTTCTGCAACACGCGATACAGCGATCTGAATTTCGAGCCGGCGGAGCTCGCGATCGTTTGCCTGCTGATGTTGCGAGGGCCGCAAACGCCCGGTGAGCTGCGCTCACGCAGCGGGCGTCTGCATGAATTTGCCGATAATGGTGAAGTCGTTGAGATGCTAAAGAAACTAATCGAGCGCGATAAAGGAGCGCTCGTTGTCGAGTTGCCGCGTACAGCCGGCCGCAAGGATCCGGAGTACACACATCTCTTTGCCGGTCCGATCGACATCGAGGCGTATGAAAGTCAGGCGAAGTCGTCGAAAGCGAGCGGCTCAACTGAGCGCGTCAGCGTTGCCGACCTTGCCGAACGCGTCAGTCAACTTGAAGCCGAAGTTGCCGAGTTGAAGGCTCGTCTGCAATAACTTCTTCGACCGTAATGGAGCTTTCTGTGTTGTCGACAATCAAGGCCAATCTTCTCAACGTTGGCAGGATTGCCTTGGTGAGTATCCTCTTTGGCCTTGTCTTCGTGCCGACGCCAGCCGCTGCTCAGCAGCAGATTGTTGTCGCGGTGGTTTCCGATGGGCCAACGGATCGCTTTGCATTTCTGCATCAGATATATATCGATGAGCTCCTTACCCTTACGCAAAGTGAATTCGACGTGCGTATCGAACGCTTCTATGGGGACTGGACGAGCGAGTCGATAAACGCAGTTCTTGAACAAGTCTATGCCAGAGACGATCTCGATCTCGTATTGGTTACCGGTTTCGTCGCAAACCAGGTCGCCGCCATAAGAGCCAAATACTCCAAGCCCACGTTTCTTCCGCAGATCATTGACGTAAGGCTTATTGAGGGTGACGAAAGGATCGGGCGCTCCGGCGTGCGCAATCTGAACTACCTCACCGCGTATGCAGACTTCGCCGAGGACCTCGACACATTGTCGCGGATTGTATCGTATCGAAATCTGGTGCTTTTCCTGGACGTAGGATTGCAATCGGCGATACCGGAGCTTCGGGAAGCGGCGTACGCCGCCAGCGACGAACGAGGCATCAACTTGCTCGAGGTTCTCCACGATGGCGTCGATCATGCGCTGATGAACAGGGTGCCGCCCGAAGCTGACGCAATATTCATTGCGGGCTTACCGCGCATGCCAGACGCGGATTTTGATCGGCTCATAGAAGCCATCAACTCGGCCGGGCTTCCGAGTTACAGTTTCGCCGGCGTAACGGATGTGGAGCGCGGCCTGCTGGTCACGAACTCGGAACCGAAGGATGTTGATCGTCAGGCGCGCCTGAACGCTCTGAACATGCAGGCGGTTATGCTCGGTGAGCGCGCCGAAGACCAGCCGACGGCTTCGATTCGCAAGGAGCAGTTGACTATTAACATGGCGACGGCGAGACACATCGGATTATCGCCGAGCTTTGAGGTTCTGAGTGAGGCTGTCCTGCTGAACGAAGAAGCGGAAATACAGGGCCAGCAGTACGGACTCATCGACGTCGCTCGTATGGCGCTCGCGCAGAACCAGGATCTTCGGGCCGAGACGTACGGCGTGCAGGCAGGCCTGCAGGAGATTGCTCTTGCCAGGGCCAATCTTCTTCCGCAGATCGGGGCTTCCGCGAGTCAGACTCGCCGCAGGGATTCGCCGTCGGTAGCGTCTGGAATATTCGCGGAACGCTCGAGCGATACGGCCATCAGTCTCGATCAGCTTCTATACTCCGACGCAGCCAGCGCCAACCTCAAGATTCAGAAAGAGCTGCAGCGCACCCGTCTCGCAAGTCTGAGGGAGTTCGAGCTCGACGT
This sequence comes from uncultured Woeseiaceae bacterium, assembly GCA_964440945.1. GTDB lineage: Bacteria > Pseudomonadota > Gammaproteobacteria > Steroidobacterales > Woeseiaceae > UBA1847. The sequence continues at coordinate 2,022 of CAYTTZ010000027.1, forward strand.
TATTCAGGCGGCGACAACCTCTTATTACACTGTTCTGAACGCGCGCTCCCAGCTCGCGGTGCAGGAGAACAACCTGCGAATTACCAGAGCCAACCTGGAGCTCGCCGAGGTTCGGGTCCGGCTTGGTACGACGACCCGGGCGGATCTGTATCGATGGCAGGCGGAAGAGGCGCGCGCACAGATATTAGTGATTAATGCGAGGTCGGCGCTCAGTCAATCCTGGGAAACGTTCAATCGAATTCTGCATAAACCGCAGGGCGCGCGTATTGCGTTGAAAGAGGCCTCCTTTGATGAGCCGTTCGTGATGACGAAAGACGAATTCGACGGAATGGTGCGAAGCCAGGCGGACTATGACCGCTTTTCCCGGTTCTACATCAACCGTGCGCTGCGACAGGCGCCGGAGCTGGAGCAGCTAAATGCACAGATTTCCGCGAAGCGTCGCGAGCTGATCAGTCAACGGCGGGCATTCTGGCTGCCGGACTTCTCGGTTGGCGGCCGCTACACTACTAACCTGTCGCAGTCCGGACTCGGGGCAGGACCGCAGGCAGGTGCGGACCTGAACGACTGGAGCATCGGTATACAGGCGACGTTGCCCCTGTTCTCCGGGGGCACCAAGAAAGCCAACGTTACAAAAGCGAATTTCGAACTCCGTCAGCTTGAGTCGCTGCGCACCTCGATCGAGGAGCGTGTTGAGGAAGAGATACGTAACCAACTACATGCCGCGCGGGCCGCCTACCAGCAGATCGATCTGGCCGCTGACGCGGCCGAGGCCTCTCGCAAGAACCTTGAGCTGGTGAGCGATGCCTACGCGCGCGGCACGGTGTCAGTTGTCGAACTGCTGGACGCGCAGGACACCAGCCTTAGGGCGTCTGCGTCGGCGGCAGAATCCTCGTATGGCTTTCTGATAACCATAATGTCGATGCAGCGAGCGATCGGTGGCAACGACTTCCTCCTGCCGCCGGAAGAGCGAGACGAGCTCGCGTCCGAATACCGTAGGACAATCACGGGATCCCAAAAATGAGACACAGCATTTTTCTTTTGTTCATGCTGAGCTTCACGTTCGTCGGATGCGGCGGGCCGGACGAGGCGTTCGAAGAGCGGCTTCGCCCGGTGCGTTACGTGACTGTCAGTGACGCCAGCGCTTTTCGCGACCGCAGTTTTTCCGGTACGTCGAAATCCAGTCGCGAGTCGCGCCTGAGTTTTAAAGTAGCTGGCACGATAACCAGTCTGCCAGTGCAGATCGGTCAGCGCATGAAGGGCGGCGACCTGGTCGCCGAGCTCGATTCCGCAAGCTACGTGCTGCAGGCTCAGCAGGCGCAGGCATCACTCGTCGAAGCGCAGGCGAATGACAGGCGTGCTGCAGCCAATTACGAACGTACAAAGGGACTCTACGCGAACAGCAATGCATCGTTAAGTGATCTGGATTCCGCGCGTGCGCAGGCGGAGTCGGCCAGTGCGCAGGTTGGCTCGGCGAGTAAGGCGCTTGAGATCGCGCGACTCAATGTTTCCTATACGAAGTTGCGTGCCGACACCGGCTGCTCGATAGCCTCTGTCGATGCCGAGGTCAACGAAAACGTCGCAGCGGGTCAACAGGTGGCAGCCGTTAGCTGCGGCGAGGCCTACGAAGTTACGCTGGATCTTCCTGAGAGCCTGATCGGTCTTGTTGACGAATCAACGCCGGTCTCCATTCGCTTTGGCGCTATCCCCGACCAGGAATTCAGCGGTGCGATTTCAGAAATTGCGGTGTCGTCGAGTGCCGGCTCGGCCGCGTTCCCGGTGGTTGTGAAGATCACTGGCAGCCATCCTTCCCTGCGCTCTGGACTGGCGGCCGATGTCACGTTTCAGTTTGACTCGGCGGCCTCGCAGGATGGTGGCTTCGTGTTGCCGGTCACGGCCGTGATCAGTGATCCGACCGGCACCTTCGTCTTTGTTGCCGAACCCGACGGAACGCCGGGTGAGGGGATCGTCAGTCGCCGCAACGTTGCGCTGGGTGAGTTGACGCAGTCCGGCATCGAGATCGCTGAGGGCCTCGCGGTGGGCGACCGCGTAATCACAGCAGGAATTTCGGTGATCCGCGAGGATCAACGCGTTCTTATTCCGGCGGCGAACTAGGCTCGAGGCCTGTCGTGAATTTAACCGCTTCCGCTATTGATAGAAATCGCGTCACGCTGACGATTGTCGGCCTGGTTGTCCTTGCCGGCATGTTCGCTTTTCAGAGCCTGCCGAAAGCACAGGACCCCGGCTTTATCGTGCGCACCGCCGTAATAACGACCCGCTTCCCCGGCGCGAGTCCAGAGCGCGTCGAACTCCTGGTTACAGACAAAATCGAGAAGAAGATCCAGGAGATGCCCGAAATCGACTCGATCACCAGCGAGTCACGCACGGGCATTTCCGTGATCTACGCAAACTTCAAGGAAAGCTACAAGATCATGCGGCCGATCTTCGATGATCTGCGTCGCAAGGTAGACAGTGTCTATGCCGACTTGCCGCAGGGCACGCAGGTCCCGGAGGTCAACGACGAATTCGGTGATGTGTTCGGCAGTGTGTACACGCTGTCGGGCGACGGCTTTTCCTATGCGGAGCTGAAGACGGTTGCCGACGAGCTGCGCGATGAACTTCTCAAAGAGCCCGATATCGCAAAGGTCTCGATTCATGGTGAACAGCAGGAGGTCATCTTTGTTGAATACAACAATTCGCGCCTCTCGGAGCTGGGGCTTTCGCCGCAGCAGCTTTCGGCGTCGCTGGCGGCCGTCAACATTCTGTCGTCAGGAGGCGATATCGTCAGTGGCAGGGAGAGAATCACGCTGGAGCCCAGCGGCAACTTCGAGTCTATCGAGGATCTCAAGCGCACGGTAATCCAGCTCCCGGGCGGAGCGCTGGTATATCTTGAGGATATTGTCGATATCTATCGAGGCTACAAGGACCCGCCCAAGAGCGTAAGCCGCGTGAACGGCGAACCGACATTGGCCATAGCGGTCGCGATGCGCGAAGGCGGCGATATTCTGAAGCTCGGCGAGCGGCTGGACACGCTGATGCCGGAGCTGGTCGCAAAGTACCCGTGGGGTATGAAGATCGACAAGGTCTGGTTTCAGGCCGACCTCGTTGACAATGTCGTGAAGACATTTTCGTCCAGCCTCGGCCAGGCCATCCTTATCGTCATTGCCGTGATGGTTGCGTTCCTGGGTTTGCGCACTGGCCTCGTCGTCGGCTCACTCATACCGACAACAATCATCGCGTCCGTCTTCATGATGCAGGTCTTCGATATCACGATTAACCAGATATCGTTGACCGCGCTGATTATTGCGCTGGGTCTGCTCGTCGACAATGCAATCGTCATTGTGGAGTCGATCATCGTGCGGCGCGAGCGGGGGCAAAGCGCTGTCTCGGCGGCCATAGACTCCGGCAAAGAACTGAGCACGCCGCTGCTGATTTCATCACTCACGACAGCGGCGGCATTCATGCCGATTGCTATGGCCAAGTCGGCGGTCGGTGAATATACGTCCGATATTTTCTATGTCGTCAGCATCGCCTTGCTGACTTCCTGGCTGCTGGCGATGACTTTCGTACCAATGCTGACGACGATAGCGTTGCGGGTGAAGGCGATCAACGGTAACGGTGAAGAGCAGTTTGACGGTCGCTGGTACGCGTTCTATCGCAACTTACTGGCAGTCTCGCTGCGCTGCCAATATCGCTTTTTCACAATCATTGTCCTGATTTTCGTGATCGCGCTATTCGGGCTGGGGCTGGTGCGGCAGGAATTTATCGCGCCGTCCGAGGACCCGATCTTTTCGGCGAAACTCGAGCTGCCTCTGGGTACGTCCATCGAAACCAGCCAACAGGTTGTTGCCGAAGTCGATACCTTTATTCACGATACCTATTTTGCGCCGCCAAACGGCGAGCCGCGCATTCGCAACTGGCTGACATTTATCGGTGAAGGAGGGCCGCGTTTTCAACTTAGTCTGAACCCGCCGAATCCGAATCCCGCAAATTCCTTCCTGATAGCCAATACCGTAGATCCGGAAGACGTTGATGCCGTTATTGCGGGCATCGAAGATTACGTGCACGACAACCATCCGGACCTCGCCGCACAGGTGAAGCGCCTGGAAAACGGACCGCCCGTGGATTACCCGATCATCGTTCGTGTATCCGGGCATGACTTCGATACGTTGTACTCGATTGCGGACGAGGTTATCGGCTACCTCTACAGCGTGCCGCAGGTTTCTGACGCCAGGAACTCCTGGGGCCTGCAAACCAAGAAACTAACGGTCGATGTCGATCAGGAACTGGCGCGTCGATCGGGCGTAACCAGCGAAGACGTTGCTTACTCATTGCAGGCAGGACTCACCGGCATCGACCTGACGCAGTATCGGGAGGCGGATGAACTGATCCCGGTGACGCTGCGAACCGTTGCCGCCGACCGCCAGGACTTCAGCAAGCTCGACGGGCTAACCGTGTACTCGCAGAGCACCGGCAGCAGCGTGCCCCTGAAGCAGGTCGCCAACGTTGAGCTGACCTTCGAGCCTGGCATTATCGAGCGGCGTGACAGGGATCGAACGCTGTCCTTGAACGTGCAGCTAAAAGCCGGTGCTACGGCGGCCGAGGTAGCTCAGGTCCTGGTGCCCTGGCTGGAGCAGGCACAAGGTAGCTGGCCGGCGGGGCATACGTTCGAGATCGGTGGTGAAACGGAAGAATCCGGTGATGCTAACGCCTCTATCGCCGCGGAGTTGCCAACGGCCGGCATGTTGATCCTCTTGCTCCTCGTCTGGCAGTTCAATTCCCTGCGCCGGCCCATTATTATTCTGGCGACAATTCCATTGGGGCTGATCGGCGTGACGTTCGGCCTGCTCGTTGCCAACTCGACGTTTGGCTTTTTCACAATTCTCGGGCTGATTTCGCTATCCGGGATCATCATTAACAACGCCATCGTGCTGCTCGACCGAATCGCCATCGAGATTCGGGATTTTGGACGAAGCGAAGCCGACGCTGTCATGGTGGCCTGCCAGCAACGTATGCGTCCGATTCTCCTGACAACCGCGACGACGGTGCTAGGCATGACGCCGCTGCTGTGGGGCGGCACTGCCATGTTCAAGACCATGGCTATCACGATAATTTTCGGACTTGCGTTCGCCACGGCACTGACGCTGCTCGTGGTGCCGGTGATGTATTCGATGTTCTTCCGCGTTTCGTTTGGGAAAAGTGCCTGACGCAATCAGGATTGTTCGCCGGCTCACCAATGCCCGGTGCCGGGCTCACCCTTGAACGGTCCGACCACGTCGTCGGTAATCCAGCCGCCGTAAAAGCGACCGGGCTGCGGTCTTACACGCTCACCGTCGACATAGCATTCGATGCGGCCAGGGTAAAACGAGGCGTAGTTTTTCAGCACGTCGAAACGGGCGCGAGGCCGCGGGTAGTCCCACGCGATCGGCAAACCGGCGTCGCGTTTCAGCCCCCAATAGCGGGCTGCACCCTTCCATTCGCAGACGGAACTGCCTTCAGCTTCGACGAGGTAGTCCCAGGCGATGTCTCCGGGCACAATATAGAACGTCGGCGGGCTTGCCGTTTCCATCAGGCGATAGCTCGAACGGGTTCGCGCAATGACGATGTCGGCGTCCTTGACTTCAACCAGGCGGTTGCAGCGCTTCGCGACTGGCGGCCGCGGATAGTCCCAGACGGACTCCTGTCCAGGTCCGGGAACCACGGCGGTGTCCGGTCGTTTTTGCCCCTGATAATTCCACATGAGCGTCACGGTAGCCTCGCCAATGGCAAAGCTCAACTGTTTCGGCTGACACCCATTTGCGGCGAGCGGCAGGGACGCCGAAACTGCAGCTGGTCTGATGCCGACCTGAAACCAGGGAGAATGAAATGGAAAACCATGCCGCGAATGAAGTGACGATCGTCGACATCAGGATGCCGTTCATGTCGATGGTGGTTTTTATGGTCAAGGCGACGATCGCAGCAATTCCCGCGTTCATTATTCTTGCGATCATCGGAGCGATAATCGGATCGATTTTTACCGGCGTTGCGGTTCGCTAACCCGGTGATATCAGGAGCGCGTCAGTCACCTGGAAACAGCTGACCGACGCCTACTTTGAACTGCAGGAAGAAGATGCCGCTGACGGTGTCGTCCATCACGCGCGCGTCGAAAAGTCGCTCGACGGCTTTCACCGGCAGGTAGGTCAGGTTCAAGCCCATAGCGCGGTTGCCGATGGTCAGGCTCGGCACGGCTCCCGGGAAAGGTCGGTTATCGTTCATATCGCGTCGCGTCATCAGGAAGGCATTGATGCCGGCGTCAACATAGAAACCATTAAGGCGCTCGCTGGCGAACAACGTGCGGTGCAGGCCAGCGCCAGCCATGTAGGACATCTTTTCGTTACTGTCCCGAAAGCCGTTGACCATCACTTGTCTTTTCCAGCGAGACATACTCTGGAACTGGTATTCGAGGCCGAGCCCGACGTTGTCCTCGTTCCAGTCTTCTGTCGCATCGATGTGTATTGAGCGGCCATTCAGCACGGCACTGAGGCTACCGCCCCAGGCGGACGAGCACGGAACCGCAATCAGGAAGGCGAGCAGGGCAAGTCTTGCGGCGGCTGTCAGGGTCATGCCGAAACACGATGCAAGACATATGCCGGTAATAAAAAGCAAAGAATTTCATATGGTTATAAAGCTTGCTTAAATAAACTGTAAAGACATCCGACAGCAATTATGCGTTGCTAACGCGTGGAGCGCTTTTTCCGCCGGGAGTGCAGGGAAATCGGCGTCGATTTTTGCTTGGGCCGCTTTACAGGTCGACCGACGAAATAGCCTTGCGCCAGGTCAACGCCGAGTTCGCCAAGCAGGTCGAGCGTCTCTGCGTCCTGCACGTATTCGGCCACAGTCTTCATGCCGGCCTCGTGACCGATCTCGGCGATCAGCTTTATCATTTTCTGATCAACGGGGTTTTGCGGCAAATTCTTGACGAAAGCGCCGTCGATCTTGATGTAGTCGAAGCGCAGCTTTTGCAGGTAACTGAATGAACTGTAACCGGTACCGAAATCATCAAGCGCAAAACTGCAGCCGAGGCTTCTGATGGCAGAGATTTGCCGATCAACATGGCGCGGCTTTCTGATGGCAAGGCTCTCGGTAATCTCAAACACAATATTTTCGGCCGGCACGTTGTGTTTATCGAATACCGTCTCTATGTAATCGGCAAGGTCATCGCTTTCAAACGCATTTGCAGAAAGGTTTATCGCGAGTTTCAGCCCGGGATTGGATTTCACTTCGCGGGCATACGCTTTGGCAGCGTTCAGGATCATCCAAAAGTCGATCTCTGACATAAGACCGAAGCGAACGGCAGAAGGCAGAAAGACGTCTGGCAATACGAGTTTGTGGTCGTCGTTCCTCAGGCGAATGAGCACCTCATGATGCGTGGTCTCGCCGTTGTCGATTCGATTTATGGGCTGAAAGCGCAGCTCGAACTCGTCGTTATTCAGCGCCTTACGCAGGCGGTTCACCCAGCCGAGTCCCGTTGATTCCTCTTGCGCGGTTTCGCCCGCCTGCCTGTATACGTGCGTGCGATTTCTGCCCGCGAGTTTCGCCTCACGGCATGCGATATCGGCCTGGTTGATTAGCTCGTCCTGGTGAAGCTCATCACCGATAATCCTGGTCACGCCGATACTGCAGTGAACGTGGAACACACGCTCGTCTTCGATATGCGCCATGCTGCGCATGTTCTTCAGAATGGTATCGGCTGTTGACTGCGCGTCTTCAGGAGACGTGCGACGGACAATAATCGCAAACTCGTCGCCGCCGAAGCGTGCGACCGTGTCGTCCGCACCGACACTGCGTAATAACTCGTCGGCCACCTTGCAAATCAGGCGATCGCCAGCGGGGTGACCACAGGCGTCGTTGATGTACTTGAACTGGTCAAGATCGACAAAAAACAGGGCGCTCTCGTGACCGGACTTCATGACCTCGACGATTTCCTGGCGCAGCTCATCCAGGAAGCGACGACGGTTAAACAGTCCTGTCAGACTGTCATGATTGGCCATCTGCAACAGCTCGGCGTCTCTCTCGCTGAGCGCTAACGCGGTAGTTTCCAGGGCCTCGACGATCTCGGCGATCTCACGGTGGTCGGCCGGCTCAAACTTCACGTCGAGATTACCTTTGGCGAGTTCGCGAATCGGTTGCTGCAAATTGGAAATGGAGGCCAGAGCTTTCTGCAGGAAATATCGACCATACAATGCGAACAGCACCAACAGTGCCAGAAGTACCAGCACGGCGCCTTTGATGTTGGCAAGCAGGCCATCGTGGAAAATCACAAAATCCAGATTGATACTTACGAAGCCGAGTAGTTCCGTCTTTACCGGCGGCTGTGGCGCCTGCGGGTCGTAGTCGAACAAGCCGTCCACGGCAATCGCCTCTTTCCAGACCGGTGCGAGTATCTCGAATCGCTGCGGGTTCAGAATCCCAGCACTCATAATATAGGGTTCGTCGTTTCCGATGCGCCCGATGGCCCGTTCAAGCACGCTGCGCGACAGGTCGGCGGCTTTCTTGGCGCTGTCTTCGTTGCCGACCGAGAACATAGCGTTGCCGTTTGGGGCAAAGTAAGCGACGCGGTCAATTTCCGGGTAGCGCTGTACAAAGCTCTCGAGCCGCAGCAGCGCTTCACCGTCATCCGTAAGGAACAGCGGCGAGCCGAGTTCGTTCAGCTCCTCTGTCCATTGCAGCGCCCAGCGTCCATAGTTTTCCTGCAGCACCCATTGGCCACCCCAGTACAAGCTGGCGACCGCGAGTATGCCAATCAGGGCAGCGCTGATGACCTGTATGGACAGTATCTCGTTGACGAGCACGCGCTTGCCTGCTTTCCCCCCGTCGCGGCGGAATCGATGCGTGATGCGACGGAAAGCCTCTGCAACTACCGTACTCATCGATCGGCCACCCGCGCCGCCGAATCATGGGTTACAACGCGGATTTCGCTTAGCTGAGTTATTGCAGGCACGGTTTGTATTTTCCCGGCTTCGATCTGCCGGACCACTTTCGTGATGGTCTCTGCAATGTCTGCGGTGACGCTGCCGATACTGACGCTGGCACCCATAGAGAGCATCGACTCCGTTGGTACGAGGACAGGAACCTGCTGCTCCTTGGCGGTTGAGAGCATCAGCTTCAGGGAGCGGGGGCTAAGCACCCGGTTATCGGCAAACAGCCAGAATCCGTCGATGTTGCGAATCATGCGTTTGAAAATGAAGAGCGTTTCCTGGTCGGAACCGGCGATATGAACGAGCAGCTCGACACCGTGTCGCTCTGCAGCAAGTCGGGCATCTTCGATAAGACTATCGTGCCCCTTGCCGACAATTGCCCCTACGCGTGAGATCGACGGGTCCAGTTCCTTCCACGCCGCGATCTGTGCATCGAGAGGCGCGACGGCCGACACGCCGCGGCTGTTTTCACCGAGGAGCTCCTGATAGTTGAAGACCTGGCTGAAGACAACCGGTTTGCTGGCGAGTGCGACGGAGGACCGCGCTGCTCGAAGTCCGATGGCGACAATCACGCCCGAATCGGAATCGTTGACTAGTCGCAGGGTACTGACCGGGGGGCGCTCGTCTTCCGCCAGATTGTAGATCGTGTAAGTTTCGAATCGCTTCGACAACTCTCTGGCAACGTCAGCATAAGCCGCAATGCCACTGGTCATCACAATGGCGAGCGATGGTAGCGGTGGCGGTGCACTGACTCGCGCTATGCGCTTGGGTGCAGGCGCCGGCAGCGGCGGTAGAACCTCAATCCCGGTTTCCGGCTCAATTGCTTCGGGTATCGGGGCTGGTTCCGATTCCGGCAGAAGCAGCGAGCAGCCGGACAGGCCAACGGCCGCCGACAGCATTGTCAGGCGCAGCAATACCGCAAACCAATAGTCGACCCTTCGCATGCTGAGCATCCCGATGATGGTCCGAAACCCAATCGCTCATCGCCGTCCATGGCGACCGTCTATTTTTACTGATTCAGGGGCATGAAAACTGTGCTGCAGGTCCCATGCACCGGGGTCTGGCTCGCATAATTCCGGGGTTTTTCGACCAAATGGGTCGCGCCGCGGTCCGCGACGAGAAAGTCTAACGGAGCTGGCTATCCTTGCTGCCACGGCGGTTGTAGCCGCTGGACTTAACCGTATCCTTATCGTGCTCGTTCTGGCAGGCAATGCAGAGCCGGACTCCGGGCACCGCTGTGCGTCGCGCCTCGGGAATCGTCGCCTCGCACTCTGCGCAGTGTTTGAGGCTCTCGCCCTTCGGCAGTTGGTCGCGCGCGAAATCGACGGCATCCTTTATGGTTGCATCTATCTGGTCCTGCACCGCGCCGTCTTTCGCAAAGCCGCCAGCCATTTCGGATACTCCTCATCCTGATCAGTTATTCGGATTTAGTGTAGCGCGGAATCAGCGCTGCGACACTGCAGAGTAGCCCGCCGGCAATGACCGTTATTTGCAGGCCGAACGCGGCCGAGGCTGAGCCGACCAGCAGGCTACCTATCGCCGTGCCGCCAAACGCGATCACTCCCCACAGGCTGCTCACTCGACCACGGACCTGTTCATCGACCAGGCTTTGCAACAGGATCTGTGAGCCAACCCCACCCAACGACAAGACTACGCCCAGGATCAAGACGAGCACCACTGCGACCCAGAAGGAATCGTTGGCGCCGAATCCCGCGATCAATACACCCGCGAAAACCACCGACATGCGAATAATCCCGATATTCAGCCAGTGCGTGCTGCGCGCGAGAACCAGTCCTGTTGCGACAGCGCCGACGCCCATGACGGATGTCAGCGTCGCGAGACCGGCGCTACCGCGTCCCAGGATAGCGTCCGCAAACGCTGGCAGCATCTCGAGTGCGCCACGTCCAAACACGGAGCCGACTGCAATTATGAAAAGCAGGCTCCTGATCGTACTGTGATTACGCACGTAGCGAACGCCATCGAGCAGCTCGGACCAGACGTCGCTCGTTTTCTTATTGTGACTAGACAGGGGCTTAAGCTTCACAAAGAACACGGCGGCCACGATCGCGAGGTATGAGACTCCGTTGATTGCGAATGCCGCGCTAACCCCGAGAGTGGCGATAACAACACCTGCGATTGCAGGTCCGACCAGACGCGACACATTGAAGGAGATGGATGTGCTCGCGATCGCGCTCTGCAGCTGCTGCCTGGCAACGAGATTCGGCACGAGCGTCATGCGCACAGGCGTGTGCGCGCCATCCAGTGCACCCTGCAGCAAGGACAGCGAAGTCAGCACAACGATGTCGACCTGACCGAACGTTGCTAGCAGGGCGAGCAACAACATATTTGCTGAGCTGCATGAGTTGATGACGATTGACGCTATACGGCGATCAACGCGATCCGCGATTACACCGAATAATGGACCGAAGAGAACGGCGGGTGCGAATTGTGAGAACGAGATAATGCCGACCCAGAGCTCGGATCCTGTGAGCTGCCAGGCGAACCAGCCGAGCGCGACGCGGTAAACCCACAGCCCGTGCAGCGAGATAGTGCTGCCGACGAGGTAGATAAGAAAATTGCGGCTTGATAATGCGGAGCTACTGCTCACGTTGGAGGACGGCCGTCACGATGAATGATGAGATGGTAGACTCGCAGCCCGGAGGATAGCCAGCCTATGAACAAAATAGCCATCGCGAAGTGGGATCAACTTGAGGATCGTGAACCGGTTTACGCACTGGTAGCAGACGTCGACCTGGTGATCGTCCGTTACGACGACACGGTAACCGTGCTCTACGGACGGTGCGCACATCGCGGCGCGTTGATGTCGGACGGTCATGTTGATGGCGATAACCTGATCTGCGGCGTGCACGGCTGGGACTACCGGCTGGATACCGGTATCAGCGAATATAACCACAGCGAGACACTGCCGAGGTTTACCTCCTGGATCGAAAACGACCAGGTCATGGTGGACGAGGACGAGATCGCAGAATGGGCAAAACAGCATCCGCAACCCTACAACCGCGATACCTACCAGGGTCTTTACCAGGACCCGAACGGGATCCCCATCGAACCGCACGTGAAGTTGATACGAAAGCTGGCTGATGAGGGCTTGTCGAAGCTGGGCCACCACGGCCCTTCCGCTGCGATGGGCGTGCCGCGCAATAGTCTGCCGCTCTGGGATGATTTGCAGTTCGTTGTCGGGCAGTTGCACAAGCTGCCATTGCTGGATGATGAAAAGGTAGGCACGGACCTGGTTATCGGTCCGCGCGCGAAGAAACCGCTGAAACTCGACATACCGCTGTTCGTTTCGGACATGAGCTTTGGCGCATTGTCGGAGGAGGCCAAGGTCGCACTGTCGAAAGGGGCCGAGCTTGCGGGGACCGGTATCTGCTCCGGTGAAGGCGGCATGCTGCCCGAAGAGCAGGCGAGCAACTCACGGTACTTCTATGAGTTGGCATCAGCCCGTTTCGGTTTCTCCTGGGACAAGGTGCAAAAGACACAGGCCTTTCACTTCAAGGGTGGGCAGGGCGCCAAGACAGGAACCGGCGGGCACCTGCCGGGAAATAAGGTGAAGGGCAAGATCGCCGAGGTGCGTCAGCTCAAGGAAGGCGTGGCAGCCATTTCTCCGGCTCGATTTCCGGAGTGGACGGAGCTCAGCCAGTTCCGTGACTTTGCCGAGGAGGTGCGTGAACAGACCGGCGGCATACCGATCGGCTTCAAGCTCTCCGCGCAGCATATCGAGAAAGACATCGACGCGGCGCTCGAGATCGGCGTCGACTACATCATTCTCGACGGCCGTGGCGGTGGCACCGGTGCGGCACCGTTGATATTCCGTGACAATATCTCGGTGCCGACGATACCGGCGTTGGCGCGAGCACGTCGACATCTGGACGTAAGTCACGCATCGCACGTGACGTTGATCGCGACCGGCGGCTTGCGGCACCCAGCCGACTTTGCAAAGGCCATGGCACTGGGAGCCGATGGCGTCGCGGTATCGAACGCCGCACTGCAGGCTATTGGCTGCCTTGGCATGCGTGCCTGTCACACCAACAATTGCCCCGTCGGAATCGCAACACAGAAACCGCATCTCCGCGATCGACTTCCGGTCGACATTGCGGCTGAGCGTTTGGAGCGATTCTTCGCGGCCTCCGTCGAATTAATGCAGGTACTGGCGCGTGCTGCCGGGCACCGTCACTTAAGCGATTTCTCGGCCGATGACCTGACGACTTTCAAAACCGACATGGCACAACTAACTGGCGTCCGCTACGGTGGGATGGCGACAATCGACTAAAGAGGGAATTTGAGCGTGGCAGACTTTGATGGAAAGGTAGCGATAGTTACAGGTGGCGGTACGGGCATAGGGCGAGCGACGGCAATAGCATTTGCGCACGAGGGTGCCAAGGTAGTGATTGGCAATCGCAATGTCGAAGCGGGCGAGGCTGTGGTGCAGGCGATCAAGGAAGCCGGTGGCGAAGCCAGCTTTTTGCGCACCGATGTTTCTTCCGAAGACGATGTTAAAGCGCTGGTCGATCACGCGGTCTCAACCTACGGGCGCCTGGATGCGGCTTTCAACAACGCTGGCGTCGGCGGTGCGGCGGGCCCGCTTGCCGACCAGACCTCGAAGAACTACGACCTGGTCATGGGCATCAACGTCAAAGGTGTCTGGTTGTCGATGAAGTATGAAATCGAGGCGATGCTGAAGACGGGTGGGGGCGCCATCGTCAACAACTCATCGGTCGGAGGCCTTGTCGGATTTGCGGGCGTCAGTATCTACAGTGCATCCAAGCACGCCGTGATGGGGCTGACCAAGAGCGCTGCCCTCGAGTATTCCGCGAAGGGGGTTCGCGTCAATGCGGTCAACCCGGCTGTTATTCGTACACCGATGGCCGAAGGACTGGCCAAGACCCACAAGATCGAACCCGATGGGTTTTCTGCGGCTCACCCGATAGGACGAATTGGCGAACCGGACGAGGTCGCCAACGTTGTGTTGTTCCTGTGCTCTGACAAGGCATCGTTTATCACCGGCGCGGCACACCGTGTCGACGGCGGTTACACCGCGCAGTAACTCTCCGCTTCAGCTGAAACAAGATTCTCACTCTATCGGTCGAGAGCGACTTCAATGGAACCCCCGGGCCCGCCCCGGGGTTTTCTTTGAGCGACTCCTTTTCGCAGCCGACTGCCATATTTGCGGGCAACGGGGATGCTAGGATGCCAACAGGCGAGGCAACGCTATTTCGCCAACAGCCGGCCAAGCCGCGTTTTCTGTAACCTTCGAGCACCGCCATGACACTAGCATCCGCGATCGTATTACTGTTCCTGGTCATCGATCCGTTTGGCAACGTGCCGTTCTTTGTCGCCGCGATGAAACAGGTCGATGAGGCGCGCCGTCGTCGGGTCATTATTCGCGAACTACTGATCGCCTACGTCGTGATGGTTGTTTTCCTGTTCTTTGGAGAGCCCCTGCTGCGCGTGCTCGGTATCTCCGGCCCGGCCCTGACGATTGCAGGCGGCGTCATCCTGTTCCTTATCGCGCTGCGCATGGTCTTTCCCATTCGCGGGCGCAGTTCACAGGAGGAGATCGAGGGCGAGCCTTTCATTGTGCCGCTCGCAATACCCTACGTAGCAGGGCCTTCGGTGCTTGCCGTGGAGCTGCTGCTGATGAGTGACGAGCCGACTCGCTGGGCGGTCTGGCTAACGGCGATAACCGTGGCCTGGGCAGGCACGTCGGTTATCGTGTTTTTTGGCAGCCAGGTGGCCGAGCGCCTCGGATCCAGGGGGCTTATCGCTATCGAGCGCCTGATGGGCATGATCCTCGTGGCGATTGCTATCCAGATGTTCCTGACCGGCGCCGACATGTACTTCGGACGTGCCTGAGTCCGGTATCCTTGATCGTCGCGAATGACAAGGAGTGACTGCCTGTGAGCTACAGAACCTACGAGCCGATTGATCCGCGAGAAGCATTTACGGTCATGGCAAAGCGGCCCGAAAAGGGAGCGGTGCTGGCCGAGTCGTCAGAGGCGGCATCTGTCGCCGCGTCGCAAGCTGCGTTCCTGCTGGCCGTGCGCGCCGGCGTGCTGGGCTACGAACCGCCCACGGAAAAACTGTCGGAATTTCCGCTACCCAACCTGACGAAACTGAAGACCGACCAACACGTAAAAGTCGCAGCAGCCTGCCATCACCTGGGTGTCAGCGAGCGCGAGCTTCGCCAGGAGGCCGAACCTGCGCTCGAACAGCAGATGACGAAGGTGGCTCGTGAGGTCTACAGGAAGCCATCGATAGAAGCAGCAGCAGCCTTGTTCGAGGCGGCCATGACCAGCCCGCATCCGCTGGTTGCCGTCGCCGGCGCCGCTGGCGCCCGTGAGACAACGAGGCTGAGGCCTAGAATTCGCAGGACGCTTGAGCAGGCGGCGAAGAGCAAGGATCGCCTGGTTTCCAGGCTGGCGCTGGCGGCGATTAGTCGCATCGGGCCAATGGAATCCATAGCCGACAGGAAAGTCATCAAGCAACCGAAGTCCCGCAAGCGTCGCCGCAAATCCAACACGGCTGTGATCACGCATGGCACATTTGCCGCGAATGGCAGCTGGTACCGCCCAGGCGGAGACTTCTATGATGCGCTGAAGAGGAAACGACCGGACCTGGATCTGCACGATCGCAGCTTTCGATGGACCGGTGCGTATTCGGACAAAGCCAGGCGCGCCGACGCTGAACTACTGAAGCAGTGGGTTGCCGACCAGGGCTTGAGTGCGCCCGATTTTTTTGCGCACAGTCATAGCGGCACGGTCGCGCACCTTGCGACCCGAAAAGGCGTGCACTTCGATCGCCTGGTGCTAATGGGCTGGCCGGTTCACCGCAAGTGGTATCCGGATTTTTCCAAGGTCAAGCGCATTGTTGATATCAGGGTACGACTCGACCTCGTTGTGTTGCTCGACGGCGGTGCGCAGCGTTTCCGTAGTAAAGATTTCCAAATCGAAGAGCATCGGCACGGCTGGTTCGACCACAGCTCGACGCATGAATCCGCTTACTGGGATGACCATGGGCTCTGGGACGTCATCTAGCCACGCAAACGAGCGCCGTCTGTCTCCGTTTCGAGTCATCGTGGCGGGAACGTCGTGGCGGCTGTTCGGTTCGCGGCGCGCCGCCGAAACATTGCTGCAGGCGGCTTCTGGGGACGATGAGCAAAATCGGATGCTCGCCGGTATGTCGCTGGTTAAGGGGGGCCAACGTTCGTTCGACCTCATTGAGAACCAGCTTGCAGCGGGTAGGGCGAGCGCGCTGCTGGTACAGCTGTTACCCGATATTGATGCTGTGCGTGCCCGAGAGGTGCTGCAGAGAGTATTGCAGGGCGAGCCGGGTGAAATTGCCGAAACGGCAAAACAGTGTATCGACCTGCTTGATCGTGTTGACGAACTGGATGACAAAGAGACCTAGATGGATTCGACGATCTCTTTGGATTCCGCGTATTTCTTGTAATACAGTTCTTTGGCCTGGCCAATCCAGTCGTCCTGTTCCATACGACCTTTGAATTCTTTTAACTCGGCGTTCACGCGTGAGACGTCGGCGACGGTGAAATTGGCTAGCCGCTTGAAGCTGTAGACGCCGAGCTCATTCAGCGTGTGCTCGAAGACTTTGCCGATGCCGACAATGGCCTTCAGGTCGTCGACCTCGTTCTCCGGTGCTGTCTCTGTCTCTTGCTCCAGCTCTGTCTCATGCTCCGGCGCGGTCTCTTTCTTCGCTGCTGCCTCTTTCTCCGGCTTTTTGTGGCCGTTCATGGTGGCTCCATGGGTGGCCCGACGTGCCTGCTTGAGTGCCTTGCGTTGCTGCTTCTCCATGTCGGCGAAATGTTTCTCGACGTCGTCCAGCTGCATGCGCAGGGTATCCGAGTGCTTTTCGTATTGCCCAGCCGCTTCTCGATAGCGTTTCGCGTCATCCTCGTGCTGCCTGCGGCTCTTTTCCATCGATTCCAGGCAGTGTGAGAGCTCCTTGTTCTGGATCTTCAGCTCGTTGAGCTCCGCCAGGTCTCGGCGCACTGTTTCGATTTCCTGCTGCGCCAGAACACAATCGTGTTTGAGTTCCGCGTTGTCGGCTTCCAGGGAAATGACCTTTTGCTCTAGATTGTCCAGGTGTGCAAGGCGGTTTCGCGACGAGTCGAGCATCTTGTTGACGGATTCGTGCTCCGAACGTGATGCCTCCAGCAGGTTGCTGAACGACTTGTGCTCAAGGCGCGCGTCTTCGACTTTTATTTCCAGCGCCTTGCGCTTTTCAAAGGTTTTTGCAAGTTCGCGTTTATAGACGTTGCTGGATTTGACGAATTCCTCGTGTAGCTCCGTGGACTGCCGCTTCATCGCCACCAGTGCGTTCTGGAACGTCAGCATCTTGGTTTTGAAGCCCTCGCGTTCCGCGCGGAGATTGAAGAGATCCTTGGCCATGAGCTTTTCTTTCTCATGGGCGGAATCAAGTGCAGTGCGGCTCCTTGCGATCGCAATCTCATGGCGGCGTACGACCGCTCCCTGGTCTTCGATGTTGGATCGCAGCGTGGCGGTTTCCGCCGTCAGGCGATCCCGCTGACGAATCATGTCATCGAGTTTCGCCTGCCAATCGTCACTTAGCGTATCGATCAGGCGATTGTTGCTCGCACCGCGAATCAGCCACCCGATGCCGGCGCCAATTAATAGAGCGGCGCCAATGAACAGCGCCATTTGAGAGGTGATAGCTTCCATCGCGCCAGTATGCCGGGACGGAGCATTATGGAATATGACCGACTGCACAAAACGGCACGAAACTGTGCGCGATCGAGATCGGTGAAAAAACAAGCGGTTCGTTAATCAAAACAACGAGTTACTGGTGTTTGGCCGTACTCTGAGCCGGCCCGCATCGGTGCAGCCCCGCCTCACGTCACTGATTGGCTAAGGCCGCAAGCCTCCTGCGGTCGATGGCGCTGTCAGTCAACGAGCTTCCACGAAATGGGTCGTAATGCCGATAGTCCTGCCGTGCGCGTAGGGGTCGAGACGCGACACAGCACCTTCGTTTTGACGCACTGCTTATTGATTATGTAATCAATCGCAACGATTTTGCGCGGCTTGCCCGCAATTTTCCGTAGTCGGGGCTTTCTGATGTTTTGGCGCCGTCTGTAAACCAATGAAAAACTTCCGATTCCTGTACGACGTGCGACTTTTGTAGACCAGGTCCTTTGCAGAACCACCGTCCCTTTATACAAGGTGCGAACTTCTTCAAACACTTCTGCCAGGGCAAACGGAAATGCGGTCGACACAATCATGGATGAGTGAAAAAGCGTTCGGCAAAGACAGCGATGATCTTGTGACCGTGAGCTACAAATCCCACCGGGATGCCTTGTCGAGCTTAGATGAGGCGCTGAAAGGCCAAAAGGGCATCGGTCTACTACAGGGGCCCGAGGGCTCCGGCAAGACGACTACCGCGCGGCGTCTTTTGGAAACGCTACCAGGGGATTCCGCGGTTGCCTTCATCAATGGTGACCGAATCAAGGCCGGGGACATGATGACCCAAATCCTGACCCAGTACGGATACGATACCGGTCTGGGCGCCGTTGATGAACTCGAAAAGATGATCCGGATGTTCGCAACGCAGCAGGCTCAGGCGGGTCGGCCACCGATATTGATCGTCGACAATGTCGACCAGATGTTCCCGAGTTCGCTGCGTACTTTAAATATTCTTGCAGAACTCGAAACAGATGATCGCTTTTCGATCCGTATGATCCTGACCGGTCGCGATGGACTGACGAACTTGGTTGCATCGGAAGGTATGCCGGGTGTGCGCAAGCGGGCAGAAGGTCATTTCGCAATGGGTCCTATGACTCTCAGGGAATCGTTGATTTACGTTCACCAGCGACTTGGGGCTTGTGGTGTTAATGATGCGGATACCATCTTCCCGGTAGATGTTTGTGATTACCTTCACGAACAGTCCGGCGGATTGCCTGGACTCATCAACGATGCCGCTATCAAGGCGATGCGCAGCGCTACGAGCTTCCCGCTGAAGCTCAGCGACACGATCATTCAGCAAAGGGCGGCCATCAAGATGGTCGACGATTTGCCGGTACTCGCTACGGAAAAAGTGGTTGGTCCAGCAGCGCCGTCTTTACTCATAACGAAGAATGGCGAACTCCTCACGGAATACACCTTCAAGGAGAACAAGGTCCTGATCGGCCGATCGGATTTCGCTGATGCCGTTGTTGACGACCAGTTCGTCAGCAAGATGCACGCGGTGTTGCTTTTGTTTGCAGACGCCCTCGTGCTGCTTGACCTCAACAGTTCGAATGGCACGACGGTCAACTCTGTCGTGGTGCGAAACGCAATTCTCAAAAACGACGACATTATTTCGCTGGGTGATCACCGCCTCAAGATCAAAAATGCACCGGCAATCAGCGATGAAATGGCTGAACTCAGGCAGTCGCCCGACACCATCAAGATGAAGGCACTGGTTGACATGCGACGTAAGCGTGAGCAGCGCCTGGCGCTGGTAAAGACGGCTACGAAGCAGACCATCTGAGATCACGCGAAGCCCCAAAAGCGGCAATCGGGGATTCAGCTGGGCCTGACGCGGGCGGCCCGGAGAACGGGCAGAGTAGAGAAAGTCAGGCATTCGCCCCCAATTCGATGATCTAAAGATGAAACACGTATAGAATCGCCATCCACAATGCGCCCGTAGCTCAGCTGGGTGAGCGACGGTTGCCGCTCAGCGGCAAGGCGAAGCATGCTTTGCCAGGAGCAAACGCCGCGAGCCTACCGGCGGGTGGCCGGGCTCGAGGAGCGTAGCGACGAGAAATCTTATTGTGCTGGTAATACGTATGTTTTA
>CAYTTZ010000028.1:0-21250 GCA_964440945.1 uncultured Woeseiaceae bacterium
GGCAGGACGGGCTGCCGGGAGCGCCCGGAGGGCAAGCCTGCAAAGCGCTACTGCGGCGTTGCGGCCCTTGGCAAGGTCTAGCCATTACCGGCGGGCTGCGCCTTGCACTATCGCTTTGCAGGCTTTCTGAAAGCAAGCGAACTCAGCAAACAGGACACTAAAAGGCCTCGGCGGAGAGGTCCAGAAGTGCCGGAACGTCGCTGGCTTTGTACAGGCCGATCTGGCTTAAGGAAATTGGCTCGACCGGATTGGCAGTGATGACGAATCCGGACTTGCCGCTGACGAACTCCGTGTACGGTTCGATGACGTATTCGTCAAACTCGATGCCCAGCGAGCTGCCGATTTGTGTGAGCTTGTCGAGCTGTGCGGCGATGACCTCGTCGCCCGACAGACCAAGGCGTCCACAGTAGTCTGCGACACGCTGGTTCAGGGATTGATCGACGTATTCGATGCGCAGCGCGCTGAGCCTGGGTCGTGCCTTTGGGCCCTGGGAGAGTTCGGCGATCATGTTGCCGGCCAGCGTCAGTTCCGCGTTAATCGACCACATTTCCTCGACTGTGGATGTCACGGATATGGAGTAATTTGAAGGCTCGCGTCGAAAATAGGTTGATACCGAAACGACCTGTTCCGAGTAGCCGAGGGCCTCCAGCGTCTCTGGCGAGAAACCGTACTTGCCGGTGCACACAGCGGCTGGTTCGTCGACGTCAGTCTCTTTGACGACCTTCTGCAACTCCCGATGCATGAACCTAAAGTAATCGGCGTTGACTGGCATGCGAATACCCTCGGCGATGAAACCGAAGTACTCGGGAATTATGTCGTCGGGATTGCCTGCGTTATTCGCCATGTCCGCGAGGTCCAGCAGCGAGAAGTAGCTCGGCGTGTCGATGCCGAGCCGATCAATCGTGATCGGATCATCGAAGTCGTTGATCAGCGCCTCAACGGAATCCATGGTGAGTTCGCCACCCATGGTGGAGCTCACGCCGTCGTACTTCACGTTTACAAAGGGCGAAATCATGACCACGGCCTGATCCACACCCTTCTCAACCTTGCTATGGAGCAGAAGCTTCGAGCCCACATAGCCGAGGGCTGCCAGGATGACAACGATAATAATCAGGTTTTTCATGTTTTGCCTACGCTTCGTGGCCACCAAAAACATGTGAATCATCTCTCAAAACAAAGGCTTGCCATACGAAGGGAGTCACAGAAACGCGATTCCGGTAGACTTACGCGCCATGAATATAGCCGCTACCTTTATTCGCCCGCTCTATTGGCTGGCCGGAAAAGTATTTTCGCTTTGGGCGCGGCCGGTGGTGCAACCGGAGATGCCGCAGGAGCTGATCACCGACAGCGACGCCGCCATCTGTTACGTGCTGGAGACAGGAGGCCTGGCTGACTTGCTGGCGTTGGAGAAGGCCTGTGCCACGCACGGTCTGCCGTCACCGAGCAGTCGTTTCGATTTCTGCGGCAGCGACGATCACAAGCGCGTTATTGTACTTCGGAGAATGCGGGGCCTGATATTCAGACACCCCCGCAAGACCGGTTCGCAACGACTCCTGCGGCTGGTTGAGGCGGCGGAGCAAGGTGACCAGGAATTGTTGTTGATTCCAGTTGCGATCTATTGGGGACGCTCGCCGGAAAAGGAGCGCTCCTTGCTGAAGCTGCTCTTCTCAGAAGACTGGGACGTTTCGGGCCGGACGAATAAATTTTTCAAATCGCTGCTGCTGGGCCGCGATACCTTGCTGCGATTCAGTCATGCGCTGCCGTTGCGATCCATTGAGGCGGAGGGACAGTCTTCGGCTATCGTAAACCGCAAGATTTCGAGAATCCTGCGCGTCCACTTTCGCAAGCGTCGTGTCGCAACGGTCGGGCCGGATCTCTCGCATCGACGCACCCTGGTGAACCAGGTGCTGCGCGCACCGAGTGTGCGGCGCGTCATCATGGCCGAGGCAGGCGATGATTTTCGCAAGCAGGAAGTCGCACGACACAAGGCGAAGAAATACGCGCTGGAAATCGCGGCCGACATCTCCTATCCGTTCGTTCGGATCGCCCAACGCTTCCTGAAATG
Source organism: uncultured Woeseiaceae bacterium (assembly GCA_964440945.1). GTDB lineage: Bacteria > Pseudomonadota > Gammaproteobacteria > Steroidobacterales > Woeseiaceae > UBA1847. The sequence continues at coordinate 2,066 of CAYTTZ010000028.1, forward strand.
GCTGTGGCACCGGATCTACGACGGCATCGAACTGAACCATATCGATCGCCTTCACGAGGTCGCGCGGGAAAAAGAAGTCGTTTACGTACCCTGTCATCGCAGTCATTTCGACTACCTGTTGCTGAGTTACATCGTTTACACCAGTGGCCTGCACTTGCCGCATATAGCCGCGGGGATCAATCTGAACATGCCGGTCGTTGGTCGGATCCTGCGGCGCGGCGGGGCGTTCTTCCTGCGCCGCACGTTCCGGGGTAATCGTCTGTATGCGGCCGTATTCGATGCCTACCTGAACGAGATCATTGCCCGGGGACATTCGATCGAATACTTCGTCGAGGGCGGACGCAGCCGTACCGGAAGGCTGCTGGCGCCGAAGGGCGGCATGCTCGTTATGACCGTCAATTCGTTTATCAAGAACCGCCAGCGACCGATCGTGTTTGTGCCGGTCTACTTTGGCTACGAGAAGCTGATTGAAGGCGATTCGTTCATCGGCGAGCTTGGTGGCGCCGAGAAGAAGAAAGAGTCCCTGGGAGGCCTGATTCGCTCGATCAAGTCGCTGCGCGGCCAGTTTGGTCGGGTGTACGTCAACATCGGCGAACCGATAGAGCTCGAACCGGTGCTCGATCGCATGCACCCGGAGTGGCGCGAACACGAAACCGAGAGTGGCGAGCGCCCGCCGTGGCTGGCTGGTGTCGTGGACCAGCTCGGGCGAGAAATTATGAGCGGCATTAATTCGGCCGCTGCAGTGACGCCTATCAGCCTGCTGGCCTATGCGCTGCTGGCCACGCCAAAACAGAAGATCGGCATCAATGAATTGCGACGCCAGTTAGATGTAAGCATGGGTCTCATCAAGCGTTTTAAATATTCGGATTCGGTGACGATGCCGGATTGGAGCGCCGATGAGATCATCAGGCACGGTGAGCAGCTCGATGTCGTCAGTCGCACGAACCACCCAATGGGTGAGGTTGTGCACATGGCTGAACGGACGGCTGTGCTGATGACCTACTTTCGTAACAATATTTTGCATCTGATGGCCGTGCCGGCATCCGTTGCCTGCTGCTTTATCCAGGGACGGCAGCTCGAGCGCAAGGAGCTGCAGCGGCTGATCCGCCTGATCTACCCGTTCATGCAAAAAGAGCTGAACCTGAAATGGTCGCCGCGTGAGATCGATGCCGTGACATCGGAGGCGATCAAGTCGCTCATTGACCTGGAAATCCTGACTTACGGCAAGCGCAAGAGCATGCTTGTGCGACCACCTGCCGGGTCCGAGAAAGCCTTCCAGCTACTAATGCTCGGGCAGTCGATGGTGCCGATGCTGCAGCGTTTCTACCTGGTTATCGCGGTACTGATCAGTAACGGCTCCGGCTCCCTGTCCCGGTCACGTCTCGAAGTTATGTGCCAGCAAAGCGCAGAGCGACTATCGATGATCTATGGCCTGCATTCGCCTGACTTCTTTAACAAGACGCTGTTTCATGATTTTATTCGCAGCCTGCAGGATCAAAAGGTCCTGCGCCGCAACGCCGATGGGCTGATCGAATACGACGAGGGCATCAAGAGTATTGGTGCCGACGCACGTCTCGTACTTGGCGAAGAGATACGCCACAGTATTCTGTCGTTAACGGTACCCAAAGATAGCGAGCCGCCTGAAGAATGAACGTTGTATCGTTTTACCGTTTCCTGGACATCAGTGACCCGGAAGCCCTGCGCGATGAATTGCAGACGCTTTGCGACGAGCAGGGCCTGCTCGGCACCATTCTCATCGCAACCGAGGGATTCAATGGCACGGTTGCCGGGGACCGGAACGGGATAGGGTACTTACTGGAATGGCTCAGCGCGCGCTTCGATATTGCAGAGGCGCTCGACGCACGCTGGACGAGCGCGGAGGAGCCGCCGTTTCGCCGCATGCGCGTCCGGGTCAAGCGAGAAATCGTCACGCTTGGCCGACCGGACATACTGCCGCACAAGACGACCGGACAGCACGTGCCGCCGGAGCAATGGAACGCGCTGCTCGAGAATCCCGATGTGCTGGTTGTCGATACCCGCAATCACTACGAGTTCGAGGTGGGCACGTTTCCCGGCGCGATCGATCCTGGCAATGACAGTTTTCGGGAGTTTCCCGAGTTCGCAAAAATGCTGGCGGAGAAGTCCGGTGACCGACCGCTGGCGATGTTCTGCACGGGCGGCATTCGCTGCGAGAAGGCCACCGCGCTGATGCTCGAACTCGGCTTCCGCGACGTTTATCAGCTGCAGGGCGGCATTCTCAACTACCTGGAAACGGTGCCGGCCGACGAAAACCGCTGGGATGGCGAGTGCTTCGTTTTCGATACTCGTGTCGCGGTGGACCGGGACCTGTCGGAGGGCGGCTACGTACAGTGTCACGCGTGCCGGCGTCCGCTGAGCACCGCGGACCTTGAATCGACGGATTACCGCGAGGGTGTCTCCTGTCCCCGTTGTATCAACGAAGGCGATGAAGACCGACGCGAGCGCCTCGAGGAGCGCCGGCGGCAGGTACAGCTTGCGGCAGAGCGCGGCGAGGCGCACATCGGGGCCAAAATCTAGCCTGGTTCCTTGCACCTCGGGGTCGAACGTACTAAAAAGGTCCCATGTTCAGTCGTTTGCAAGCACGCAGTAGAGCCACGACCCTGAGACGAAGTGTCCTGGGACTGCTCGGCGTGCTGTGGCTGAACATGGCTGTCCTGCCCTGTGCGATGGCGTTCCAGGGCGACGACGACTGCCCGCATTGTCCGCCCGCTGAGCAGCACGAGAAAGACCACAAGATGGCCGCGCATCATGGTCATGATCAGGCGGATGTCGATCCCTCCTGCGCGACAGAACAAACCGAATGCTGCGATGCGATAGAAGCCAGCGTCGATGCCCGCGGCGGCAAGCTTGACTACAAGCCGGCTTCTGACACTGTCTTCGTTACCGCGCCGCTGCCCGATCACAGCAGCCGCCATCTTGCGGCAATGTGGCACGCCGCAGCGGATCCTCCGGATATTGTCGGCAGCTCGCCACCCTTTCGCGTCCTTTACTGCGTCTATCTGAAATAGCCAACTTCTTGCCGTAGACCTTTTCGGTTTTTTAGCAGGAGTTGGACCTATGTTTTTCTATAACGGGCGATCGCCCGGCATCAAGAAAATGCGCCTCGCACAGAGTCATTCGAATCGAATGATTGCCGTGCTTGTCACGGCCGTACTTTTCGCCTCAAACGTCGAGGCGCAGCATCGAGTTCCGTTGACCTTGGCGGAAGCCGAGGATTTGGCGCTTGCCGCCGAACCCGGACAGCAAGCCATGAAGGCAAAAGCAGCCGCGCTCGAAGCGCGTGCGGTGCAAGCTGGCGAGTTGCCGGACCCAATGTTGCGCGTCGGCCTGAACAATTTCCCCATCGAATCCGGTGGATTTCGCACGGAAGGCATGACCAACGCAGCCATTGGCCTGCGGCAGGCATTTCCGCCCGGTAAGACTCGCTCAATCAGCGCTCGACAATTCGATTTGCTGGCCGCCAAGTCGAATGAGAATGCCTCGGCGCGGAGTCGTGACGTTCTCACGGCCTTGCGCAACGCGTGGCTTGATTTCTACTACTGGGATCAGGCTCACACACTCGTGACCGAGTCGCGGCCGTTCTTTGACGACTTGGCGACGGTTACGCGTTCGCTGTATTCAGTGGGTCGCAAAAGCCAGCAAGACGTGTTGCGAGCCGAGCTCGAACTCAGTCGTCTCCAGGATCGTCTGATTGACATCGAACGACAGCGTTCGCGTGCGCAAGCCGCGCTCGGTGAGTGGATCGGTATTGAAGCGGCGCGCCCACTGGCGGCGAGGCTGCCGAGTTGGGATCGGCCGCCAAGCCTCGAGTCTTTGCAGGCCTCGCTGGCGGCACATCCGGCGCTACGGGCCGCAGATTCTGAAATTAAGGCGCGCAACGCGGGCGTCGATCTGGCACACGAGCGATCCAGGCCGGGCTGGGCGCTGGATCTTGGGTACAGCTATCGCGAGGGATTCCTGCCCACGGGTGTACCGCGATCAGATTTCGTCAGTCTCAGCGTGAGTGTCGACCTACCGTTTTTCAGGAAAAAGTCAGTGGATAGCACTCTTTCGGCTGCGCTACATGAACGCAGCGCCGCCAAATCGAGCCGAGAGCAGATGTTGCGTAGCCTGCAAAGCCAATTGGCAGCGGAGCATGCCCGTTGGCACGATTTGACGCGCCGCTTGTCTTTATACGAGGTCCGAATTCTCAATCAGGCCAAGGATAATGCCGAGGCCTCGATGTTGGCGTATCAGAGTGACCGAGGCGATTTTGCCGAAGTAATGCGCGCATATATCGACAACTTGAATACCCGTATAGACCACATCCGCCTGCAGGTGGAACGCGCACAAAGTTACGCCGTGCTCGCTAACCTCGGAGGGCTACCACGATGAAAAATATTACCTACGTTATCGTTGCCGTTATTATTGCGATTGCTATCGGCATTCTGATTGGCCGTTCCATGACACCGATGTCCGGTCAGCAATCCGAAGCGGCTACCGGGATCGATCGCGAGGTACTTTATTGGGTAGCGCCCATGGATCCGAATTACCGTCGCGATGAACCGGGCAAGTCGCCGATGGGCATGGAACTGGTTCCGATATACGCGGATGAAATCGACGGCCAACCTGGTGTGGTTGCCATCGACGCGACGGTAGTTAACAACCTCGGTGTACGAACCGCCAAGGCGCAGCGTGGTCAGCTTTCACAGCGAATAGAGACAGTCGGCTACGTTGCATACGATGAGGACACGGTGCAACACGTGCATACGCGTGTCGAGGGTTGGATAGAAAAACTGGCGACCAAGGCCACCGGTGATCCGGTGAAGAAAGGCCAGTTGCTGTTCGAACTGTATTCGCCGACCCTCGTCAATGCGCAAGAGGAATACCTTATCGCACTGCGCAGTGCCAACAAGTTACTGTTGAACGCGTCGAAGGAGCGCCTTGCGGCCCTCGGTGTAACAGGCAGCGAGATCGCACGCCTGGACAAGGAACGTACCGTCCGCCGGCGCGTGCGCGTAGATGCGGAGTCAGATGGCGTCATCGCGCACCTGGGCGTACGCGAGGGCATCTACGTCACTCCCGCTACCGAGATCATGTCGGTCGCCAAGCTCGACCGGGTCTGGGTGCTGGCCGAGGTTTTCGAACGGCAGGCGGCGTGGGTTAAACCCGGACAGAGCGCAATGGTCCAATTCGACTACCTGCCTGGCGAGATGTGGCACGGTAGCGTTGACTATGTGTACCCGGAACTGGACCCGGTTACGCGAACACTTAAAGTCCGGCTACGCTTCGACAACGCGGCAAGAACGCTGCGGCCCAATATGTTCGCGCGCGTCACGATACAGGGCGACAGCGTCGGCGAGGTGGTACACGTGCCGCGGGAGGCGATAATTCGGGGCGGTTCCGTTGATCGCGTGGTACTGGCACTGGGGGAGGGTCGGTTTAAGGCACAACCTGTAAAAATCGGCATCGAATCCGGTGATCGTGTTGCGATTCGTAACGGTATTTCGGCCGGCGAGCTTGTGGTGGTCTCCGGACAGTTCCTGATCGATTCAGAATCGAACATCGAATCGGCACTGGCGCGTATGCAGGACACTGCCGTTGAGGCGACAGACAAGCTGGAGGGCGACGACTCCATGGATGAGCCCACGGATCACGGCCAGCATCAATTGAGGGCCGAATAATGATTGCCGGGCTTATTCGCTGGTCGATAAAAAATCGCTTCCTGGTTTTGCTCGCAACGGGATTCCTGGTTGCCTGGGGCCTGTACTCGGTGAAACAGACACCGGTGGATGCGTTGCCCGATCTCTCCGACGTTCAGGTCATCGTCAAGACCTCGTTTCCCGGGCAAGCACCGCAGGTTGTTGAGGATCAGGTCACCTACCCGCTGACCACGGCCATGCTGTCGGTTCCGAAAGCCGTAACGGTGCGGGGCTACTCGTTCTTCGGCGACTCGTACGTCTACATCATCTTCGAGGACGGGACGGATCTTTACTGGGCGCGCTCACGCGTACTCGAATATTTGAGCCAGGTAACCGGTCAGTTACCGGATAGCGCGAAGCCCGCGTTGGGGCCCGATGCAACGGGCGTCGGCTGGATTTTCGAGTACGCGCTTGTCGATCGCACAGGAAAACACGACCTTGCCGAGCTGCGGAGTCTTCAGGACTGGTTTCTCAAGTACGAACTTCAGACCGTGCCGGGCGTCGCCGAAGTTGCCACGATAGGCGGCATGGTGCGCCAGTACCAGGTGGTTGTTGATCCGGACAAGATGCGTGCATTCGGACTAACCCTCAACCAGGTAAAACAAGCAATTCAAGCCGGAAACCAGGAGACCGGTGGCTCCGTTATCGAAATGGGTGAAGCCGAATACATGGTGCGTGCTACAGGTTATTTGCAGGGTCTCGACGATTTGTCCGACATTCCGTTAGGCGTCAATGACAAGGGTACGCCGTTGGTGCTTGCAGACGTAGCGGAGCTTCGAGTCGGGCCGCAAATGCGCCGTGGAATTGCAGAGCTTGATGGTGAGGGCGAGGTTGTCGGCGGCGTCATCATTATGCGCTGGGGCGAAAATGCCTTGACGACAATCGACGCTGTAAAAGCCAGGTTGGCCGAACTGTCACGCAGCCTGCCCGAGGGTGTCGAAGTTGTCACGACCTACGATCGTTCCTCACTTATCGAGCGCGCCGTGGACACCCTGCAAGGGAAGCTGGTTGAAGAATTCCTGGTTGTAGCGCTGGTTTGCGCCGTGTTCCTGTTTCACCTTCGATCATCGGCCGTCATTATCATCAGTTTGCCGGTTGGAATTCTGGTCGCTTTCATCGTCATGCACCTGCAGGGCATCAATGCCAATATCATGTCATTGGGTGGTATTGCGATCGCAATCGGTGCAATGGTGGACGCGGCGATCGTCATGATCGAGAACGTCCACAAACATATCGAGCATGAGCCACTGACAGACGAAAACCGCTGGCGCATCATCGGGGATTCGGCCAGCGAGGTGGGGCCGCCGCTGTTCTTCTCGTTAATCATTATCACGCTCAGTTTCCTGCCCGTTTTTACGCTCGAAGCGCAGGAAGGTAGGCTGTTTGCGCCGCTGGCCTTTACGAAAACCTACGCGATGGCAGCGGCCGCTGGTCTGTCCATCACCCTGGTCCCCGTGCTGATGGGGTATTTCATTCGTGGCGCGGTAACTCCAGAGCACAAGAATCCGATCAATCGTGTGCTGATGGCAATCTATCGACCGGTCATTCACGGAGTGATTCGATTCCCGAAAGCCACATTGATCGGAGCTGCTGCGGTACTGGTTGTTGGTTTGTGGCCGGCAACGCAGCTGGGATCCGAGTTCATGCCGCCCCTGGATGAGGGCGACCTCATGTACATGCCGACGACGTACCCGGGTGTGTCCATCGACAAAGCGCGTGAAATCCTGCAGCAAACGGACAGGCTAATACGCACCTTGCCGGAGGTGAAAAGCGTGTTTGGCAAGGTCGGCCGCGCCGAGACAGCGACTGACCCGGCCCCGCTGACGATGATCGAGACGGTGATCCAATTTAAACCCCGTGATCAATGGCGGGAGGGCATGACGCCCGAAAGCTTACGAGACGAGCTTGATCAGGTCGTAAAGTACCCCGGGCTCACCAACGCATGGGTGATGCCGATCAAGACTCGCATCGACATGCTCGCGACGGGCATAAAAACACCGGTTGGTATTAAAGTAGCGGGACCGGATCTAACCGTCATCGAGCGAATCGGCAAGGATCTCGAGCGTGTACTGAAAGACGTACCTGGGACAGCGTCTGTGTACTCGGAGCGCGTCGCCGGCGGCCGCTATGTTGATGTCGATATTGATCGCAAGCGCGCGTCACGTTATGGATTAAATATCAAGGACGTACAGGATGTTGTGCAAACCGCGATCGGCGGGATGAATGTGACACAAACCGTAGAAGGCCTCGAGCGTTACCCCGTCAATCTGCGCTATCCGCAGCGCGTTAGAAGCTCGGTCGAGCAACTGAAATTGCTGCCCATCGTCACGCCACAAGGCGCACGGATCGCACTGGCCGACGTTGCCGATATCAGCGTTGTCGACGGCCCCCCCGCTATCAAGAGCGAAAACGCGCGCCTCAATGGCTGGAGCTATGTCGATATCGCTGACCGCGATCTCGGCTCATACGTTGCCGAGGCCCAGCGAGTTGTGGCAGACATGGTCGAATTGCCGGCCGGCTACTCGCTCGCGTGGTCGGGCCAATATGAGTACATGGTACGGGCCAAGGAAAAGTTGTTGGTTGTTGGGCCGGTGACGCTCGCAATCATTGTTTTGCTCCTGTATCTCAACTTTCGTCGCTTTGCAGAGGTCGCGATTATTATGGGAACTTTGCCCATGGCACTGATTGGTGGCGTGTGGCTTCTATATCTGCTTGACTACGACTTGTCGGTCGCAGTCGGGGTCGGATTTATCGCTTTGGCAGGTGTTGCCGTCGAGATAGGTGTCGTGATGCTGGTTTACCTCAATCAGGCGATTCGGCAACACATGGTGGCTGCCGAATCCGAAAAACGCTCACTAACTATCGAAGATGTACAACAGGCGGTCATCGACGGCGCCGTGCTTCGTGTGCGTCCGATCATGATGACGGTCGCGGCGATCATCGCCGGACTGCTGCCTATCATGCTGGGTAGTGGCACCGGATCAGAGGTAATGCGGCGGATTGCGGCGCCAATGGTAGGTGGTATGGTCAGCGCCACGATTCTGACCCTGATTGTGATTCCCGCGTTGTTCCTTCTTTGGCGCGGGCGAGCCGTTAAAGTGAATTTGACATGAAAACACACGAATCGCACGACCATGCGTGCTGTCACGGCGCACAGGAAGCGTCGCCTCAGGCGGCGAATGGTGTCTACGATCTGGTACCGGCCGATTTTAGCGGCACCGTTTATACGTGCCCAATGCACCCACAGGTTCGCGACATTCGAAACTCGGGTTGCCCTATTTGTGGCATGGCGCTCGAACCCGCAGGAATCGTAGCCGGCGAAGAAGATACGTCCGAACTGGACGATATGACGCGGCGATTCTGGGTCAGTGCCGCGCTGACGTTGCCATTGTTTGTTTATGCGATGGGCGATCTTATTCCGGGGCAGCCGTTCATGCACCTCGTGCCAGCCAATTGGGCACCGTGGCTGCAACTTGCGCTCGCGGCCCCGGTCGTATTTTGGGGTGGATGGCCGTTCTTCGTCCGCGGCGCAAATTCGATACGTTCGATGAACCTCAACATGTTCACGCTGATCGCGCTCGGCGTCGGCGTTGCGTTCACTTATTCTCTTGTGGCAACGGTAGTCCCGGGCGCCTTTCCCGATGCGTTTCGGAACCTGACCGGCGAGGTCGCCGTCTACTACGAAGCAGCGGCAGTCATTACAACCCTGGTACTTCTGGGGCAGGTGCTTGAATTGCGCGCGCGTAGCCAGACGTCCGGTGCAATCCGGGCCTTGCTCGAGCTCGCGCCGCCCACCGCAAACCGTATTCGTGCTGACGGCGCTGAAGAGGAGGTTTCCCTTGACGACGTCGCGACGGGCGACCGTCTTCGCGTTCGACCGGGCGAGAAGATCCCCGTCGATGGAACCGTTATCGAAGGCAGCAGTAATGTCGATGAGTCGATGATCAGTGGCGAGCCCATCCCCGTCGAAAAGAGAAGTGGCGACCTGGTTGTTGGTGGCACAGTCAACGGCACTGGGGGGTTCGTGATGGAGGCAACAAATGTTGGTGATGACACGCTGCTGTCGCAAATCGTGAAAATGGTTGCGGAGGCGCAACGCAGTCGTGCCCCCATTCAGCGACTGGCCGATGTGGTTGCGGCCTGGTTCGTGCCTGCCGTCGTTACCGTCGCTGTCGTAACTTTTGTCCTTTGGGCATGGCTCGGGCCGCAACCGGCCATGGCCTATGCGATCGTTAATGCCGTAGCGGTGCTCATCATTGCGTGTCCATGCGCATTGGGTCTTGCAACGCCGATGTCGATTATGGTGGCAACCGGCAAGGGTGCGCAAAACGGAATCCTGATAAAGAACGCCGAGGCGCTCGAGACCTTCGAAAAAGTGGACACTATCGTCGTTGATAAGACCGGCACGTTAACGGAGGGCCATCCTGAACTTGTCATGATCAGTCCGTTCGAGGGATTCAGCGAAGAGTCGCTGCTGTCTTTGGCGGCGTCGGTCGAAAATGCCAGCGAACATCCTCTGGCGAGCGCCATCGTTGAGGGTGCGAAAAAAAAATCGCTGCCGCTGCTTGCGCACGAAAACTTTGAGTCCGTTACGGGACAGGGCGCGCGGGCGATAGTAGACGGCAAACTGGTCGCCGTCGGCAACGAAAAACTGATGAAATCGGCCGGCGCAAACGACCCGGATCTTGAGCGAAACGCGAAGACTTATCGGGAGGAGGGACAGACCGTCATGTTTGTCGCGGTGGACGGTAACGCCGCGGGATTGATCGGTGTTGCGGATCCCATCAAGGCATCGACGCCAGAAGCGATCGAAGAACTGAATCGAGCGGGCCTACGGGTCGTAATGCTGACCGGTGACAGTGCCGCGACTGCACAAGCCGTGGCCCGAAGCATCGGTATCGACGAAGTACACGCCGATGTCTCACCGGAAGACAAGAATCGCATTGTTCGTGAGCTGCAGGCCAGGGGTGCAATTGTCGCGATGGCCGGAGATGGAATTAACGATGCTCCGGCGCTGGCGCAAGCCGATGTCGGAGTTGCTATGGGGACCGGTACCGACGTTGCGATGCAGAGTGCGGGAGTAACCCTGGTGCGCGGCGATCTTCTGGGAGTAGCCAAGGCGCGCGCGCTAAGTAAGGTGACCATGCGGAACATTCGGCAAAACCTGTTTTTTGCCTTTGCCTACAATTCGGCAGGCGTGCCGATAGCGGCTGGAATCCTGTATCCGTTCTTCGGCTTGTTGTTGAGCCCCATGATTGCGGCCGCGGCAATGAGCCTGAGTTCGGTATCGGTCATCGGTAACGCGCTTCGACTGCGGAAAGTGACTTTATGAGAACCACTACGCGTCGAGATCCGGTATCAGCTCACTTTCCAGGTTCGTGATCATGTCTTTCAAGAGCAGCTTGCGTTTTTTCAGCCGTCGAATTCGCAGCTGATCGACCATCGGGTCGTGCTGCAAGCGATCGATCAGGTAGTCCAGGTCCCTGTGGCTGACTCGCAACTCGCGTAGTCGCTCAAGCTGCTTGAACGCTTCGGTATCGATCTTGTCCGTCATTCCGCCATGCTACTCGCTGTCGGTTAGGGGCGCCAACCAGTCCCTGTCGCTGGCGCCGATGACAAAAAAGTGAGGGTTAAGAATGTCGGATTTCGCGTTGTATGTCATCGGTTTTCCATCGAGCGTAACGACGCGACCGCCAGCCTGTTCGACCACCGCCTGCGCAGCCGCCGTATCCCACTCGGAGGTCGGGCCGAGGCGCGGATAAAGATCTGCGCCCCCTTCGGCAATGACGCAGAACTTCAGCGAACTGCCCATTGGCACCATCCGGTGTTCGCCCAGGCGCTCGAGATACGCATCCAGGCTGGCGCCACGGTGTGACCGGCTTCCGACTATCCTCACAGGGTCGCTACTCGTCGCGCTGACGTGAATCGGCACAGGCGTCTTGTCGGCGTCGCGCAGCTCGGCACCGACGCCTTCGCAGCCGATATAGGTCTTCGCTTGTACCGGCACGTGAACTACGCCCAGCACCGGCCGATTGTTGTCGATCAAGGCGATGTTGACCGTGAACTCACCGTTTCGGTTGACGAACTCCTTGGTGCCGTCCAGCGGATCGATCAGCCAGTAGCGCTCCCAGCTGCGACGCTCTTCAAAGGCAGGAAGACCGGCTTCCTCGGTGATGATGGGCAGCCGGGGCTGCAGCGCCTCGAGGCCCGCAACGATGCGCCGATTTGATGCGAGATCCGCCTGCGTGAGCGGCGACTCGTCGTCTTTGCTTTGCACCTCAAAATTGGTCGCGTAGACTTCCAGAATCGCGCGGCCGGCATCTTCAGCCAGCGCGATTAGGGGTTCAATGAACGACCTGATTTCCACATCCAATCCTGTTAACAACCGGGCGAGCAGTATAGCAATGAATATCGATCCGAAAACGGCGCTGCAGCGCACTGACACGCTGATGCTCGATATGGACGGCACCTTGCTTGATCTCGCGTTCGATAACTACGTCTGGAAGGACCTGGTGCCGCGACGATATGCCGCCGCGCAGGACATGAGCTTCGATGCCGCACGCGATCACCTCTTCGAGCAGTATCGATCGGTACAGGGTGATCTCGAATGGTATTGCCTTGACCACTGGAGCGAGCGACTGGGTATCGACGTCGTGCAGCTGCACCATGATGTCAATCATCGTATCGGCTACCTGCCCGGGGCGCTGGATTTCCTGCGCAGTGCGCGCGACCAGGATGCGCGCGTGTTGTTGGTCACCAATTCGCATCCGGATACGCTGGCATTGAAAGACGCAGTAACGGGCCTGGGTGACTATTTCGACGGTGTGTTCAGCTCACACCAGTACGGTCATGCCAAAGAAAGCCAGGCGTTCTGGCACGCGCTGCAGGACGATGTCGGGTTCGACATCGAGACGACGCTATTCGTGGACGATAGTCAGCCTGTGTTGAGAAGCGCCGAGGAGTATGGCGTGACGATGTTGGTAACCGTAACCCGACCGGACACAACACAACCGATCGCGCATGGTTCCGAATTTCGGGGCGTCGAGGCGGTCTCGGATATGCTGTAGCGCCCCCCCCCCCATGAAGGGGACGGCCGCTTGCCGCCTGAATTTACCGTTTTGGAGGTCCACGGCGAGGGCCACTGCTACGACCGCCGCCACTTCGACCGCCTCCGGACCGTCCGCCACCACCTGGCCTGCCGCGCTGGTTTGAAGGCTTGCGCGGGCGCGGTCTCGGTCTCACGATTTCCGGCAGATTTTCATGATCGTAGTTAGCGACCGGAATCTTGTGCCCAATGTACGCTTCAATTTCCGGGAGCGTCATCACGTAGGTCTCACAGCCGAGACTGATCGCATCGCCCGCAGCGCCGGCGCGCGCGGTGCGGCCTATACGATGCACATAGTCTTCCGCGTCGTGCGGCAGGTCATAATTGATAACGTATTGAACATCCGGTACGTGCAGGCCGCGTGAGGCGACGTCCGTGCCGATGAGAACGGCCAGCTCGCCACTTTGAAAATCCATGAGCATGCGAAGGCGTTTGTTCTGCGGAACATCGCCCGAGATTGCTTTGGCATGAATGCCGTTGGCTTCGAGATGGTCCTGCACGCGCTCGGCTTCACGCTTCATATTCACAAAAATCATGATGCGTCCTTCGCCCATCTCGCGGATCAGGCCGATCAGGAGCGGCATCTTGTCTTCGTTGGAGGGGAAGAATACCGCCTGTCGAACCCGATCAGCTGTGACCTTATCCGGTTCGATTCGTATCAGTTCGGGTTCGTTCATATGCTCGTAGGCGAGTTCCATGACCCGCTGTGACAGCGTCGCCGAGAACAGCATATTCAGGCGTTTGTCAGGCTCCGGAAGCTTCCGTAACAGGTAGCGAATGTCCTTGATGAAACCGAGATCAAACATGCGGTCGGCTTCGTCGAGGATCGCGACCTCGACCTGGTCGAGCTTGAACACGCCCTGCTTGAAGTAATCAATTATGCGCCCGGGCGTGCCGATGAGCAGGTCGACGCCATCTTCAAGGGTCCTGCGTTGCTTTTCGTAATCGGTGCCGCCGAACGCGATGCCGATCTTAAGACCGGTATGTTTGCCAAGCACTTCCGCGTCATTTGCGATCTGTACGGCGAGTTCGCGCGTCGGAGCCAGGGCGAATAACCGGGGCTGGCGTTTCTCTCCAGGCTCGATCGGGGTATTCAGGAGTCGCTCATAGGCCGCGATCAGGAAAGCCGCCGTCTTACCCGTACCGGTCTGGGCCTGGCCGGCAACGTCGTGGCCTTTCAGGGCGATGGGTAAGGTACTGGCTTGAATCGGTGTACAGAACTCGAAGCCGGCGTCACGTATGCCCGCCTGAATGCTCTAATGCAATGGCAACGTGTCAAATCTGAGGTCGCTCAGATGGTTTTCAGACATAGAAATTAGACCAGAAAATATGCGTTAAAAGCTTGCAAAATGGCTCGCGAAACGGTCAAATTGGCCTAATCCGACGCGACAACCGTCGCACCCGCCAATTTCGATTTCCTAAACGATCCACAAAGAAGCCGGAAATAGCCGGGATTACCCGGCAATTGAGCTGCGACATATTGCCTGATAGTTAAGGCAGCGTCATCCGTTTTTGCAATGTTCGTTCGTCGGTACGCCGCATAACGAGCAAAACCATCATCAATTCACACTTTCATTGGGAGGAAGTAACCGGTGAGCGACAATATTGTGCACACATCGGACGGCACATTTGAGGCCGACGTATTACAAAATGACAAAGCAGTGCTGCTCGACTTCTGGGCCGAATGGTGTGGTCCTTGCAAGATGATCGCGCCATTGTTGGAGGAGGTCGCCGTGTCGCATGCTGACAAGCTTGCGGTCGTGAAACTGAATGTGGACGAAAATCCGAATACGGCTCAGAAATACGGCATCCGCAGCATTCCGACGCTGATTCTCTTCAAGGATGGCGAAGTACAGGCACAAAAGATGGGCGCGATGCCAAAGTCGCAGCTCGATGAATTTCTGGACACTAATCTGTGAGAGGGTACTTGGGTACTTCAACTAAAAATCGCCCGAACAAAACGGGCAACAAGAGCAAGGGTAATCCGAACCGCCGTCGTCGTCGCCGCTCGCCGCAAGGCAGCGAATATCCTGATGACGAGGGCAGCCTCGAGGTAATAACGCCCGAGCAACTAGAGCAAAGCAAGAACATCATGAACCTGACGGAACTAAAAACCCGTCCGGCTGCTGCGCTTGTCGAACTCGGCGAGTCGCTCGGTGTCGAGAACCTCGCCCGATCGCGCAAGCAGGACATGATTTTCTCGATCCTCAAGGCGCATGCAGGCCTTGGCGAGGATATCTACGGCGATGGTGTACTCGAGATCCTGCAGGATGGTTTCGGCTTCCTGCGCTCGGCCGACAGCTCTTATCTCGCGGGCCCTGACGATATTTACGTCAGCCCGAGTCAGATTCGGCGCTTCAACCTGCGAACCGGCGATACGGTTTCCGGCCTGATACGCCCGCCCAAAGAGGGCGAGCGTTACTTCGCACTGCTGCAGGTCGGCCAGATCAACCATGATGCGCCTGAGAATGCGCGCAACAAGGTGCTGTTCGAGAACCTGACGCCGCTGTTCCCGAAAGAGCGCTTCAAGCTCGAGCAGGGCAACGGCAGTACCGAAGACCTGACGGCTCGTATCATCGATATGGTTGCGCCTATCGGCAAGGGCCAGCGTGGCCTGATTGTGTCTCCGCCGAAAGCGGGCAAAACGATGTTGCTGCAGAACATGGCATCAGCGATCTGCGCCAATTCTCCGGAAGTCGATCTCATCGTACTGCTAATCGATGAGCGTCCTGAGGAAGTGACCGAAATGGAGCGCACTGTGCGCGGTGAGGTGGTCTCGTCGACTTTTGACGAGCCGGCCAGTCGCCACGTGCAGGTCGCCGAGATGGTCATTGAGAAAGCGAAACGCCTCGTCGAGCATAAACGCGACGTCGTCATCCTGCTGGACTCGATCACCCGTCTTGCGCGTGCTTACAACACCGTTGTGCCTTCATCTGGAAAGGTACTTACGGGTGGTGTCGATGCCAACGCCCTGCATCGGCCGAAGCGATTCTTCGGCGCGGCACGCAACATCGAGGAGGGTGGCAGCCTGACGATCCTGGCAACGGCCCTGGTCGACACCGGTTCGAAAATGGACGAAGTGATTTACGAGGAATTCAAGGGCACCGGTAACATGGAGATCCACCTGGATCGCCGTATCTCCGAGAAGCGCGTTTTCCCCGCCATCAACATCAATCGTTCCGGTACACGAAAGGAAGAGTATCTGACGGATCCGGATGAGCTGCAGAAGATGTGGATTTTGAGAAAAGTGCTGCATCCGATGGACGAGCTCGCCGCGGTCGAGTTTCTGCTGAACAAGCTTCAGGATACGAAGACGAACGCCAAGTTCTTCGAAGCAATGAAGCGGTAGAGTTTTTGTCAGGCAACCGACTGCTCGCAAGCAAATTGCACTGAAAAGCATACAAGATACGGGTCCCTGGTGGGCCCGTATCTTGTTGACCCACCAATAAGTCAGTCGCGGCCGGGCCTCTCTGAGAGCCACCGCTTCGCCTCTCTAATATTGTCGAAGACGCGACCATCGGCCAGGCCCCGGTTCCGTACAATTGCTTCAACCAGCCTGGCGGTTTCCTTGCTTTCTGTATTGAGTTCAACCCAGGCTATCCGGTATTCATTGGTCATACCGGCAAGCTCAAATATGACTGCGTGATCGTAGGCGTGCTCCGATGATCGATCGTCGATGTTCGCTACGCCGAGAATATTGTGGCAGTTGTTATTCTGGCAGGCTGCCGCGATGTCTTTCCACATTTGGTCCGTCGACAAATAATCGCCCTCGCCGCTGACCTGCACCTCAACGTGAGATTTCTCGTAAGTTATCGAATAATCAAGCGACATAGACCCAGTCTATCGTGACATCCCAGCCGTTGTCGACGGCGCGCACCGGCGGTTTCTTATGCCCGTTAAGCCCGCTACGCCTGTTCGGCACCGCTCCTGCGCAGCCAGGCGTACACTCGCTGGATCGACCGACGCGCCGGAACGTGCGTGACCTGCAGGACGTTCCGTGGAATATGTGCGACCGTTTCGAGCTCGGGTTTCTTTAGGTGGTTGTGCCGGGTTCTTGACCGAGCCAGCGCTTTGCATCGGCCACGTTGTCGAAGACTAGAGCCGTTTCATGGCCTCGGTTACTTACGACGGCTTCCGCTAGTTTTATCGCCTCTTTAGCGTCGGGATTTCGTTCCACCCACGCAATGCGGTACTCGTGCGTAACGCCAGCTGCTTCGAAGATGGCGGCATGGTCGTAGGAATCAGCGCTCTGCCAGTCCTCTGTGGCCGATTCACCCAGGATCCTGAAACAATTGTTTTGTTTGCAGCGGGCTACGATATCGTGCCAAAGCCGATCGGTTGACAGATAGTCCGGCGAACCGGTAACGGCCACCCGAATGAGCGAATCCTCTTGCTCGATCGTGTATTTGAACGGCATGTTATTAGCCTAAAATGGGCGCCGGGGGCCTGTCAATAAATAACGTGCCGTACTGCATTAGGTAGTTATCGCCCACTTCGGGCCTCGACAAGAGCGTGCAGGCGCAGACTGGTCTGATCAGCCGACCGATTTTTGCTGCACCAGCGGTCAAGAACCCTGCGATGAATCAATATGGGCAATTTGTCCAACATATATACTGTCGGATACCGGGTTTCCGCAGCGTTGCGATTAGTCTGACGAAATGTTCACCAGCGCCGTTAAGTGATTTCACGAGATTGATGTGACCGATGTACATGGATTGTTGCGACAATGCGCCGATCGCATCGTAGTCCTTGTCTCCTGCCAGATAAGGCTCCGCCCTATGCACTCACACGGATGCACCAGGGAAATTCGGTCGTATATTGCGTCACTTTCGCACCTGGATAACCGCTGGACATGATCAATCATGAATGAAGACATAGTCATCCGACGTGCCGTAGATGCGGATCTTCATGGTCTGGCGGATCTCGCGGCCCGGTCGTTTCGTGACACATTTGAGGCCGACAACGACGCCAGCAACATAGAGGACTACTTGAGGTCTTCGCTAACAGTTGAGAGCGCTCGCAACGAACTTGATAATAGTGGCAACATATTCCTGGTCGCTTTGCGCGGCGGTCACGACGCTCCCATTGGCTATGCGAAATTAAGTACTACCACTGAAGACCCGAGTGTCGACGATCAGAACAATGTCGAGATAGAGCGCATCTATGCAGACAAGTTGGAAATCGGTCGCGGAGTTGGCGCGGCATTGATGCGCGCCTGCCTGGGAATAGCGGGAGATCTCAGGTGCCAGACAATTTGGCTCGGAGTCTGGGAAGAAAACAAACGTGCAGTTCTTTTTTACGAGCGTTGGGGGTTTGCGACGGTAGGCGTTCGCCAGTTCGCCCTGGGATCTGAGCTACAAAATGATCTGGTTATGGCCAAGCGGCTAAAGTAAGAGGGCCGTTGGGCCTATCGGTATGCGCTGGTACATGACATCGCCGATAGCCCGCAAGATAATGCCTGCAATCAGGCTGAAGGTTCGCTCCTGGCTGGTTGCGGACGGCTGTATTTCAAGAAGGCCACGGGTTGCTTTGGTCTCTAACCAGACAATGATGCAGAACACATAGCGAGGAACAACACAGATCATGCAACATTCGTATCGGTCGCCAAAAACAGAAGTAAGGAATAGCCCCATTCACGGCGAAGGGCTGTTCGCCAACTCGGCAATAACTCGAGGTGAGATTATCGCGGTCAAAGGAGGCTACATACTGCCGGCCTCGACGTGGACTGAGCTTGAGCGCCAACTCGGTCCGGCGGAGATACAGATATCCGAGGACCTCTTCATCGCGCCAATAAGCCAGGATGAGCGTGCGGGCAGCATGGTTTATCTAAACCATTCCTGTGATCCTAATTGTGCGATACAGGGCCAGATCGTCTTTGTCGCAATGGGGGACATAGACGTTGGCGAGGAGTTGACACATGACTGGGCGACCACTGACGATTTCGACCATGAACTAGACTGCAAATGCGGTACTCCGAAATGTCGCGGGACAGTCACGGGCAGGGACTGGATGAACAAAGACTTGCAGCAGAGATACAAAGGCTGGTTCTGCTGGTACCTGCAGCGAAAAATCGACGCTCAATGATCCAGGCGCTGATATCGCGGATAGCGGCCGCGCTCGGATCTACCTCGCCGTTGATTTTTTCCAGAAGGCCCATGTCAGTTGTAGCTCCGATCCGACCACGATAATCAGGACGGTGTGAACGAACCACGGTAAGTCGCCGCAGACAATCAGAACCGGTAGCAAGGTGAAGAACGACGCCATCGCAAAGCGCCCAAAGGGCAGGTATGGAACGTCGAAGCGCTGGTAGCGTATTCGGATGATGTTCAGATAGACCTCTAGTGCGACGATAACAGGCAG
>CAYTTZ010000029.1:0-21224 GCA_964440945.1 uncultured Woeseiaceae bacterium
CAGGCTGAGGTACCAACATGCAAATGTATTCGGAAGCAGACGTCGACCATTCCTGTCTGGCAGATAGCCAGATCACCATTCTCGGTTACGGTAGCCAGGGACGCGCTCACGCGTTGAACCTGAAGGACAGTGGCTTAAACGTCGTCGTGGGCCTGAGAAGCAGTGGCGCGAGCTGGTCGAACGCCAAGGCGGATGGGCTGACGGTGATGGAACCGAATGAGGCGGTTAAAGGCGCCAGGATCGTCATGTTCCTGACACCGGACATGGTGCAGAAAGCGCTGTACGAATCGGTTGTCGACGACATCGAGCAAGGGGCCACGCTGATGTTTGCACACGGCTTTGCGGTCTACTACAAACAGGTACAGCCTCGAGGTGACCTGGACGTCTCACTGATCGCTCCGAAAGGCCCCGGCGGGCTTGTGCGGCGGCAATACGAAGAGGGCCACGGAGTCCCCTGCCTGGTCGCCATTCACCAGGATGCCAGCGGCAACGCACTGAAGGTCGCGCTCGCTTATGCCGCCGGCATCGGCGGCGCCCGTGCTGGCGTAATAAAGACCACGTTCGCTGAAGAGACGGAAACCGACCTGTTCGGCGAGCAGGCGGTACTTTGTGGCGGCGCAACCGAACTGATCGTTGCGGGCTTCGAGACGCTGGTTGAAGCCGGCTACCAGCCGGAAGTGGCCTACTACGAAGTGATGCACGAATTGAAGCTGATCGTCGATCTGCTGCACGAGGGCGGGCTCAAGAAAATGCACAAGTTCATCAGCGACACAGCCGCCTGGGGCGACATGGTCAGCGGTCCCCGCGTAGTCGACAGCACGTCTCGCGCAGCCATGAAAGCCATTCTCAATGATATTCAGGATGGCACGTTTGCCAAGAACTGGGTTGCAGAGAACGAAAACGGGATGCCGGAGTTCAAGCGACTGATGCAGGCAGACCTCGATCACCCAATCGAGAAGGTAGGCGCGGACCTCCGTGGGCGGATGGACTGGCTGCAGGACTAACAACGCGGGAAAAGCGCCGCCGGAAGAATGCCCGAATAAACGAAACGCAGAGGATTGAGCCGATGTCAGATTCACAGATTCGCATTTTCGACACCACGTTACGCGACGGGGAACAGGCCCCGGGGTGCAGCATGACGCTTAGTGAGAAGCTTCGAGTCGCAAAAGCGCTATCGGAACTGAATGTAGACATCATCGAGGCCGGCTTTCCGGCCGCCTCCCCGGGCGACTTCGAATCCGTCAAGGCGATCGCCGACAGTAATTACGGCCCTGTCATCTGCGGCCTTGCCCGCTGCAATGCAGCGGACATAGAAAAGGTCTACGACGCGGTAAAGGGCGCTGACCGTCACCGCATTCATGTGTTTGTGGCGACCAGTGCGATTCACCGCGAGCACAAACTGAAGATGGCAAAGGAAGAGATTATCAAGAGTGCCGTCGGTGCGATAAAGATGGCCCGGGAGCTTGTCGACGATGTGGAGTTCTCGCCGGAGGATGCGTCACGCACCGAACTGTCCTACCTGGCCGAGGTCGTGTCCGCGGCCATCGAGGCCGGCGCGACGACGATCAATATCCCCGATACGGTCGGATATACGGTGCCGGCCGAGTTTGACCACCTGTTCCGCTACCTGAAGGACCACGTAGACGGCATTGATGACGTTATTTTAAGCGTGCACTGCCACGACGATCTCGGCATGGCTGTGGCGAACAGCCTCGCCGCCGTCACTGCAGGGGCGCGGCAGATCGAATGCACCATCAACGGCATCGGTGAGCGGGCCGGAAACTGCAGCTTGGAAGAGGCCGTGATGGCGATCAAGACGCGCGCCGAATTCTTTGGCCTGGAAACAGGTATTGATACCACGCGCCTCTACCCGACCTCGCGCCTGGTTTCGAACATCACCGGCATGCATACACCGCGCAATAAGGCGATCGTAGGCGAGAATGCCTTCGCGCACGAAGCCGGCATCCATCAGCATGGCATGCTGCAACACGCATCTACCTACGAAATCATGCGCCCTGAAGACGTCGGCCTGAGTTGCTCAAACCTGGTCCTGGGCAAACACAGTGGGCGTCACGCATTCCGGGATCGCGTTTCCGAGCTCGGATTCGAGCTTGACGAACTGGAGACAAACCGCGCTTTCAAAGCGTTCAAGAAACTCGCCGATCAGAAAAAAGACGTCTATGACGGCGATATCGAGGCGATCATCATGAATGCTGACGGTTTGTCCTCCGGCCCATGGGCGCTCGAATCGCTCGAGGTACAGACGCATACCGACCAGCCAGCTACTGCCGCGGTCATACTGGCAAACGAAGACGGCACCCAGGCCACGGCAAGTTCTCACGGTGACGGTCCGGTTGCCGCGGCTTTTCTGGCACTCGAAAAAGTCACTGGCGTCGAACTCACGCTAAGAAATTTTGAGCTGCACAGCGCGTCGATCGGAGAGGACGCCCTCGGCGAGGTCACGGTCAGCGTAGAATACGAAGGTGAGAGCTACCGTGGCCGGGGCGCCAGCGTGGACATTGTTGAGGCCGGCTGCCGAGCGTGCCTGGAAGTCATGAATCGCATCCTGCGGCGTAAAGCGCGCGGACGCCCCGGGCGTGGCAAACCGAATCCGGGACAGGCGACCATCTAGAGGAAGGCAAATTGAGCCCTACTACACTGTTCGACAAGGTCTGGTCAGAACATATTGTTGTCCCCGAGACGCTGGATACGCCGGCAGTTTTGTACATCGACCTGCACATCATTCATGAGGTCACGACACCGCAGGCTTTCACCGTGCTGCGCCAGAACGGCCTTCCGGTGCGACGACCCGACCTTACGTTGCCCACGATGGATCACTCGACGCCGACGACGCCAGTCTCGAGTTTCAAGGACCTTGCCGTAGTCGGTGAACAAGCCGCCAACCAGATTCGGCAGATGGAGCTCAACTGCGAAGAATTCGGGCTGGACCTGATCGGCTTCGGCAACGACCACCGCGGCATCGTGCATGTCATCGGTCCCGAGCTTGGTGCGACGCAGCCCGGCAAGACGATCGTCTGCGGCGACAGCCATTCGAGCACGCACGGTGCGTTCGGCGCCCTCGCCTTCGGCATCGGCACGACCGAGGTCGGGCATGTTCTTGCCACACAATGCCTGTTGCAGCGCAAACCGAAAACCCTGGCCATCAACGTTGACGGCAAGCTGCCTGCCGGTACATCGGCAAAGGACCTCATCCTGACCGTAATCGGCAAGATTGGAGTGGGCGGCGGCACTGGTCACGTGATCGAGTACCGCGGTGACGCGATACGCCAGCTCGACATGGAAAGCCGGATGACGGTTTGCAACATGTCGATTGAGGGCGGTGCCCGTGCCGGCATGATTGCGCCGGACGAGACCACTTTTGAATACCTGCACGGTCGCCCGAGGTCCCCGCAAGGAGCCGACTGGGATACCGCGGTTGCTCGCTGGAAGACACTACGCACGGACGAAGGCGCAAAGTTTGACAAGTCGGTAACGCTGGACGCCGCTGCGATGCAGCCAATGGTGACGTTCGGTACAAATCCGGGAATGGTTGTTTGCGTCAACGATCCCGTGCCGGACGGCGGTGACGACGCGAGTTTCCGCAAGGCGCTAGATTACATGCGCATTGATTCTGGCAAACCGATGACTGAGAACGACGTTGACGTGGTGTTTGTCGGCAGCTGTACAAACGGCAGGCTTTCCGATATTCGGGAAGCTGCGCGAGTGCTAAAAGGTCAGAAAGTCGCCGAGGGCGTTCGCATGCTGGTCGTGCCCGGTTCGCAGCAGGTCAAAAAGGAAGCCGAGGCCGAAGGGCTCGACCAGATCATCATCAGCGCAGGCGCAGAATGGCGCGAAGCCGGTTGCTCAATGTGTATCGGCATGAATGGCGATACGGTGCCAAGCGGCAAGCTGAGCGTCAGCACGAGCAACCGCAATTTCGAGGGCCGCCAGGGAATCGGCGCGCGCACCGTCCTGGCCAGCCCCGCGACAGCCGCAGCCTCCGCGGTACGCGGCCGCGTAACGGATCCGAGGACATTTTCATGAGCGGCATCACACCCATTCGATCGCAAACCGTCGTGCTCCCAACCAGGGACATCGATACCGACCAGATCATCGCCGCACGATTCCTTACGACGACGTCCCGCGATGGGCTGGGCAAGAACCTGTTCTACGATCTGCGTTACGACAGCGATGGCAACGAACGCCCGGATTTCCCGCTCAACAAGGCCAGTGCTAACGGCTGCGAAATCCTCGTGGCCGGCAATAACTTTGGCTGCGGCTCCTCTCGTGAGCACGCGCCGTGGGCACTGCTCGACTTTGGATTCCGCGCCGTAATTTCGACCGAGATCGCCGACATTTTTCGCAACAATTCCTTGAAGAACGGACTCATTCCGGTTGTTGTCGATCAGAACACGCACCGATGGCTGCTCGACAACCCGGGCGCCAACGTCCAGATAGACGTGGAGAGCTCGACGCTAAGACTGCCCGAGGACAGGGTCAGCAGTTTCCCGATCGACGCGTTTGCCAGGCACTGCCTCGTCGAGGGTATCGACCAGCTGGGGTATCTGCGACAGCATCGAGATGGCATCGCGAAGTTCGAGGAGAGTCGCACATGGAAGCCTTGATCACGCTGCTGCCCGGAGATGGCATCGGCCCCGACGTCACGGTCGGCGCGCGGCGCGTGCTGCAAGCCGTAGCCGATAAGAACGGGCATCGCTTCGAGTTCCAGGAAGCGTTGATGGGCGGTATCGCGATCGATGAAACCGGCGATCCGCTGCCGGATGCGACGAGAGCGGCCTGTGAGGCGAGCGATGCTGTACTGCTGGGTGCCGTGGGCGGCCCCAAATGGTCAGACCCCAAAGCGCCGGTGCGGCCGGAACAAGGCTTACTCGAGCTGCGCGCCCTGCTCGGCGTTTACGCCAATCTTCGCCCGGTGAAGATCTACCCTGAGTTGGCCTCCGTATCGCCTTTGAAAGCCGAGCTTCTCGAGGGCGTCGATCTGTTGGTGGTGCGCGAGCTGACCGGCGGCATATATTTCGGCGCCAAGACACGCGACGCGGATTCAGCCAGCGATCTATGCACCTATCACACCCATGAAGTCGAGCGTATCGTGCGCGTCGCCGCCAGGCTCGCCGCGGCTCGGCGCAACAGCCTCTGCTCGGTCGACAAAGCCAATGTCCTGGAAACGTCGCGTCTCTGGCGCGAGGTTACCGACCGGGTCATGGCCACCGAATTCCCTGAGATCGAGCTCGAAACACTACTGGTCGACGCGGCTGCCATGCACCTGCTGAGCCGCCCCGGTTCGTTCGACGTCATCGTCACCGAGAATATGTTTGGCGATATCCTGACCGATGAGGCCTCTATGCTCGCCGGCTCAATGGGCATGCTGCCGTCAGCGTCCATTGGGGATGCCAAGCGTGGCCTTTACGAGCCAATACACGGCTCGGCGCCGGACATTGCGGGTCGTGGTATCGCCAACCCCTGTGGGGCGATTGCCAGCGCGGCGCTGCTTCTGCGCCATAGCCTGGACCTGGAAGAAGAAGCCGCGGCCATCGAGGCTGCAATTGCTGCTGCAATTTCGGGCGGCAACAGGACCGCGGACATCGCCACAGAGAATGAACGCGCAATCTCGACTGATGAGATGACCGACGAGATTATTCGCTGCCTGAGCTGACTGCCTTGATAGTGGCGCGCGCCTTGTTGGCGTGGCGAAAGCGGATGATCTTTTCCCCAAGCGCCTCGGTTTCGATCAGGAAGCCGTCATGGCCATGCGCCGATTCCAGTATTTCGTAGCTGGCAGCCGGCAGGTGCTCCGCCAGCAGCTGCTGCTCTGCCGGCGGATACAGTGCATCCGTACTCACTGAGACGACAAGGGCCGGCTGCGAGATTGACGCCAGCACGTCGAGGTAGGCGCCCCGGTCCCGGGACAGATCGTGCGTGTGCATCGCGTGCGTCAGCGTTACGTAGGTATTCGCGTCGAAGCGCTCATTAATTTTTTCGCCCTGATATCGAAGGTAGGACTGAACCTGGTACTCCTCGTCCTCGCTTTGATCGCGGCCAAACCGGCGATCAAAGCTCTCCCAGCTACGGTACGTGCAGATGGCCATCATGCGCGCCGCCGCCAAGCCATCCGACGGTGGCGCGTCATCGCTGTAATACCCGCCTTTCCAGTTGGGGTCGGCCGCGATAGCCGCCCGCTGCGCCTCGCTCACGCCAATACACCAGGCGGAGTGACGGCCGCCGACGCCGATGGGCACGATGCTGTCCACGCAATCCGGGTAACTGATCGCCCACTCAAGCGCTTGCATACCGCCTAACGAGGGTCCCGTCACGAGTTCCAGGCGGGATACGCCGAGCTTATCGAGGAGCACGCGTTGCAGCTCAACCATGTCGCGTACGGAAATGCGTGGGAAGTCGGCGCGGTATCGCTGTGTAGAGCCCGGCTTAAGGCTGGCCGGTCCGGTTGTGCCGTAGCAACTGCCAATAATGTTCGAGCAGATTATGAAATCGTTTGCCGGATCAAAAGCTTTTCCTGTGCCTATGATGTTCGGCCACCAGGCATCGACATCGGCGGAACCCGTAAGCGCATGACAAATCAGGATCGCGCCACCTGCCGCATTGGCTGGATCGCCCCAGGTCCGGTAGGCAATGTCCACGTCCCTGAGCTGCTCACCATTCTCGAGGGCGAACTCACCCTCAACACGCAGGAAACGCGTGTCCTTCGAAAGATGGGCCGTGAGATGTGGTGGAAGACTCATTGCGGTCAGGCGCAGGCCGCAGCAACGGGTTTCAATGTTGGTAGTGAACCGGCCGCCTCGAGGGCGCCCAGCAGGTCCGCCACCAGGTCCTCTGAAGCCTCGAGCCCTATCGAGAGACGGACCAGGTTTGGCCGGATACCCGCTTTCGTCAACGCTGCATCATTGACCGGTGCATGCGTCATCGACCGCGGATGGCAGACGAGACTCTCTACACCGCCCAGCGACTCGGCCAGCGAGAAGAACCTGAGGTGCTCGACAAAGGTCCGCACGGCATCTTCCCCACCGTTGAGCTCGAAACTGATCATGCCGCCAAAGCCGCGCTGCTGACGCCTGGCAATATCGTGTCCCGGATGGGTTTCAAGTCCGGGGTAATAAACTTGCTCAACCTGGCTATGGCTATCCAGCAGATTGGCAATGAGGCTCGCGCTTTCTTCGTGCTGACGAATTCGCGGATGCAAGGTTCGAATGCCGCGCAACGTCATGAAGCTGTCGAACGGTGCACCGGTGATACCGATACAGTTGGCCCAGTAGGCAATTTCTTCGGCAAGCTCATCGGTCGCCGCAACAACACAGCCGCCGACAACGTCACTATGGCCGTTGATGTACTTGGTGGTGGAGTGAATAACCAGGTCGGCGCCGAACTCGATCGGGTTCTGCAGCGCCGGGGACAAGAACGTGTTGTCGACTGCGAACAATGCGCCACAGCTCGACGCGATGTCTGCGATAGCGGCGATATCGACAATGCGTAGCAGCGGATTCGACGGGGTCTCGGCCAGAATAATGGCGGGACCGTCGGCGCAGGCAGCTCGCAGCCCTTCGAGGTCGGTCTGGTCAACAAAACGGACCTCGAACAGGCCTTTCTTCGACTGCTGCTCGAACAGCCGAAATGTGCCCCCGTAGCAATCATGTGGCGCAACAATCACATCACCGGGCTTCAAAAGCTGGGTTAGCAACGTCAGTGCCGCCATGCCCGACGAAGTCACTACAGCGCCGGCACCGCCTTCCAGATTCGCCAGCGCGTCAGCAAGTGCGTCGCGCGTCGGGTTGCCGGAGCGTGTGTAGTCGTATTGGCGCTTCTGGCCAAACCCCTCGAACGCGAAATTTGAGGATAAGTGTAACGGTGGCACAACCGCACCGTGCTGTGTATCCGATTCGATAGACGCACGAACGGCTTGCGTGGCTTTGCTGGCTGGGGATGTCATTGTCGGTCTCCGCTAGTCGATTCCAATACTGTCTCATCGGAACCCTGCGAAGCCCGCAAGGGAGGGATGTTCTGCCCTTCAACCGGGTTATCCGGCGTGCTGCAGCAACCCTCATCTACCGATGCGCAAGCTTTATGCAAGGCATCGCAGGAGTTGGCACCTTTTCAGAATGGTTAGTCCTGAAGGTTGCCCCGGCGTCGTCGGGCCTATCCCTCGACCGGTCTCGATGAGTCCAAGAGAGTGTATGTGCAACTTCGGCCGCCGGTCAAGGCATTAATGCCCGCTTTA
Organism: uncultured Woeseiaceae bacterium; assembly: GCA_964440945.1. Taxonomy (GTDB): domain Bacteria; phylum Pseudomonadota; class Gammaproteobacteria; order Steroidobacterales; family Woeseiaceae; genus UBA1847. The sequence goes on from CAYTTZ010000029.1 coordinate 8,249, forward strand.
TTAGTCTCACAAGTAACCGTTTTTCCTCGCTTTATTGCGCCCAGCGTCGAAGTTGGCCGGTAACGTCGAGACCGGGTTGCTATAACCGTCCTAATGCATTAGTGTACTAATACATTAATACATCTGAGCATCATGAAACCGAACCGAAACGAATCCGACCGGCAGCAGCAGCGTGCGGAAGATGCCCTGTTTGAGGCCATAATCAGCCTGCAGACCGCCTCTGAGTGCCGCAATTTCTTCAAAGATCTCTGCACGCCTGCCGAACTACAGGCCCTGGTCGATCGCTGGCAGGTTGTGGAGTATCTCGAACAAGACCTGCCCTACCGCAAGATTCACGACCTGACGGGCGTCAGTGTCACCACGATCGGTCGCGTCGCCCGTTTCCTTTCCGATGGTTTCGGTGGCTACCGCACGGCCATAGAACGAACTCGCCAACCCGGCACCCACCACTGAGGACAACCCCATGGATACCCCCGAGCAGCGCATCAAGATTGCGGTGCAAAAGACCGGCCGTCTGACCGATCACTCCATCGATCTGCTGGAGCGTTGCGGTCTGAAGCTGACGAAGAGCAAGGACCAGCTCATCTGCTACGGCGAGAACATGCCGATCGATCTGTTGCTGGTGCGTGACGACGACATTCCCGGGCTCGTCAGCGAGGATGTGTGTGACCTCGGGATAGTCGGCCTGAATATCGTCGAGGAAAAGCGCGAGAATCTGAAGTCCGACGGCGGTGACGGGCTCTTCAAGCAAATCTACGAGCTGGACTTCGGTCATTGCCGGCTGGCACTGGCTGCGCCGGACGGGACCCAATATGACGGACCGGAATCCTTAGAAAACAAAAGAATTGCAACAAGTTATGTAGGTTTGTTAAATAGGTTTCTTACTGCGAACTCTATCAATGCCGAGACCGTCTACCTTTCCGGCGCTGTGGAGATAGCACCCAAGCTCGGCCGGGCGGATTTCATCTGTGACCTTGTCTCAACGGGCTCCACGCTCAAGGCTAACGGACTCTCAGAGGTTGACGTTCTACTCGACAGCGAGGCGGTCGTCATTCAAACGCTGGCACCGCTCGGGGACACCAAGCAGGCGCTGGTCGATAAGATCCTGCAGCGCCTCGACGGGGTCCTGCAGGTGCGAGAGAGCAAGTACATCATGCTGCACGCGCCTCGCGACGCCTTGCCAGAGATTCGTAACCTGCTGCCCGGTTCAGAGGCCCCGACGGTCATACCGCTGGATGGCCACGATGACAAAGTCGCCGTGCACGCCGTCTGCCGCGAAACGGTTTTCTGGGAAACCCTCGAGAACCTCAAGGCCGCCGGGGCCAGCTCCCTGCTCGTCCTGCCGGTAGAGAAGATGCTCGCCTGAGCCATGCGTATCGAATCGAAATACTGGACCGATCTGTCCGAAGGCGAGCGCGGGGCCCTGTTGGAGCGCCCTGCTATGTCGCAGGATGCCTCTATCCGGGCGAAGACAGCCGGGATTATTACTGAGGTCCGCACGCGTGGCGACGCAGCACTCGCGGAGTTGACGCGGAAATATGACGGCGCAGAGCTCGCTGATTTTCGGGTGTCCGCCACGGAAGTCGAGGCTGCAGGTGGTGAGCTTGGCAAGCATCAGCACGATGCCATCGATCTGGCCATTCGCAATGTTCGCGCATTCCACGAGGCTCAGCGTCCCTTACCAATTCGGGTTGAGACAATGCCGGGCGTGGTCTGCGAGCGAGTGAGCCACGCGCTGGATGCCGTCGGGCTTTACGTGCCCGCAGGCACCGCACCGCTTCCCTCCGCCGCCATCATGCTTGCTGTCCCGGCAATTATCGCCGGCTGTCCGACTAAGGTGCTTTGTACGCCACCGAGGCCTGATGGTACGGCCGATCCTGCCGTGCTCGTCGCGGCAACCCGCGCCGGCATCACCGATATCTTCAAAGTCGGGGGCGCACAGGCTATTGCCGCAATGGCGTATGGGACCGAGAGTATTCCCAAGGTCTGCAAGGTCTTTGGCCCTGGCAATGCCTACGTGACCAGTGCGAAAGCACAAGTGGGCGGCGATCCGGCCGGCGCAGCTATGGATATGCCCGCCGGCCCGTCCGAAGTTCTTGTCATTGCAGACGCGCAGGCTTCCGCGGAATTCGTGGCGTCCGACCTCTTGTCGCAGGCCGAGCATGGTGTTGACTCCCAGGTGGTGCTCGTCACGACCTCGTCGGAGCTGGCGACCGTCGTGGCTGACGAAATCCAGCGGCAACTTGCCGAATTGTCACGCTCGGAGATCGCTGCAGAGGCACTCGACAATTCCCGGATCATCGTCGTGCCCGATCTCGCCACAGCGGCGAAGGTTAGCAACCGCTATGCGCCTGAACACCTGATTCTGCAGGTGGAGCATCCACGCAACATGCTTCCTGCGCTGCGCAACGCGGGCTCGATATTTCTTGGGCAATGGACCCCGGAATCGGTTGGGGACTACTGCAGTGGCACTAACCACGTCTTGCCGACGTACGGCTTTGCTCAGACCTACAGCGGCCTCGGAGTCGACCAGTTCATGCGCCAGATGACAATACAGGAGCTGAGTCTGGAGGGTCTGGGCAACATTGGCGAAGCGGTCGTCAGCCTCGCCGGACTCGAAGGCCTGGATGGGCATGCCGCAGCAGTGACTCGCAGATTGAGAGCCGGGCCATGAGTATCGCGAACCTCGCAAGGCCAGAGATTCAGTCGCTGCATGCTTATGAAGCGGCTGAGCAAGTGGATAACACGATTCGTCTAAACGCCAACGAATCGCCGTTGATCAACCCGAACAATCCATTCCGCCGACCACTCAATCGCTATCCGGAAGTTCGCCCACAGAAACTTCAGACGTCGCTGGCCAGGCGGTTCGGCTGCGCACGGGAAGTGCTGCTCGTGACGCGTGGCTCGAGCGAGGCCATCGACCTTCTCATCAGGACGTTTTGTCGGGCGGGTAAGGACAGCGTCGTGACTACTTCGCCGTCATTCTCCATGTATCGGCACTACGCCGAGGTGCAGGGTGCCAAGGTCATCGAAGTTGCAACGCTGTCCGAGGATGACTTCGCGATTGACGTCGACGCAGTGCTCAACGCCTGTGACGACAACTCGCGGCTGATTTTCATCTGTTCGCCAAACAATCCTACGGGAACGACGCTGCCGCGTGCCGAGCTGGAAAAATTGTTACGGGAACGCGGCGACCGATCGGCTGTAGTCGTGGATGAAGCCTATGTCGAGTTTTGCGACTCACCTTCTGTGATTGAACTCCTCGATCAGTTTCCAAACTTGCTGGTGCTGCGCACTCTTTCGAAAGCACTGGCTTTTGCCGGGGCACGGTGCGGCGTTGTCGTTGGTCCTGAGGCTGTTATTCGAATGCTCGGTGCCGTGCAGTCGCCCTACGCGCTCGCCACGCCCGTCGTGGAATGCGTTGAAGATGCACTGGAAGAAGAGCAGCTCGTGCTGGCTGAACGCGCGGTGGCCGAAATAATCAGGGAGCGGCAGCGTTTGATACATGCCATCGAGGGCTTCGCATTTGTGCGCAAGGTATGGCCAAGCGACGGCAATTTTTTTCTGATCGAGGTGGACGACCCGAACAAGATCCTGAATCGCTGTGAAGAGCACCATGTTCTGCTGCGGTACTTTGGCGGCCCGCTGGCCTCGTGCATACGGATCTCCGTAGGCAGTGCCGATGAAAATTCCCAGCTGTTGCGCGCACTTGATACGCTGAAGGAGTCCTGAAATGGGTGTGAAGGTCCTGTTCATCGATCGCGACGGCACCTTAATTGAGGAGCCGGACGATTTTCAGGTCGACGCGGTGGAGAAGATCCGGCTGGTCAATGGCGTCATCCCCGCGCTTCTGGAACTGGGCCGGCATGGCTACCGTTTCGTCATGGTGAGTAACCAGGACGGGCTGGGCACGGACTCGTTCCCGCAGGCCCGATTCGACACCTGCCACGAACATACGCTGGCGTTGTTTACGAGCCAGGGAATAGCATTTGACGAGATCTTCATCTGCCCGCACCTGCCCGAGGAAAATTGCGAATGCCGTAAGCCGCGCACCGGGCTGCTCACGAAGTACCTGGCGGCCACTGATATCGGCCTCGCCGGTTCGGCTGTTATTGGTGACCGCGTAACGGACATGGAGTTGGCCGAGCGCATCGGCGTTCGCGGACTCCTTGTCAACACGGACGACGCCGACGCGATGAGCTGGCCCGCGATCGTCAAACTGCTGTGCCATTCCAGTCGGGTCGCGTCGGTCGAGCGGAACACCAACGAAACGAAGATTCGCGCCAGCGTCAATCTCGATGCAAGCGACACGATCAACGTGAGTACCGGCATCGGTTTCTACGACCACATGCTGGAGCAGATTGCCAAACATGGCGGCTTCGGCCTCGAGCTATCCTGCGACGGTGACCTCCAGATTGATGAACATCACACGGTCGAGGACACGGCGATCTGCCTCGGTTCCGCACTCAGGCAAGCGCTAGGCAACAAGTTCGGTATTGGGCGTTACGGTTTCCTTCTGCCAATGGACGAAAGCAAGGCCAGGGTCGCACTCGACCTGTCCGGCAGGGCCGCCTTCCGATTTGAAGGGGAGTTTCCGCGAGACAACGTTGGCGAACTCTCGACCGAGATGGTCGAACACTTCTTCCGCTCGCTGAGTGAGTCACTGGGCGCCGCATTGCATATCGAAGTCCGCGGCGAGAATACTCACCACATGATCGAAGCCTGCTTCAAGGCGGTTGGCCGGGCATTGCGCCAGGCTACAAGCCGTGACGGAACCGAACTGCCCTCCACTAAAGGTACGTTGAGCTGAGCGCATGAGTACGATTGCTATCATCGACAGCGGCGGAGCCAATATTGCATCTCTGCTGTTTGCATTCGAGCGACTGGGCAGGAACGCGGAGTTGACCACAGATGCGGCCGTGATTCGCTCGGCGGATCGCGTCCTTTTGCCGGGTGTGGGCGCCGCGAAAGATGCCATGGATCGGCTTCGTGAGGCGCAGCTGGTTGATGTAATTCGTGGGTTGACGCAACCGGTTCTGGGCATCTGCCTCGGCATGCAGTTGTTGCTCGATGGTTCTGAGGAGGAGGATGTTGAATGCCTTGGCATCGTTCCGGGGACCGCTAAGCTACTACCCTCCAATCCGCTGTGTCCTGTCCCGAATATGGGCTGGTGCGCGACGACGAAAACAGGCGAGCACCCGCTGCTTGATGAAATTCAGGATGGCGGCTACTTCTACTACCTGCACAGCTATGCATTGCCGGTGTCGCAATACACGCTCGCCACGGCCCGCCATGCCGAGCAATTCTCTGCAGTCATCGGCCACGATAATTTCGTCGCGTCGCAGTTTCACCCGGAGCGCTCGTCACAGGCCGGCGCCCGGCTGCTGCAGAACTTCATTGACGGTGCAACATGAAGATAATTCCAGCCATCGACTTGAAAGACGGTAAGTGCGTGCGCCTTTTCAAAGGCGAATTCGATCAAACAACCGAATACAGCAACGACCCCGTCGCCGTGGCGCGACGATTCTCCGCGCTGGCTGTGCAGGACTTGCATATCGTCGACCTGGACGGCGCGCGCTCGGGTGATCAGGCGAACCGGGCGATCGTCTCCGCTATTGCCAGCGAGACAGGGCTGGACGTGCAATTGGGCGGCGGAATTCGCGATCGTGACGCTGTCGAGGGTTGGCTCAACCAAGGCGTAACACGATGCGTTATCGGCAGCATGGCAATTACCGAGACAGGCGTCGTGAGTGAATGGCTGCGTGAATTCGGTCCGGATCGGCTCGTGCTCGCGCTCGATGTACGCTTGCAGGCAGATGCCACACCAATGCTGACGACTCATGGCTGGACCTGCGATTCGGGTTTATCGCTGTGGGACTGCATCGATCATTATGAAGACGCCGGCCTCAAACATGTCCTGTGCACCGATGTGAGCCGCGATGGTGCCATGGCCGGCCCGAATGTTGCTCTGTACGCAGAGACGCTTCGTCGCTACCCGCACCTGGCGCTGCAGGCGTCGGGCGGCGTAAGGCATATCGGCGACCTCGAGGAACTCAGATCTCACGGTGTGCCTGCAGCTATCTCAGGCCGGGCATTGCTCGACGGAGAAATAACGACTACGGAGGTGGCGACATTCCGGCAAAGCGCATAATCCCGTGTCTCGATGTGCGTGACGGCGTTGTCGTTAAAGGCGTGCAGTTCCGTAACCACCGTGTGGTTGGCGACATACTCGAACTGGCAGAGCGTTACTGCGTTGAAGGCGCCGATGAGCTCGTGTTTTATGACATCACGGCAAGCCCTGACGAACGCGGTGTCGACCGCAGCTGGGTAAGTCGTGTCGCGAGAGTCCTCGACATCCCGTTCTGCGTCGCCGGCGGAATTCGCAGCGTCGCCGATGCGGAAGACGTTCTTAACAAAGGCGCCGACAAGATCTCGATCAACTCACCTGCTCTCGCGAACCCTGGCCTGATATCGGAGCTGGCGACACGCTTCGGATCACAGTGCGTTGTCGTTGGCATTGACAGTCGTCAGGAGCACAGCAACTACTTTGTGTATCAATACACCGGCGATCCCGACAAGACCAGGCCCGCACAACGTATGACCGTTGACTGGGTTCGGGAAGTCCAGAAACGCGGCGCTGGAGAGATCGTTCTAAACTGTATGAATATGGACGGGGTTCGCAAAGGCTACGACATCGATCAACTCGCCGCCGTGCGCGAAGTATGCAATGTGCCATTAATCGCGTCCGGCGGTGCTGGTGCAAGGGAGCACTTCTTGCAAGTATTCGGGGAGGCGAACGTTGACGGCGCACTGGCCGCGAGCGTCTTTCACAGTGCCGAGATCCCGATCCCGGAGCTAAAGGACTACCTGGCGAGAAGCCAGGTCGACATCAGACATTAAGGAAACACGGTGAGCACTGCAGACATCAGCTTTATCGGTGAGCTTGAGACTATTGTCCTGGCGCGCCTGAATAACCCAACAGAAAATAGCTACACGGCCAAACTTGCGGCCGCTGGTATAAAGCGCATTGCTCAGAAAGTTGGCGAGGAAGGCGTCGAACTGGCGCTCGCAGCAGTCTCGGGTAATCGTGAAGAAATCATCGACGAAGCTGCCGACCTGGTTTATCACCTGACGGTGTTGCTCGCCGAGCGCAACTTAAGCCTTGCCGACGTCGCAGCACGGCTTAAAACGCGCCATTCAGTGCAAGGATGACTGACCTCAACCTGTCCGCCAGAAACTCGTCGCTGTCGTTGCGATCAGCGCAGAGAATATCGGTCAGCTGCATTTCTTAATCGATACCCGCTTCTTCCAGCATCCCTAGCGCGCGCATCGAACGCGTCCGCGGTACCCCAAAGAAAACCGTCATATGACAATCTCCTTGGCGACTTCACGTCGATTGTAGTACGAACTCATCACGTGACCGTAAGCACCTGCGTTGGCGACGAGAATAATATCGCCCTCCGCCGTAGGCGGGAGCAAGCGATCACTGCCAAGGCGATCACCGGTTTCGCAGATGGGACCGACTACGGTAACGGTCTCGCTCGGCGCCTCGTCAGCGCGCGTGAGATTCACAATCTCATGGTAGGACCCATACAACGCGGGCCGAATCAGAGAGTTCATACCGGTTCCCACGCCAATGTACTGCATGTCGCCCTTGCCCTTCGTCTGCGTAACCCTGGTCAGCAAAACGCCGGCCCTGGCGACGAGGAATCGGCCCGGCTCCAGCCACAAATCGTATTGTGGATAAGCATCGCGAATCTCCGCCAGCGTCTCGTCGAGCCGGGCAAGGTCGAAGGACTTGTCGCCCGGCTTTTCAGGGATTCCGAGGCCACCGCCCAGGTCGATGGTCTTCACTTCCGGAAAATGTTCGGCAACCTGTACCAGTTCCGCCGCCACGGAACGCCAGTTTTCCGGATCGAGAATACCGCTGCCGCTGTGCGCATGGATGCCGATCACTTTAGCCCCGGCGGCATCGACCAGTCGAACCAGCTCATCCACTTCAAACCGCGGTACGCCGAACTTCGAATGCACGCCGGCGGTCTTCACGTGTTCATGATGACCGCGGCCCTGCCCTGGATCCACGCGAATGAAGAGCTCCCGACCGGCGAACAGTTCCGGCCAGGCCTGCAATGGATAGAGATTGTCCAGTGTTAACTGCAGGCCTTTTTGCAGTGCCCATTCGTACTCATCTCGTGGCGCGAAATTAGGTGTGAAGAGAATGCGCGACAGGTCGAAGTCCGGAATGATCTTTTCGAGCCATTCAACCTCACCCGGGGAAACACATTCAAAATCGACGCCAGCCGCACCCAGGGCGCGAAGCAGGTCCGCGTTGAAATTGGCCTTGACCGCATAAAGGATGCGATCGATGTTCGCAAGGTTGAGCAAGCTCCTGGCGGCATCCTCGACGCTTTCCCGATCGTATACGTACGCATTCAGTTCGCCGCTTGCAACATCGAGTAACTGATCGCGTTTGCGCATCCACCAGGTGTCCGCAGCCCGCGCGGTTGGCTCGTCACCCGCAAACAATCGTTCCCAACTGGGGCCAAACACCGGTGACGTGCCTTTCTTGCGAATCACGGTCGCGTGCAACTTGCTGACCAGCCTGGGTCCCTGCTGCCGGTCAACGACGAAGGTCAGGTTCAGATCGTTCGCGGCCTGCGACATAAGGTGTATGCGTTCCTCTTCAAAGACCTCGAGCGCCGGCGCCAGTCGCGGGATGATCGTGCGAATCTTGCGGCCGACCAGGCTAACGGCCGAACAGCCTGAAATGATGCGCACCTGGCAGATATTCTCGAGGTCAGCCACGAGCGACGCCTCGATGTCTTCGGGGAGCATGCCATCGCTGGTGTCGATCGACACCGTGACATTGGTCTCGGACGTCGAAATAAGGTCCACCGACACGCCGTGCTGGCCAAAAGCGGCGAATGCTTTAGCAAGAAAACCCGCCTCCTGCCACATACCCACCGTGTTCATTGAAATCAGAGTGAGTCCGTCCCGAATACAAATACCCTTGACCTGAGGTTCAACCTCTTCGGTCACGGATGCCACAACCGTACCTGCGATCTCCGGTGACGGGGTGCTACGGACGAACAACGGAATACTGTAGGCCCTTAGCGGAGACAGGCACCGTGGGTGAAGCACGGAACTACCGGCTGACGCCAGCTCCTGGGCCTCATCGTAGTGCAGTGCTACCAACAGCCGGGCCGACGGTACAACACGCGGATCGGCGGTGAACATACCCGGCACATCGGTCCAGATTTCCAGGCGACGCGCAGACAGCATCGCTGCGAAGTACGCGGCGGATGTATCAGATCCGCCGCGCCCGAGCAGCACGGTCTCGCCGGCCGCGTTGCGCGCGATAAAACCCTGCGTGACAACGACCTTGCCAATAGCGCCAAGGCGGGATTGCAGCGCCTCGTCCGGAGCAAAGTCACAGGTTGCCGCCAGGTAGGCATTGACCGGATTTTGACCGGTTCTCGATGTGCTGCGCAGCAGCTCTCTCGCGTCGACCCACTGCACGGGAATTCCGGCGGTCTTGAGATACTCGGCACCGAGCTGTGTTGCCATCAATTCGCCCAGCGCCATTATGCGCACGCGAACACGCACGCTGACCTCCCGGACGAGGCGCACGCCGGCAACCAGCTGCTCCAGCTGATGCAAAGTCTCGTCGAGAAGCGCGGGTCCATCGAGGCCGAGGTGTTCGGCCAGTTCGTAATGCTGCGCGCGAACGTCCTCGAGCTGTGCTGACGGGTCGCCGGTGACGGCCAGTTGCAGGATTCCTTCCAGCGCGTTCGATACGCCTTTTAGCGCCGAGTGCACGATTACGGGCTTGAGACCGTCATCCAGGCGGCGCTTGATGAGTTCGGCAATCGTGGCCCAGTTTTCAGCCGTCGAAACGCTGCTGCCGCCGAATTTCATGACAACCCAGGGCGAATCGGCAATGGCCTGCGGCGCACCGAGCGCCGCGCTACCGTCAAATACGGCCTCAGAAATCATACTCATGCCACCACTCTTTCCAACAACCAAAAAAAAACCCGCTAGGAGTTTCCTGGCGGGTTCGCTGACAATGTCCGAACTTTATTAACTAGCCGATACAGTTGCCACTCGCACCCACGCACCTCTGGCGCGCCATGTATTTTATGTGTTTTTTCGTATCAAGCTCGTTGATACGTTGGCACTTTACGTGGGTGTCGTAAAAGTTCATCGCTGCAGTAGAGCGAACCTTGGCCCAAACGTCAAGCCGACCACAACTATTCGTCCCAGGTCGGCGGAATAGTCACCGCGCCCTCGGATGCCGAGGACACTTCATTTCGGTATTTTGCGAGTACACCCCGCTTTACAGGTGACGCTGGCCGGCGCCATGCTGCCCTGCGCTGCGCCAGCTCCTCATCGCTGACCGCAACATTGATTTCCTTAGCCTCTGCATCGATCGTCAGATTGTCGCCATCTTCGATAAGACCGATCGGCCCGCCGGCCGCGGCCTCGGGCGAGACATGGCCGACGACGAATCCGTGACTCCCGCCAGAGAACCGGCCATCCGTGATCAGCGCAACATCCGCACCGAGCCCTTTGCCCATGATTGCGCCGGTCGGACTCAGCATCTCGCGCATGCCCGGGCCGCCTTGTGGCCCTTCATAACGGATGACCAGGACATCGCCGGCCTTAATCGTATCGTCGAGGATGGCCTGCAATGCCGCCTCCTCGGAGTGAAACACCCGAGCCTTACCCTCGAAGCGGAGCCCTTCCTTGCCGGTGATTTTTGCCACCGCGCCTTCCGGTGCAACGTTGCCGTAAAGAATCGAGAGGTGGCTATCTGCCTTGATGGGATTGTCGAAGTCACGGACGATTTGCTGACCTTCCGGATAGTCTTCGACTTCGGCCAGGTTTTCTTTCAGCGTCTTGCCGGTAACCGTCATGCAATCACCGTGTAACAGACCTGCTTCCAGCATGCGTTTCATCAGCGGCTGAATCCCACCGACCTCGATGAGTTCGGACATGAGGTACTTGCCACTTGGTTTTACGTCTGCCAGGACTGGCACACGGGCCCCAATGCGAGTGAAATCATCCAGCGTCAGAGAGACCTCCGCCTCGCGGGCCATTGCCAGCAGATGCAGCACGGCATTCGTCGAACCCGCCAATGCAATCACGACTGAAATCGCGTTTTCGAAGGCCTCACGCGTCATGATGTCGCGCGGCTTGATGTCATTCTCGATAAGTTTCATGACCGCCTGCCCGGCACGGCGACAATCATCCAGTTTGTTTTCGGAAACGGCTTCCTGCGCGGAGCTGTTTGCCAGGCTCATCCCCATCGCCTCAATCGCCGAGGCAATCGTATTCGCGGTGTACATACCGCCGCATGCGCCGGGACCTGGAATGGCCGTTCTCTCTACTTCCAGCAGCTCTTCGTCGGAGATAAGACCACCCGATCGTGCGCCCACTGCTTCGAATACCGACACAATGTCGCGACGCTTGGCGCCTGGCTTGATCGTGCCACCGTAGACAAACACAGCGGGTCTGTTTAGTCGCGCGATTGCCATCACACAGCCCGGCATGTTCTTGTCGCAGCCGCCGATCGCGACGACACCGTCGAACCCTTCTGCACCGACAACCGCCTCAATCGAGTCCGCGATTATCTCTCGCGAAACCAGCGAGTAACGCATGCCAGGCGTGCCCATGGAGATGCCGTCCGAGACGGTGATGGTATTAAAGATAACGCCCTTGCCGCCCGCTTCGCTGGCCGCCTTCGCGGCTTCGTCAGCAAGCCCGCCTATGTGCATGTTGCAGGGTGTAACCATGCTCCAGGTCGACGCAATGCCTATCTGGGGGCGACTGAAGTCGTCTTCCGAAAAACCGACCGCACGTAGCATCGCTCGGCTGGGTGCCTGTGCAACCCCATCGACGACGATACGCGAGTAACGACGCAGGTCCTTCTCACTCATCTGACTGGTTTGCTCCGCTCTTGTTGGGCTAAAGGCCCGATGGGGCCGGAGCGGAAGTCTAGCAGCTAATCAGGGTTTTTGCGGCTCATCGTCCCGGATCATGACGACGATGCGCTGATACACATCCTCGACTCCAAGCTGCCCGGCGTTTGCCATTTCAATCACAAATGCTTCATCGCCCTCGACGAGCGAATCCTGCACCAGCGGGATCAACAATCTCGCCGAGCGCTGGCCGGGACCAAAGGTAATGGTGGTGTCGCCGGGGGCAAAGTAGTCCTCGCTCTCCGTCGCCGTAATGTCGCTGACCGAGAAGTTGACAACAGCGCGAGAATCATCCGGGTTGAAACGCACGAGGTCGATCTGCACCGCCGGATCCGTCTCCCGGATTGAGGCCTGACTCGTTGCAAACGCGATCGTGTTGACCGGCAACCCGGCTTCGAAAGCACGCTGGTCGTCGTCTTCAAGCGTTACGATGATGACCGCAAGCCCGGTCGCCGCCGTGTCAAGTTCGCGCAGCCGTAGCGTCGACAGCTGATCGGCTTCCCGCAAAGGATCCGAAGCCATGCTCAAGACGATGCGGCTGCGTTCCTGGCCAGCCGGGAAACGCACGATGCCCTCATCAGAGAGTGCGTATTGTCGTGCCGCCCAGGGTGATCGATTGCCACTAAAGCCGACTTCATCGAGCTTCAGGGCCAACGGCAGGCTGAGCGCTCCGCCGCGAATGAAATCGACGCTAACGGAGCCGCTGTCTTCGCGGAGTCGTATCCTGAAGTTTGTCTTGCTCGCTGCCCCCATACGGAACGGCACGTCGAGATCCGCCGGTGGCAAGGTCGAGAAGTCGACCAGTGGTTCACGTACCGTCTCCGCTTCAACGGCCTCTGCCGGCTCGCGGATCGCGGGCATCAGCGTGTCATCCACAGGGCTCTCTTCTGTGACCGCCGGTTCGTCCGCCGGCAGCTCTGGCGCCGGCTCATCAAGAATCACCGCCTGTTCGCCCTGACTGCTGAGCCCACTCAGCCACGGATCTAGAAATCCGA